>CAYTAJ010000029.1:0-2544 GCA_964435725.1 uncultured Algimonas sp.
CGTTTCTTCTTGAGCGCTTTGCCGTATTTTTCACCGCGTTTATGACCTCGTAAGAGCTGGCTATAAGTATGTACGACATCGGCATTTGAGGCGACAAGGTCAGCCTTGGCCGTCCAACCGCTTGCTGTGGTGACACCCGTGACACGGTCGCCTTCGGTATGGATATCCGTGACTTCGTCGGAGAGTTTCAACGCGCCGCCAATATCTTGGAAGAGTCGCACGAGGCCTTGAACCAAGGCCCCTGTCCCGCCTTTGGCAAACCACACACCGCCTTTGCGTTCGAGCGCATGGATGAGCGCATAAATCGCCGAGGTCGCGAAAGGATTGCCGCCGACGAGGAGCGATTGAAATGACAGCAGCTGACGCGTCTGTTCGTCTTTCACAAATTTCGAGACTTGTTTGTAAACGCTGCGGTCTGCGCGCAATCGAACCAGTTGCGGTGCGGCGGCGAACATCTGACTGACTTTCAAGAACGCCGTTGTGCCGAGTTTCTCATAGCCCTCGCGGTAAAGCTCTTTGGAATAGGCGAGGAATTTGCGGTAGCCCTCTACGTCATCAGGGTTACGCTTGCGAATTTGTTCCTCAAGGAAGTCTTGGTCATTATTATAGTCGAGCACTTCGCCGTCTTCCCATTGCAGGCGGTAAAATGGATCAACGGGGAGCAATTCGACATAATCTTTCATCTCTTTGCCCGCCACAGTGAAGAGTTGCTCGAGACAATCAGGGTCGGTAATGACCGTCGGGCCACCGTCAAACTTAAACCCACCCATTTCATAGACATATGCACGGCCGCCCGGCTTATCGCGATTATCAATCAGCGTGGTTTGAAATCCCATCGCTTGGAGGCGTATGGCGAGCGCAATGCCACCAAATCCTGCGCCAACCACGATAGCGGTCGGGGTTTCGGCTTTCGCAGTGTTGATATCAGAGGGGTCGATTTGGGCGTTCATATGTTCGATTCTTTTTTAGCGCGTTCTCGTTTGATAAAAGCTTTTTCCGAGAAATTATAGAGTGCTTTAGTTACGGGTACAGGCGGTTTTCCGATTAAGATGCGCGCTTTGTCGCGCCATGTCAGTTGCCCCGCATAAAACCGCTCAATAAGGCCTTGGTTCAAACCGTAAAAGCGTTGCAGAACTTTATAGCGTTGATCGGGTTCGCAAGCGCGGAAGAGCATACGGTTCAGGAGGCGGAGGAATCGTTCGTTACGCCAGTGAGCATATTGGGTACTTTGAATCGCATTATATAAATGACCTTCAATGTCACTAGATGGATCAGCCTTAAAACAATCAATATCCCAAGCAATCCAATAAGCGACTTTGAGAGCCATAGGGAAACTATACCCAGTCACTGCATGGTAAAAGCCACCACGAATACCTATTACACTATCGGTAGTTATAAATGAACTGGAAGCTAAAGTAATCGGTAGCACTCCCTTTTCCTGCCTAACTAACTCATGGTCTCCCCACCCTTTCGCGTTGATATAATCACCAACCCGCGCGGCGACTTCGTTTTCAGACAGGTCTGCGCCGTCTGTGTAATAGGTATCCTCCACCAAAATTTCATGTTCGGTAAAGGGCAAGCAATAGACAAAACGATAGCCGCCAAGTTGTTCCACCGTCGCATCCATAATGATGGGGTGTTTAAGGCCATGCGGCTCTTTCGTACGAATCGTGCGGCCCACAAATTTTTGATAGCCAAGAAACACATTCTCGTTCGGTTCAAACCCCCGCGCATCAAGGACGCAATTGGCCTCCCAGACATCTCCATTTTCCAGCGTGACCTTATCCGGGTCAAGCGAAGTGACTTTCGTCTTCAACCTTACCTGCAAGCGTCCATTATCAATAAAAGGCTGTACGCAAGCGCGGAGCGTATCACTATTCCCCGTGCAATACGGAATTTCGAGCGTCCGTTCGCGCTTTGGGAATTTCACATCGTAGCGCGGCCATTGATAAGCGATGAAAGGCTTAATCCAATCCCGTAAATCTTCCGCAACATCCGTGAGATTAAACGACCATGTGTGATCACCTGCGATTTTATCAGACGCCTCGATAACCAAGACGCTCAAATCTGAATTAATATCCAAACAACGCCAAGCTGTCAAAAGTCCGGACAGCCCCGCGCCCACAATAATCATATCAGGTTTCGTTTTCACAGAGTGGGTTTAAAACAGAATCACTGCAGAACAAGCGAATAATCCGCACACTTATAAATGAAAATATACAGCCTAAAGGCGATTTTTGCTTTGGCGTAATCCCCATTTCAAGAAAGCGGTCTTAGTGAAGAGGTGCTTTCATAATCAAACGCTCTGAATTTTACCCTTTTTTCAACACGATTGCAGAAAAATTGAAATTTCAACGGAATTTTCACAGTGAATCACTACCAATTTGGAATAGCTATCGCTATGACAACGACGTCCTATCAAATGATAGGCGGGCGGGCACAGGGTTGCCCCACATCGGCCTAGTGTCCGCCCACTTAATTCACATATGCCAGATATTAGATTTGCGCCTAAGTTTTATGACTTAGGTTTTTTCTTTTTTTGGA
>CAYTAJ010000029.1:2644-4660 GCA_964435725.1 uncultured Algimonas sp.
TCATGTTTGGCGAGAACCTCTGTCGCGATAAAAATACCCTCGGCGTTCTTATTACCAGAAACGACAACGCCCTGTCCTTCACGAAATAAATCCGGCAGAACACCGTCATGGAGCACCGTAATGGGAGCCTCCATCTCGCGTTCAAAATCAGCCACGGCAAACTGTGTCAGCAAGCCGCCTTTACGCTCGACTGATCCTTCCACAACAAGGCCACCCATGCGGTAAATTTCTGAACCCGGTACGAACCCCTCAGCGACAATGTCACTGGGGTTATAGAAGAACTGCGTATTATCGCTGAGTGCAGAGGCTATAAGCGTGACCGCCGCGACAATCAAAATCCCAAATCCGGCAATAGCGGCCAAGCGACGGTTACGATGGGGTGGTTTGATGCGTTTCGGTGTCTGTGTCTCAGTCATGATTGCGTCATATCACAGAGAGATTAAGGTGCAATCCGCCTTTGAATGCAGCGTGACATTCAGTCTCATTAACGGCATAAACCGCGAGATGGCTGAGACTGCTGACATAACCGACTCACATAGGCTATTTGTGACATTGGAAAACGTGTCTTTGTCGCGCGGAGACCGCGTCCTTATTGATAATCTGAGTTTATCACTCAGCCCCGGCAAGCTCGTTTATATCACAGGTGAAAACGGCATTGGTAAAACGACGCTCCTCCTTGCTTTGGCCGGATTGTTATATCCTGAACAGGGCCAGATAAATTATACAATTGCAGAACACGCCTATCGTGCTTTTGATTGTGCCTCTCTGATGGTGCAGCCTGATGGCGCAAGCCGAGGGTTCAGCGCAGAAGAAGACCTAAGGTTTTTCGCTAAACTCGGACAACACACAGTCAACACCCATGACTTACTCGAACGCGTCGGCCTAAAAGAGGCTGCTGCAGTCAGAACAGAAGGCCTCTCCCTTGGCCAACGTAAACGCTTAAGCCTGGCTAAAATTATGGCGGCGAAACGCCCGCTCTGGCTTTTAGATGAACCCTTTTCCGCTCTCGATAAAGACGGTCGAGATTTTGTAGCCTCTGTCATCAAAAACCATTTAGACAAAGGCGGCATAGCCCTCATCGCCTCTCACAACCCGACACCCATTGCAGGCCATAAAGCCAAGACACTACACCTGACGCAGGCAGACTCATGACGCATTTTATGCTAATCTTGATGCGTGATCTGCGCATTGCTTGGCGCTCCGGCGGCTCCTGGGTCATGGGCGCCGTATTCATGATGACCTTCCTCGCCTTATGCGCCATCGCCTTGGGCGGACAGCTCTCTGAACTCCGCCGCTTAGGGGTTGCCTTTATTTGGCTCGGCGTATTTTTCTCAATGCTGCTGTCTTTTGCGACCATATTCCAAACGGATTATCGCCAAGGCACATTAGCACAAATCCTACTCTCCGGCCCCTCGGCCCTCACCGTGTGTCTCGCAAAGTGGGTTGGGTTTTTAGCCACAGGCTTTCTTCCGCTCTTCCTCATCACGCCGCTGACGGGATCATTTTTTGGCCTCTCCGGAGAGGCTATTGGAGCGACGATGTTGACCCTCGCGATCGCAGCCCCTGCCCTTGGAGCCTATGTGACCTTGGCGGGTGCTGTTCTTTGCGCCCGTAACGGCGCCGGGTTCTTGGCCGTTTTACTTGTCATGCCCTTTCTCGTCCCACTACTCATCTTTGGGTTGGACGCCACGGATAGCTTTCTGAACATAGGTTGGGCTGCGGTAGAAATTCGCATCTTGGCGGGTTTAAGCTTGCTTTCAATTGCGATAGGACTGCCTGCGTCGGCAGCAGCGTTACGCATTAATTTGGAGACCACATGATAAGCTATTTGGCCAATCCTGCACGGTTTGCACGCGTCTCTAAATGGCTAAAGCCTATACTCGCGCTTCTCGCAATCGTCTTTGTTGCAGCAGGTACGTTTAAAGGGCTTGTAACCTCTCCCGAAGCCGACCTTCATGGGCAAGGTGTTCGGATGCTATATGTGCATGTACCATCAGCCTATGTGGCCCTCGGAGC
>CAYTAJ010000029.1:4760-28074 GCA_964435725.1 uncultured Algimonas sp.
TATGGCAGGTGATTGAGGATAAGAAACGCGCCGCGCGGCTCTGTTCGATTGTCGCCATGGTCGGATTCGTCAATATTCCTATCATCAAATTCTCAGTGGATTGGTGGAACACATTACATCAGCCTGCCTCCATCTCTTCACCCGGTGCGCCGGGCATGGATGGCGACTTTTTTATCCCCCTCCTCGTTATGACGATTGGATATTTTGCTGTTTTAGGCTGGACGACTATTCGTGCTATCGAAGGTGAGTTGGTGGCTTTGCGCAATAAACGTCAGACAAAGGCCAAGCCCGCAACCATCACCGTCAGCGAGGCCTAAGCGCATGGATTACGGTACAAACACTCCCTTTATTATCGCCTCTTATGCCGTGAGCTTTATCGGTATTCTGGGTCTCGTTATTTGGGCTATTCGGAAACCTAAGCTGTGAGCGATAGCTCCATATCTGATATTCGGGGCGACACACCTTATGAGCGCGCCAAAGATTTAATGGATCGCCTTCGAGCGGAATGCCCGTGGGACCGAGAACAAACCTTCGAGAGCATCGCGAAATATACGATTGAAGAAGCCTATGAAGTCGTCGATGCGATAGCACAAAAGGATATGCCATCACTCAAAGATGAGCTGGGCGACCTACTCCTCCAAGTTCTTTTTCATTCCAAAATGGCCGAAGAAACTGGGGCCTTTGATATGGATGATGTGACGGACGGCATTGTCGAAAAAATGGTACGACGTCACCCCCATGTCTTCGGAGATAATAAAATAGAGAACGTCCCTGACAATTGGGAAAAACTCAAAGAGGCTGAACGCAAAGCCAAAGGCGTGAGCAGTCGTTTAGACGGCGTCGCCCTTGGCCTTCCCGCCCTGATGCGGGCCGAGAAACTCCAGAAACGGGCGGCAAAAGTCGGATTTGATTGGCCCAATGTAGAGCAAGTCTGGGATAAACTCGACGAAGAAACTGTTGAACTTAAACAAGCCATTACATCAGGCGATAAAGACGAAATAGAAGATGAAGTCGGCGATATGCTCTTCACCCTCGTTAACTTAAGCCGAAAACTTAAAATCGACCCCGAAGTCGCCCTGAGGAAAGCCAACGCCAAATTCACAAAACGCTTCAAAGGCGTCGAAGCCCAAGCAGGCGAGAATATGAATGGTTATAGTTTGGAAGAGTTAGAAGCGTTTTGGGTTAAGTCGAAGAACGTCCAGAAATGAAAAACCACCTGAAAAGCATATTGCTTATATCAGCCATTACCTTGAGTAATTGCTCAAATTATCAACCTTTAGCAGAAGCCGATTGTATTTCTTTAATTAGGGGCGTTACTGAAATGCCATTCAAAAACGACTTACCCGCCGAAGGTAATTATTATCACCTTCTTTCCATCAGCGGAGACAAAGCTGTAACTGACTGTTTGCTTAACCAAGTCACTAATACATCCAGAATGCCAGATCCAAGAATGTCAGTTCCTAACAAAAGGGAATTCGTAGCCATCGGCGATGTTGCAATTTTCATGTTAGTAGAGATGTATGACATGTCCTTCACAACATTCATGGATGAAAAGGAATGGGACAATATGGGGATTTTTTCATATTTTAAATATGTAGAAACCGAAGGTGCTAGAGAGGGAATACAAGCAACGCTCAGGGATGAAATAGTTTTATAACGTCTAAACCTGCACCAGTTTCGCATATTCCGTCCTGAACTTTCCGTTATCACTCTCTGACGAACTCCCTTTGGTTTACGTTCATGTTAAACATGCTACTCCAAACTTAATTGGTACAAACCGATTGAACATTATCAACAAAATGAAAGATTTTGATTATGGATTTTATGAACTTAGCCAAAGGTATGCTCGCGGATAAAATTGGCGGCGACAACGAAGCCATTGGCAGTGTTATGGACAGCTTATTAGGTCAAGGCGACAAAGTTGATCTCGGCAGCCTTGTGAGCGGATTTAAAGAAAAAGGCCTGGGTGACGTGGCCGAATCTTGGTTGGGCGATGGTGCAAATGCACCCGTTTCCGCTTCTCAGCTCAAAGAGGTTTTAGGCGCACAACAAGTGACCGAGGCAGCCGCCAAGCTGGGTACGGATGAAGGGTCTCTTTTGAGCGGTTTATCCGATGCACTGCCCCAGCTTATGGATAAAGCCAGTAGTGGCGGTTCACTCTTAGACTCCGTCGGTGGTATTGGCGGCCTTAGCGGGATGGCAAAAAAGTTCCTATAAACGGAAACCATAATCAATAAGACAAGGCGTATCCCTCGGATACGCCTTATTTTTTAACAATCTTACCCAAAGATTGCAGCTTATTGCATATGTAAATTTAAATCTCACCTATGACGGCTACGGTTAAAGTCGACACTGACCTCACCATGCAAACAACGCGGCACAAATGGATAACTTTCAGTGATGAAATAGACGTAATTGCCGTTTAACTGCCCACCATTACATTGGTCGAGCTTTCCTTCCGTTCCGAGAAATTCATAATCTTCATTATAGGTTCCATCATGTTCTCCGCCGGGGCCGCCTTCACGCTCGCCTTTTTTCAAGGTCCAACCTGATGTCACGTCATCTTCAACAAAGTGAATTTCAAAACCGTCCCCAGCATAGCCGACCAAGCTGCTGCCGGATGATTTCAAGAGGTTATCCGCAATTCCGTGATAGTGGTATAAACCACCCCTACCTACATGGGCATTGTTAAAATCGAGTCCCAGTTTTCCGGGGGCACCGTGAATGTCGAGGCTCCAATTTCTGTCACCATTGCGGCTATGGCCGCGACGGGCTTTGGGGTCATAAAACCCGGCGGTGTTTGGACGGAACTGTACACCGTTTATGGCGATACCCATTGTACCGCGAATTTTCGTTATTGTTTCAACTTTCTTAGGGTTGAGAGGAACGCAGACATTAACACTCTGAGGTCGAATTGCATTGGGGTTGCCTCGATTTGGAAATTTTCCCGTATCGTGGTCAGGAATTCCATTCGTCTCAAAACAGCGTTCTGTCTCTGTCAGCGTCATTTCAAATTCATTTGCAGTTTCAGTCGCCGAGCTGATTATCGGCAGGGCTGATAAGGAAAGAATAGATGCTAGGATGAGTGTTTGTCCCAAGCGAGTTTTAAGCTGCGTCATAAAGAAGTCCATCAGAAAAGGTTATATCCTACTAACGCGGCTTGTCGCACGATCCTTCGCGCAAATTCATTTTTTCGTTTGTAATAAAAGAGCGGTTTAAACCCGCACAAGCTTCGCGTATTTCGCTCGGAACTTCCCGCTATCGCTTTCTGATAATCTCACGGTCATATCCACATTGCCGGATTTACGCATATCCTCATCCAGCACATGTCCGTGCGAGTGAAGCCAAGCGCGGGCCGAGAAGTTGGCGGGATCAATGGTAACAGAAATAACGTGATCATTCACACTGAGCATCTCTTCGATTCCAACCAAAAGCTCTGAGAGTCCCTCCCCGCTGAGGCAGCTAACCAGATAAGCGTTCATCATATCTTCAAAATCGAGGGTCGCTGCCGCACGCTCATTCAGCGCTTCGCGTTCATGGCCAATGATTAAATCCGCTTTATTCCAGACTTCTATCACAGGCTGACCATGTTCAGGGCCCGCTTCAATCTGATCAAGAACTTGCAAGACTTCTTCTTTACGACGTTCTGCAAGAGGATCTGCAATATCACGAACATGTAAAATCAAATCCGCATCTTTGGTCTCTTCAAGTGTCGCGCGAAATGCCGTAATAAGGTCCGTCGGCAAGTCAGAAATAAAACCCACCGTATCCGAAAGTACAGCTGTCTGGCCACTCGGCAGAGGTAACACACGATGCGTTGTGTCCAGCGTGGCGAAGAGCATATCTTTCGCCATAACACCGCCCGCCGTCAGCGCATTAAACAAAGTCGATTTTCCGGCATTGGTATAGCCGACAAGGGCCACAACGCGTTCCGGCGCGCGTTCGCGTTTCTTGCGCTGCAAACCCCGCGTACGACGCACATTTTCGAGATCTCGGCGGAGCTTTGTAATCTTGTCATTCAAAATACGGCGGTCACTCTCAATTTGGGTCTCACCCGGTCCGGCCAAAAAACCACTACCACCGCGCTGACGCTCCAAATGGGTCCATGTTCTGACGAGGCGAGATCGTTCATATCCCAAACGTGCAAGCTCGACCTGGAGTCGGCCTTCTTTGGTTGCAGCACGTAAGCCAAAAATTTCAAGAATGAGACCTGTGCGGTCAATGACTTTACATTTCCACATTTTCTCAAGGTTGCGTTGCTGAACGGGTGAAAGAGCGCCGTTTACAATAGCAAGCGTTGCATCTTGGCCCTTAATGGCTGTTTTAATCTCTTCAATTTGCCCTGACCCAAAGAAGTTTGAGACCTTTAAATCCCTAATCGGTATAATACGAGAATATACGCAATCTGCGTCTAAAGCTTCGGTTAGGCCAATCGCTTCTTCAAGGTCGTAATCTGCATCATCTGCACGGGCATCAGAGAAACGCGGATGCAGAACGACTGCGCGTACTTTGGGGGTATCGCGTTCAAGCATGAAACACTTTCAAAGGTATTTTACGTCGCGTCATACGACGAAGAGGCTACTACTCTTCAAGCTCAGGGTCAAAAAGCTGAACAGGGCCAGAGGGCATAATCGTGGAGATGGCATGTTTATAAACAAGCTGCACTTGGCCATCGCGGCGGAGCAGGACACAGAAATTGTCAAACCATGTCACAACGCCCTGTAATTTGACACCATTGACCAAAAAGATGGTTAGGCTAGTTTTTGACTTGCGGACAGAGTTTAGGAACGTGTCTTGCAGATTTTGGTTTTTTGCAGATGCCATTGGGTTATCCCCCTTTATTACTTATTTTATGTGACGCGTTACGCCACAACCCACAGATGCGCTTTATGAAGAACAGCGCTCACCTTGCAAGCCCTTTTTTATGAACTCTCTGCTAAATTCCTACTGACGCCAAAATGATGGCGTGATTAAGACTAAAACGGCTAGAACTTCGACGCGTCCGATTAACATGAGCGCAACACTGACCAACATTTGTGCAGAGCTCATCTCTTCCCAACTCAGGCCTGATTCCGGCAAAGTGGCGGGCAATAAGGGGCCGATATTGGATAAAGCCGCTGCGCTGACTGTGGTCGCATCAGGGAATGTAAGCCCCACCGCGCCCAAGCTGACAATGCCCGTACCAAATACGAGCGTGTAGCCAAAGAAATACATCCAAATTGATAGGAAAGCACTGTCCGGAATCGTGCGTCTTTTAAAACTTACGGGCAGCACACGGGATGGGTGAGATAAGCGACTAATATCTGTCCCCAAATGCTTAAAAAGTAGGATAATCCGGATGACCTTGAGCCCCCCCGCCGTTGAAAGTGCTGCACCGCCAACCAGTGCAACCGCAATTAATATAACGCTTGGTATTTGCTCCAGACTGATAGGGTCATAAATAAACCCTGCTGAGCTCACAAAGAATATCGCTTCTAAAAAGAGCGGAAAGAAATTTTGAACACCAGCATAAAACAGACCTATCAAAGTGAGGCTAAGGCCAATGAAAACTAAGACCCGGTGTTCAATATTGGAAAAGAGGCGCCGTGTATTTCGCCAATTTCGAATACGCAAAACGTCCCACAATACGGAGACGTTAATTGCGCCTAAGGCGCAACAGAGCGCAAGAACGAAAGCAGCAAAGCCCGGGACATAGAGGAAGAGATCTTCAGATCGCGGTGCCATGCCCCCTGTGGAAACCGCACTCAGTGACAAACAAAAAGCTTCGAAAACAGGCGTTCCGCTTAAAGCCATTAAAATAAAACAGATAGACGCCACGAAAAGGTAAATCCCGGTGATGACGCGTCCAATCCCAAAAAGGCGGGTAAACAAGTCCCCCGTTTTCAATGTAAACAAATTTGATCGATGCACCCCTGTCCCGGTAAGGTTAAGAGATGCAAGAACGACAACAGCGAAGGTTGCGACCGATACACCGCCAATAAACTGTAAGACAGATTGCCAGACAATGAGTGTTGGCGGCAAACTATCCGTCACAAACCCATTGGCGCCTGTTGTTGTTATCGCACTGACAGCATTGAAATAGCCTCGCACCCAACCCTCTTCGGGTTGTGCTATCCAAAAGGGCAAGGCGGCAATAAAAGGGGCGAGCAGCCAAAAAAGCAAAAGAAACAAGAGTGCATCGCTATTCGTCTCTTGTGCAGGGGTGTTCGCCGTTGTCAGGACAAATAACGCCCCCATAGCAAAAACGCCAATCCCAACAGAGCCCATAACGGCGACCATGCCAAAATCTAGCATGAACACTGCGCTTAACATTGTAAATCCCAGAAGCGCGGACATCATGATGGCCGCGTATCCCAACCATAATAATATGCGGGTAACGGCCATAATGCCTAGAAATAATCCGAACTGACTCGGAATAGAGCCTCAATCGCTTTCATGGCGGATTTTTCAGCCAGCAAGACGATTTTATCACCTTGCTTAATTACCAAATCCGGCTCCGGGAATTTAACGACACCCTCTTGAATAACGGCTCCGATCGTGATGTCCTCAGGCAAATCTGCGTCTCTAAGAGCTTTACCCGAAAGCGGAGAGGTTTCGAGAACCTCACCTTCCATAACCTCCGCGCCACCATGCTCTAACGAATACACATCCAAAATACGTCCGCGACGGACATGACGCAAAATGGAGGATATTGTGCTGGCACGGGGATCAATGACCATATCAATGCCAAGCTCTGCCTGCATATCTTGCATAGAGGCTTCGTTGATCAAGCTAATTGTATTCCCTGCGCCGAGCTTTTTCGACAGCACAGCCGAGAGGATATTAATTTTATCATCATTGGTCAGACAAATAACTGTCTCGGAATTTCCGACACCTGCTTCTTCTTGGATAGAGGCCGCCATAGCGTCACCATTCAAAATAACGGTTCGTGTCAGTTCTTCTGCGGCTGTTTCTGCGACTTCCTTGTCCCGCTCAATCATACGAACACGAACGCCAGTGACATTTTCTAATTCTTTGGCAACATAGCGCCCGACATTACCTGCGCCGACAATCACAACTTGTCTGGCTTTTGACTGATGAATACCAATGACTTCCAAGAGACGCGTTGCGTGTTCTGTCTTAGTCACAAAATACGCATCATCGCCTTCGTTTAGTGGGTCATCTGGTGTAGGCGCAAAGACAGTTCCATCTCGCTTTATCCCAACAATCGCGGCGTGTAGGCCTTCAAATAAGTCTGGGATTTGACGAATGGGCGTATCGATGATGGGACAATCTTCTCTGATTTTGACACCGAGCAGCAAAACCTGACCGTTTGAGAACGGTACGACATTGAAAGCCCCTGGCGTGTTGAGCCGACGTAAAATCGCCTTACCAATTTCAATCTCCGGCGAGATAATAATGTCGATCGGCATATTTTCGCGGCTGTAGAGGTCATTCCACTGCTGATCGAGATAGCTCTGCGCCCTGACACGCGCGATTTTCGTTGGCACATTAAAGAGTGAATGGGCGACCTGGCAGGCAATCATATTGACCTCATCTGCATAGGTCACAGCGATAATCATGTCTGCATTCTGCACGCCCGCTCGTACGAGCACATCGGGATGAGCCCCATTTCCAACAACACCCCGAACATCAAGGTCAGTTGTGATTTGACGAATAAGTTCAGCGGAAAGATCAATAACCGTAACGGTATTGTTCTCCCCCGACAGACGTGTGGCCAGCCCGTACCCTACGCGACCGGCACCGCAAATAATGACCCGCATGAGCCCTCACCCTTCAGCTCACACCTAAAGGTATGAGCACTTTGCTTAAGAAGCTGTCCCGCTTCCACTTGCACCTAAACCTAGCGACTTTAGCTTACGGTGCAAGGCAGAACGCTCCATACCCACAAAACTAGCCGTTTTAGAGATATTACCATCAAAGCGGTCAATTTGCGCTTGTAAATATTCTCTCTCAAAATGTTCACGCGCATCTCGGAGTGGCATAGATATCATTTTCTCGGAGTCAGAGTTACCCCCACCGGAGCGTACAACGGACACTTCAGGCGGCAATGTCTCCAAAGTAATCGGCTGACTCGGCTCACCTGTTGCCAATATCAAGAGGCGTTCTACGTTGTTACGGAGTTGTCGGACATTTCCCGGCCAGTCATGGGCTTGTAGGGCTGCCATTGCATCATCCCCGATTTCACGCGCCGGTAGACCGGTTGACGCTGCCAATTGCGAAATAAAATGATTGACCAAAAGCGGAATATCCTCACGTCTCTCCCCCAAAGCAGGGGCTTCCAATGGCATGACATTGAGTCTGTGAAACAAATCCTCTCTGAAGCGTCCCATCTCTACATCCTTGCTCAAATCATGTGAGCTAGACGTAATAACGCGTACATCGACCTGTACATCGACGCGTCCCCCCAATCTTTGGAAACGTTGCTCCACCAATAGGCGTAAGAGCTTGCCTTGCGTTTCAGACGGCATATCCGCCACTTCGTCGAGATAGAGCGTACCGTTATGCGCGGCCTCAAGGAGCCCAGTCTTCACGACCGTTCCGTCCTCGCTTTCAATTCCGAACAGTTCTTCTTCGACGCGTTCGGGAACCATAGACGCCGCATTCACTGCTTTAAAGGGACCATCAGCACGTTTAGACTGTCCATGTATTAGGCGAGCAATCAATTCCTTACCGCTGCCGGAAGGGCCGCTAATCAAGACGCGAGAGTTTGTAGCAGAGACGCGCTCAATTTTCGTTCGTAATTGTTGGATTTGTGCGGATGATCCAATGAGCTGCGTATCCGTCTGTGCACGGCCTTTAAGTTCTTCATTTTCTTGCCTTAGACGGGCATTTTCCAATGCGCGTGAAACGGTCACAATGAGCTTTTCAGATTTAAAGGGCTTAACTATGTAATCATAAGCCCCTTTACGGATAGCGGAAACAGCGGTTTCAACTGTGCCGTGACCACTGATGATAATTACGGGAATGTTTGGATAGGAAATTTTCAAGCTATCGAGCAATTCAATCCCATCCATCTCACTGCCTTTGAGCCAAACATCGAGTACAATAAGAGAGGGCTGGCGTTGTCTTACGGCATCCACCGCAGCGTCACTTGTTGCGGCTTGCCGCGTGCTATGACCTTCGTCATCCAAAATACCCGCTATCATTTCGCGAATATCATCTTCATCTTCAACTATCAGGATATCATACTTCATGAAGTTGCCCTTTCGGAAACGCCTTTGTGAGAATGTTTAGGAAACCGGATTTTTACACAAGCACCACGGCGACCATTGGCGGGGTCAGCGAGCGTCAAGCTGCCCCCATGATCTTCGGCAATACGTTTTACGAT
Source organism: uncultured Algimonas sp. (assembly GCA_964435725.1). Lineage (GTDB taxonomy): Bacteria > Pseudomonadota > Alphaproteobacteria > Caulobacterales > Maricaulaceae > Litorimonas. The sequence goes on from CAYTAJ010000029.1 coordinate 14,092, forward strand.
GGCGAGACCCAAGCCTGTTCCGCTTTCGCGAGTCGTCACATATGGCTCTAAAAGGCGATTTTTATCTGCGCTTGGCCAACCCGGTCCATTATCAATTATTTTGATCGTAATCAGGTCCTCTTTATCAATGAGGTCGACCGTGATTAATCCATCATTTTCTTCGTCACCCGACTTGTCGTAAGACCGAAGAACCGCCTCGCCCGCATTTTTGAAAATATTCGTCAGGGCTTGTGTGATAAGACGATCATCACCCCAGATAACGATATCACCTTCGGGCTTTTCACCTTGTAAAAAAGTGATTTCCGGGAAAGCCACGCCCTGCTCAAACAACACTTCATCGAGTAATGATTGAATATTAACTTCGGCAAACTCGGGCGCAGGCATTCGGGCGAAGGCGGAAAACTCATTCACCATCTGCTCGAGACTGCCAACCTGACGGATAATTGTTTGCGTACAATTGGTGAAAGTCTGTTTGTCAGACGTTATCTCCTTTTCATATTTTCGTTCGAGTCGCTCGGCCGATAACTGAATAGGCGTAAGTGGATTTTTAATCTCATGCGCAATACGACGTGCGACCTCCCGCCAAGCTGAATGTCTCTGGGCCGAGACCAATCGAGTCATGTCATCGAAGGTCAGCACCCAACCCGTATCTTTTCGCGCGCCTTGATAGGCAGACACGCGCAAATCGAAGTTTCTAATCTGCCCATCTATTTCAAAGTTAACCTGATCTTCGGCAGAGGCATGAATACTCTCACGTCCTTTTTTAAAGGCGGGCGCGAACTCTGCGAGTACCTCATCAATAGGAGCGCCCAATAAACTTTTCCCATCAACCCCTAAAAGCAATTCTGCCGATTTATTGACCAGCGTGATACGACCCGTTTGCGTAAGGCCAATGACCCCTGCACGCACGCCTGATAATACGGCCTCCGAGAACTGGCGACGCTGCTCTGATATATCATGTTCTTTGACCAAAGCGTCTCGCTGGGAATTTAGTTGCTGCGTCATTCGATTAAACGCACTGCCTAAATCAGAAATCTCACCCCAGTCGGAACTCACGTCGACCTTGGCACTCATATCTCCTGACCGCACGCGTTCCGCCGCTGTAATCAAACGCCCTAACGGATCAATAATTCGATTTCCTAATAAAAGGCCCAACCAAATGGCTGCCATCAAGATGAGGATCGCTGTTTCCACCAATGTCAAAACAAAGATTGAGCGCATTTTGGCTTGCCTTGTATTGAATGCCTTGAGAGATTCTGTCGCCCCTTCGATACCGGAAATGCTTGAAAGCACTTGGCTATCTGAGCGCAAAGCTCGGCCTACATAGAGATACACATTCGCAAAACCGGGCAACGGTGTCAGAGCTATGAGGTAATCCAGATCATCCCGTTTTTGATAGGCGACACCGCCTTGAGATACACTTTGAAATATTTCATCCGTCGGGACGCGCAGTTGTGGGGCAAACGGGCTTTCAACGCGTGTGAGTACATCACCCTGATTGCTCAAGACATAGACAGAGTCCAGGTCTCTGACACGGGCTTCGATTTGTAAGGCCGCGGTAAAAGAAATTCGGCTTTGTATATCTTCGGGTTTCGCATCAAGTGAAATCGATAAAGCATTGATATCTTTACCAAGTTCAGCCAATTCCTGATCGACATAATCATCTAAAATAGCCCGCGCTTGTGTCATGTTTTCCCGAACATCATCACCAAAAATATCATTCAAATTCTGACTGATAAAAGAAAGAGAGAATACGCCCACGGTAATCGCAGGGACTAAGGCGGCGAGGCTGAAAATGAACACAAAACGTCTGTGCAATAGAGGAGCGGTACGACGGCGGGCTTTGGTAAACAAGGTCGTCCAAACACGGTAACCGAGGTAAAACACCAATATACCAATAAGAATAAGATTCGCCCGGAGAAGATCGAAGGATTGATCAATTTGGGTTTGTTCCTGTGAAAAAGATAGCAAAGCGCCTAAGATTGTGACGAACATCGCCGTCATGAACAGGACACCAAAAAAGGCTGATCGGGCTATTCTAGGAGCACGTTTTATGAAAGGTTGAATTGGCTCAGACGCTATAGACTGTGATGAATCTCGTTTATCAAAGTCAGGCAAAATCTCTTCCCGCCCTTCCGATGGAAAAGTCTCTAACCCGTCAGATTGCAATGGTACAAGCGTATTCACACAAACCAAGCGTTACGCGCTACAAGCGCTACCTGTTACTGTTTTACATCACTGTTGCATGAAATCAACACTGATATCTCAGTGGCGCACTTAGCTAATTTCAAGAGATTTCAACCGCGTTCTTAATGTATTACGATGGATACCTAAACGCTCTGCAGCCTTTGCACGATTTCCACCCGTAAGACGAAGCGCTTCAATTATAAGGGGCTTCTCTACCCAAGCTAATGCGGTTTGATAAATCGACTCTGATAAGTCAGTGACATCATCATTTAAGAGACTACGGCATGCCTCTTCCAGCTTTTTGTCTAAACGCGCTTGCCCCTCGCCTTGTTCTGCACGCGGACGAATATCCTTTGAGAACTCTTGTAACACCATATCCGCAGTAATGACGTCATCTGAGTAAAGTACCGCTAACCGTCTCACGAGGTTTTCCAACTCGCGGACATTCCCTGCCCAATCATGCCGGTGAAGGATATCTAAGGCATCAGATTCAAACCGTCGGCCAAGTCCCGGTGAAGCTAAAGATAAGAAGTTTTCCGCCAGCTCATAAGTATCTTTATCGCGCGCAGCGAGTGGCGGAATCCGAATCTCGGCCACATTAATACGAAACAATAAATCGTCACGGAAAGCGCCCTGCTCGGCCATTTTACGCAAATCCTTACGTGTCGCAGATAAAACGCGAGGACGTTTAGAAGGCGGAATGAGCTCAGCCTCTGTCATGAGGGATAGGAGTCGTTCCTGTTGCGTCATTGATAACTCAGCAATTTCATCAACATAGATATCGCCTCCATTCACTTTCTGAAGTGTCAGCGAGGTGTTTTCAAAATCACTTGTGCGCAAAAAAGGCCGATCCGAGCGAGAGCCGCCATCATGTAAAAGACGCGCCACAAGGTCTTTGCCCGTTCCAACAGCCCCTTGAATGAGAATTGGCAAATCACTGTCCGAGAAACGTGAAACAGCGCGATAAACAGGCTGCATGGCCGCACTACGGCCTATCATAGGTAAGCGCTTCTTCTGTGATTGACGCCCGCGTCTTGGATTTACCGACTGCCCTGCCCGGGATACGGCGTTCGTTACATCTTCAAGGTCGAAGGGCTTAGGGACATATTCGAAAACTTTATGCTGACCCGCTTTTAGCGCGGTATTCACCGTATTATTCGCGCTAATGACGACCACCGGCATTTTTGGCCGGGCATCGCTAATCTCAGGCAAAGTATCAAAAACTTCGCGTCCCCCCATCATAACATCTGTTACAATAATATCGCCTTGCCCCGTCTGTGCCCATTTTAGCAAAGTTTGCGCATTGTCTGTGGCTTTTACGGTATGACCGGCGCGGGAGAGCGCTTTGGATAAAACAAGACGGACACTATCATCATCATCAGCAAGCAGAACTTCATATTTCATTTTTTTGTCCTTTAAGCGTTATTCTTGGGAACAGGGAGTAAGAGAGAAAATTTTGTCTTACCGGGACGAGAGCGAACTTCGACAACCCCGCCATGGGCTGCAGCCACTTTTGAAACGAGCGCAAGACCCAAGCCTTGCCCATCTTTTTTCGTTGAAACAAAGGGCTGAAATACCTGGTCTACAAGGTCAGGCGGTATGCCTTCGCCATTATCAATAATTTGAATTTCCATGGGCAAGCTTCGGCCGGACTGGCTCTCACTCCGAGCTGATACACCACTGCGAAACTTGGTTTTTAATGTCACATGATCGCCTGCCTCAGCCGCATTTTTTATAAGGTTTAAGACGGCCTGCATGAGTGTATCCGGATCACCCGCTGCATGGGGCAAAGACGGATCATAGCGCTCCTCAAATACAATAGAGGTATCAGCAGACTGGATAATTTGACGGGCACGCCGCAAAATTTCGTGAATGTTAACACGCTGCTGCGTCTCAGGATCACTATCGCCTAGCGTTTCCATTCTATCAGCCAAGCGACGAATGCGATCAATCTCCGAGGCAATCAGATCGATTAGCGCTTGCCCTTCTTCTGTTTCAACATCATCCCGTAAAAGCTGCGCCGCTCCTTTAATTCCAGCTAGCGGGTTCTTAAGCTCATGCGCAATGAGTCGCCCCATGCCTGATACGACATGTTTTCCAACCCGATCATTACGTGGATGTGCATTCGCAAAACGAATACCGACTCCCATGTGACCCTGAGTTGGAAAAGCACTGAGATGGCAGAGTTGTACATCATCTGTCGTGTTTGAGAGTTGGATTTCGCAATCGCGAATAGTGACCGCCGCGCTTTTCTTAAACGACTCAGAAATTTTATCCGCAGGACTTTCTTTAATCTCCAGGACATCCCACAAGGCACCCTTGGCAAGCCGTCTTAAAGAAAGCCCTGTCCAATGTTTTGCGGCTTCATTAGCCCAAAGCACGACATGAGTTTCACCATTCACGATAAAGCACGGAAAAGGCGCATCCTCACTAAAAAGCGCACCCAACGGTAACTGATTATCCTCATTTTTTGCAGAGCTGTTCATGCTGCCACATCCTCTCGGTTGGTAAACGCCTGATTGAGGATCGCCTGAACAGACTTAGGGTCTTTTGATGATAAAGCCTCGCGGCGAACACTATCAGATATCTCATGTGGTGCATGTTCAAGGTAGGCAGCGACATGTTTACGGGCCACACGAAGGCCTTTGGTCTCACCGTAAAAGGCTAAGGTGTCGCTATAGTGTTTAAGTGCGATTTCGGCCTTTTCATTTTCAAAAACTTTAGGCGCTTTTATACCATCCAAAGCTTCGATTATCTCTGAGATAAGCCAAGGTCGTCCGATCAAAGCGCGCCCCAACATAACGCCGCCCGCTCCAGACTCTTTAAGGGCTTGTTTAGCGGAAGTAGCGTCTTCGATATCACCGTTCACGATGACAGGAATATTGACCACATCTGCAACCGATTTTACAGCCCGCCAATCCGCTTGCCCCTCATAGAATTGACATCGGGTGCGACCATGCACAACGACCATCTGCACACCTGCGGCCTCAGCACGTTTGGCAAGCTCTGGCGCATTTAAACTGTCATCATCCCACCCTAAGCGCATTTTGAGCGTCACCGGAACCTTTGTTGCCGCTACCGTGGCCTCAACCATAGCCATGGCGTGATCCAAATCCCTCATCAATGCCGAGCCTGATTGTCCACCAACAACTTTTCGGGCGGGGCAGCCCATATTTATATCAATAATATGGGCCCCGGCCTTTTCACAAAGAGCCGCTCCAACACCCATCCATTCCGGGTCATGGCCTACCAGTTGAATAGCGAGGGGGTGAATATCGTCCGAACCCGCCGCACGCGCCAGACTTTCCGGCTCACCACTGGCTAGTCGGTCTCCAGCGACCATTTCTGAAACGACTAATCCAGGTTGAAATTTCGCCAAGACCTTCCGAAAAGGGAGATCCGTTACGCCGGACATAGGTGCGACGAGTACACGTGAGCGCAGTTCGACCTTGCCGATGTGAATAGGATTTGCCATGTAAGTCTCTTAAGCCGCCAAGGCGAGTTGCACAATAATTCACCGTGTGTTTTGAGAGATTATGTCCCGTTCCGCCCTAATTTTAGTCGCTGCTGGTAAAGGTGAACGTGCAGGCGGGGAAATACCCAAACAATACCGTCCCATCTTGGGAAAGCCACTTCTCGCACATACTCTTGAGAACCTAAGAAAAGCCTACAAATTCGATGTTTTCTGTGTCGTTATCAGCGAAAATGACAATAGATTAGCGTCAGTCCTGAAAAATTTAGACTTAGAGGCGATTATCACAATCGGTGGCACAACTCGCACAGAATCTGTGCGTAACGGCCTCTTAGCCTTAGAGGATCGCACAATAGATCACGTCTATATTCACGATGCCGCACGGCCATTTGTAAATACATCTCTATTGAAAGGGTTAAGTGACGCCTTGTCGACTCACGACGCGGCTGTTCCGGCCTTGAAAATCGTCGATGCCTGTAAAAATCGGGACGGCGCAGAGGTTAATCGAGATGATATTTTGCGCGTGCAAACGCCTCAAGCGTTCCATTATACCAAAATACTGGACGCCTTTGAAAATCACGCAACACAGAGTAGCTTTGCTGATGACATAGCCGTCGCGCATAAGGCTGGGCTTTCTATCGCGTTCACAGACGGCCAAGAAGACAATTTCAAACTGACCTACCCACAAGACTTTGCTAAAGCTGAGACTATGATGGCTCCTTCGACATATATCGCAACAGGCACAGGGTTTGACGTGCACCAATTCGAAGACGGCGGCACGCTTTGGTTATGCGGAGTACCGATCGAATGTGGCTATTCCCTAAAAGGTCATTCAGATGCTGATGCAGGTTTACATGCGCTCACCGACGCCATTTTAGGGGCGCTCGCTTTTGGCGATATCGGAGACCACTTCCCACCTTCCGATCCTAAATGGAAAGGGGCGGCATCGGATAAATTCCTCATCTTCGCTTTGGATGAAATGCGGGCACGAGGCGGGCAATTACAACATGTTGATGTCACGCTGATTTGTGAAAAACCCAAGGTGAAACCTTATCGTGCGGCCATGAAGACGCGTATTGCAGAGCTCTGCGACCTGCCGGAGAGCCGCGTCAGCGTCAAAGCGACGACGACTGAAAAATTAGGGTTTACCGGGCGTGCAGAAGGCCTGGCGGCTCAAGCAGCGGCAACGATTGTGTTATCGGAATGATCAAAGTTACTCTCAAAGATATTTTTGAAATTTCCACTGAGGTTATCGCTCTGGCGACAGAGAAAAACAAACGTATCGCTACGGCTGAAAGCTGTACGGGCGGTCTGATTGGCGCCGCCATTACGTCAATCCCGGGCTCATCCGCGCCGTTTAAAGGCGGCATCATTGCCTATGACAATGCCATCAAAACTAAATTACTCGGAGTCTCACCCAGTGTAATTGGGAAATACGGCGCTGTGAGTGAAAAGACGGCGCAACGTATGGCGGCTGGAGCCATAGAGCGCCTAGACGTTGACATCGCCGTTTCTGTGACAGGTATTGCAGGCCCCAGCGGAGGCTCTGATGAAAAACCTATTGGCACAGTGTGGATAGGATTGGCCAAAAAGGGAGAGACGCCCGTGGCGACCCTACATAATTTTGGCGACATAGGACGAAACAAGGTTAGAGATATCACCTGTTACGAGGCATTAAAGGCCCTGAAAAGCGCGCTAAGCTAATCCTAATTTGGATTTTTCGGCGGCGAGATCAAAGCCCTCAGTCGGTCCAATATGTTTACAAACTTCTTTCGCGCGACGTTCAAAAGCATTCATAATATCAACTGAGGCTTTTTCAAATTTATCGCGAATGAGAATGTTTAATGGAAAGGCCTTTAAGGTGACATCGACATAAAAATCAACAAGCGTGGTACCATCAGACAGCTCATGAAACGTCCAACGGTTTTCTAAATTTTTAACGGCGCCGCCCTTCTCTGCTTTTGTGACACGTATAAATCGCTTTTCCTCATCTACATGAATGAGCGATTTGAAGGTTTGACGAATGGATTTGTAAGCCACGATAGCTTCGGCTTCGAAATCTGTGTCACTCAGTTTCTTTGTAATACGCAGATTGGAAATCAGATTTATGAATTTCGGATATTCTTCGACATTAGAGACCATCTTGACAAGGTCGTCAGGATTATGCCGAATATGTTTCGTGAAAGCAGCAGATGGCATTAGGCGTGGAGTGCTTTTCTGGCGGCTTGCAACTTCGCAAAATCACTATCTGCATGATAGCTTGATCGTGTGAGCGGGCTGGCTGAAACAAGTAAGAAGCCTTTCGCTTTCGCTATAGTTTCATAGGCTTTAAACTCCTCTGGCGTTACGAAACGATCAACAGCGGCATGTTTACGCGTGGGTTGGAGATATTGACCTATGGTCAGGAAATCGACCCCGGCACTCCGCATATCATCCATGACCTGCATTACTTCTTCTTTGGTCTCACCTAAGCCCACCATAAGACCGGATTTTGTAAATTGCGATGGATCGCGTTCTTTCACGCGTTCGAGCAAACGCAATGAATGGAAATAGCGCGCACCTGGACGGATGGAAAGATAAAGGCGCGGGACAGTTTCGAGATTATGATTAAACACATCCGGCCGCGCATCAATTACGGTTTCAACTGCGCCCTCTTTGCGTAAAAAGTCGGGCGTCAAAATCTCAATTGTTGTTTTGGGAGATTTTCCTCGAATAGCTTCAATGACATCAACGAAATGCTGCGCTCCGCCATCAGCCAAATCGTCACGGTCGACAGAGGTAATAACGACATGCTGTAGCCCCATTTCTTTAACAGCCTCAGCAATTTTCTTGGGTTCATACGCATCTACCTCTTGCGGCAGGCCCGTCGCGACATTGCAGAATGCACAAGCGCGTGTGCAAATTTCACCCAGGATCATAAAGGTCGCGTGAGATTTTTCCCAGCATTCCCCAATATTCGGGCAGCTTGCTTCCTCGCAAACTGTTACGAGACCTTTGTCTTTCACGATTTTCCGTGTTTCGGCATAGCCTTTTGATGTGGGGGCCTTCACACGAATCCAAGACGGTTTTCGTAGTACTTCAGTATCCGGACGATTGGCTTTTTCAGGATGCCGAGGCTTCGTTTTCGGACGCAGATTTTTCGATGTATCAATCAATGTTGCCATGACGCGTAAATGGGGGTTTTAAGAGATTAGAGCAAGCGTATTTTCAGTGCATATCTGCAACTCTGTCCACTATATTCACTTATACTTTCAAATCTTCACGCCATAAAACAAGTCTGGCGCGTTTTTTGCTTATATTAACGCATCTGCTGTAGAAAAACGGCGTTTAGAAGAGAGTTTTGACAATTTTATGGGTCAAACACAGGAAAATAATGGCTTTTTCGATCGTTTGCCACTCTGGCAAGCGCTCAATAAGCCTGTCCGAATTCGGGACGGACATGATAATTTCTTCACGCCCCTAAGGTTATTAATGGCCTGTCTCGTGATGATTGGTCATGCCTCCGTTATTGCCAATCGTGACATCAATGCTGAGCCTCGAATCTTTTTTGATTATGGCTTTAGCTATCTCGCCGTAAACCTGTTCTTTATCGCTTCGGGATTTTTGGTCACAAAAAGCATGGCTTATCGCGGTGATATTGCCGATTATTCATCGGCGCGACTTCTTCGGATTTATCCAGCTCTCATCGTGCACGTTTTGTTTGTGATGTTTATCATCGGACCGCTCTCGACGACCGTTCCAATATGGGAGTTTTTGACACACCCAGATGTTTGGAAACAACCTCTTCTCGTGCTCAGTTTTATTGATACGGATTTCATTATGCCCGGCGTCTTCGCCGCAAATGAAGAGCCCTTTGCTTCTGCCCCATTGTGGACATTGCGATATGAACTTCTCGCTTATATTGCAACGGCCCTCGCCTTTTCATTAGGATTAATGCGACGAAAATGGATGATGATGGCACAATTTATTCTGCCCGCGATAGCGTGGTTATTAGCCAAAGAACTTGGCATTTATGACAATCTTGCCCCAACTATAAAAAATATGCTGCGCTTTGGCATTGTTTATGGTCTGGGCGCGGCGATTTATGCTTACCGTGAACGCCTGTCTTTCAGCTGGATTGGCCTTATTGGTATGTCGGCTTTCGCACTTCTACTAGGACAAACCTTCTTGGCTGAGATCGCAACAGATATGCTGCTTGCCTATGGTTTGATGTTCTTTGCCTATATGAAAGTGGCCAAGCTAAACGGATTACAAAAGCTCTCAGACGTGTCTTATGGGATTTATATTTATCATTGGTGTATCTTACAGATGCTATTCCAGTGGTTCCCGAGCCTGAACGACATGACCCTTTTGGCAATAGGCGCCCCTATCACCATTGCGATTTCATATGCGTCTTGGCACTGGATCGAAAAGCCAATCTTACAAGCGAAATCATCATTTGCTGCAACGCTGCGCCTTGGGCGAAAGCCAAGACGATTTGATACGGCGAGCCTGTTACAGGACTAGTACGACCTAAAAATGGATCGTCCTGTCATAGGCATCCAAAACAGCTTCGTGCATCATTTCAGACAACGTCGGATGCGGGAAGACCGTTTCCATCAGCTCATGTTCTGTCGTCTCTAATTTCTGCGCAATTGTGTAGCCTTGAATAAGCTCTGTCACTTCAGCCCCTATCATATGAGCACCCAGTAATTCACCCGTTTTGGCATCAAAGACTGTTTTAATCAGACCTTCCGGTTCACCCAGAGCAATCGCCTTACCATTCCCAATATAGGGGAAACGGCCGACTTTGATGTCATAGCCTGCCGCTTTGGCTTGCGCTTCTGTATGGCCGACAGAGGCCACTTGTGGGTGGCAATAGGTACAGCCTGGTATTGCATTGGCATCAAGCGGATGCGGGTTTTGCCCAGCAATTTTCTCAATGCAGATAATACCCTCATGAGACGCTTTGTGGGCGAGCCAAGGTGGGGTCGTCACATCTCCAATCGCATAAAGTCCCTTCACGCCTGTAAAAGAATACTCATCCACTGTGATATGAGAGCGATCAATTTTAACGCCGAGTGCTTCCAATCCCATATCCTCGGTATTGCCGACAATACCAATGGCAAGGATAACCCGATCAAATTCAGCGGTCTCTGACTTGTCCCCTTTGGTTAGGGTCGCTGTAACGCCATTAGGACCGATTTTTACGCCAGCTTGTGTTTCGGTTTTGATTGTGACGCCACGTTTTTCAAAGGCTTTACGCGCCATGCCGGAAATCTCTTCGTCTTCGGCTGGCAAGATACGATCCATCATTTCAACGACGGTCACATCGGCACCAAAAGCGTCAAAGAAGGACGCGAATTCCATCCCAATAGCGCCTGATCCGATAACCAAAAGCTTATTCGGAATTGTATCCGGCACCATGGCTTCACGCGCTGTCCAAATATATTTCCCATCCGGCGCAAGACCCGCCTGTGGTATCGTTCTCGCCCGCGCACCCGTCGCCAAAATAACATGTTTGGCTGTGTAGTCAGTCCCATCAATAACGACCATCGGCGCGTCTTTGCCGGGCTTAAGCGAGGCGAACCCACCAATGACAGTGACTTTATTCTTCTTCATCAAATGTTTGATTCCGCCCGATAACTGCCCCGCAATCTTACGCGAACGTTGGACGATTTTCTGCAAATCGAAACTGGGTTCTGCAGTAAGACCATAATTCGAAGCGTGCTGCATATTGTGATAAACTTCAGCGGAGCGAAGCAGCGCTTTTGTGGGAATACAGCCCCAATTGAGACAAACACCGCCAAGATCTTCTTTCTCGACAATGGCGGTTTTAAAGCCAAGTTGGGAGGCGCGAATAGCGGTGACATAACCACCGGGTCCCGAACCAATTACGATAACGTCGAAGACTGTATCAGCCATAAGAAAACTGCCTCAATTATAGGAAATATCTTTCCTATCCTTATGACAGATTTAAGTGCGAATTAGAACATCTAATTACGCAAATCAGGTTTAACTAATTGTCTATATTAGCGGAAGTCATTGCTTCAATGACTTGAAGCCTCAAAACATCAGACAAGGCTTCAGTTTCAACCCCGTCTAAAATATCAAAGGCCGCTTCTGATTGTCCTTTTCGAGCCAAACCTACGGCGATATTGCTGCGAGCGGTGTCACGCAATTCTGCCTGACTGATTTTCTCAATCACGTCCAAGCTCTGTTCAAATTTTTCCTCTCTGATGCCGTAATCAATCAAGCTCAGATAGGCGCGATTGCGGAGGTCAATAATCTCAATATTCTCAGCTTCATTTAGCACTGCCTGATAAGTCTCATCGAACGCCCCATCATCCCATTTTGGCAAAGACGATTTTTTATCCTTTACGATAAAACGCGCTGTCGCTTCATCGGCCCCTGGCCTGACAAGGATAATCTCTTTCGTCTCTTCGATGATTTTTTCTTCTTCTTTCAGGGACATCAAGACCTCTTCAAGAGACTCCTCGATAATTTCTTTTTCTTCAACATCTATCTCAACATCGACAAGCGTTTCAGAGCTATCTTCCTCATCGTTTTGCGCCTCTTTCTCAGCTTGTTTCTTGCTGAGGTATTTATCGAGACCTTTGCGATTGGAAGGCTCTTTTTCAGACTCCTCTTGTTTTAAAACCGTGCCTTCAACGACTGCTTCTTCAACAGTTTCAACAGACATCTCTTCTGTATCAACACCCTCATCTTTTTCTGTAGCAAGACTCTCTTCCACGACCGTTTCGCGTTTCGATTTACCCGTCAAATCATCGATTGTTTCTGTAACCGTCTTTTGAACAGTCTTGGTTACCGTGCTTGTTTCTGCCTTGATATCAGACGCGGCTTTTTCGATATTTATGTCGTCAATCTCTCCGCCCGTGCCAAAATACACAACGCCACCCGCGAGTCCTGCGAGCACAGTTCCGGTCAAAATCGATTTAAAAAGCATGGCCAACTCCAACTTAATCTTTGATTAAGCATAATCTTAAGGCCAAATTGGGGCAATAACCCTCGCCTGTCGCGAGAGTTATTTATACAGTTCTATAATATCCGCCTTAGAGCGTCCCAGTTTATAACATCATCGTGATGGGCTGCTCGACATAGCGTTTGAAGTGCTGGAGCCATTCTGCGCCCAGCGCCCCGTCGACAACGCGGTGATCACAGGTCAGTGTAACCGTCATCACGGTGGCAATGGCCAAAGCCCCATCTTTCACGACAGGACGCGGGCCACCAGCGCCGACAGATAAAATCATTCCATGCGGTTCATTAATGATAGAGCCGAACTCTTTAATGCCCATCATACCGAGGTTTGAGATTGAGAACGTACCGCCCTGATATTCTTGCGGTTGGAGCTTTCTATCACGCGCACGTGCGGCCAAATCTTTCATCTCTGTTGAAATACTTGACAGGCCTTTATTGCAGGCTTCGCGCACAATCGGCGTAATCAAACCGCCGTCGATGGCCACGGCGACGGCGATGTCAGCATGTTTATGATAGGCAATACCATCAGGCGTAAAGCTGGCATTGGCTTTCGGGCAATGCTTCAGCGCGAGGCCGGAGGCCTTAATCAGCATATCATTTACGCTGACTTTGACACCATCAGGCGCTTGACCATTCAGCTCTTTGCGGAGCTTCAACAGCTCATCAATTTCGCAATCAATGGTGAGTGGGAAGTCAGGGACATTATTGTTGGAATCAGACAGACGCTTGGCAATAACTTTGCGCATGCCGTCCAGCGGTTCGAGATCGTATGAACCCGGCTGGATACCCAAGCGTGTGAGGTAATCCGCACCGCCACCAAGAGGCATACCGACTTCGGTTGATGTCGGAGTCGCTGCTTGTGGTGCCGCGCTCGGCTGAGATGCCGCAGCAGGGGCTGAGTAGTTTTCAATATCGGCTTTAACGATGCGTCCATTCGGACCCGAGCCAGAGACAGTCGCCAGATCAATACCTGCCTCTTTTGCTAAACGTTTTGCGAGTGGCGAGGCTTTTATGCGGTCGCCAGACGTTGCTGGGGACGGCGCGGATTGCGGCGCCGTAGCCGCTTTAGGGACCTCAGCTTGAGGGGCAGGTGCGTCCTCCTTTGCCGCAGGCGACGCGCTCCCACCGCCAACCGTGTAACCGTCCAGAGCACTCTCATCCTCATCGTCTTCGAGCAAGAGCGCAATCGGGGCATTGACCTTCACGCCATCAGAGCCCGCCGGGACGAGGATTTTCGCCAGCGTCCCCTCTTCGACAGCTTCGACTTCCATCGTCGCTTTGTCGGTTTCAATTTCGGCCAAGAGGTCGCCTGAGCTGACCGTGTCACCCTCTTTGACAAGCCATTT
>CAYTAJ010000030.1:0-27853 GCA_964435725.1 uncultured Algimonas sp.
TTCATAGCCTCCAGATAATCAATCCAGGCTTTGCGACCGGTTTTGGTCAAGTGGACGAGGGTCTGCGGGCGTTTGCCTTTGAACCCTTTTTCCTGTGTCACATATCCGGCCTTTTCGAGCTTTGTCAGGTGGGTCGACAGATTGCCATTGCTGGTGCCTGTTTTCTCCAATAATTCTGGAAAGCTCGCAGGGTTAACGGCGGAGAGATAGGCCATAATCCCCATCCGCAGCCGTCCATGGATAATGTCATCCACCGCATCTAGATTTATCTCTTTTTCTTTATTGTTTTCTTGTGTGGGGGGCATTTTAACCCTCCGCTTTTTTCATAAGTAAAAGCGATGGGGCAACGATGGTGAAGAGGCAGGCGATAGACCCAATAAGATAAATCTTAACGTCACCGTAAAAGGCAAAACAAAGCGCAGAAGCCGTGAAGCCGACAAAAGAGGCAAGGTGTAGAATGCTTATCTTGCTCATCTTAGCGACCACGCCATATGCTAAGCCTTGTCCTGCAAACCCAACGATAAGGATGAGGTCAAAAAGTTGATAACCTCCATTGTTAAGCACCATGTTCAGAACAACACCGATGAACAAAGTAGCCATCATGCCTGCGAACATCGTCCAAACATAAGTTTCAACACGATTGGCAACAGAGTTCGCGCCGGGTCTTGCACCTACCTTACGGCTGAGTATTGCTAGTCCTGCTCCCCCTATCAGAGCGAAGCCTAGCCAGAGAAAGGCAAGATATTGTTGGTCTATGTTAAAAGTACCAGACAAAATTCCCCATTGAATAAAGAAGGTAACGGTCAGTAAAATCCCCCACATCAATCCAATGGGCCCGCCGACGAGGGGGGCGTTTTCTCCTTCTTTGGCAAGATTACTCGCATATTCGAGGTCTTTTAAAATCGTTTCATTCGTCATTTTTGTCTCCTTTATTGACGGGGTTATACATAAGTGAAAACCATTCAAATAAATTTAATTTCAAAATATGTTTGCATTACAAACTAAACTATGTCAAGTTTGAAGTACAAACTAATTTGAAAGGAGACGAATATGTTTGTTAAAACTTTAGAAACAAAAGCGAAAAAGGTTGCGCACGTCGCGGCTGTAACGGTTTGGAGCCTGTTTGCTCTATCCGCATTAGGCGTCAGTACGCCTGTCTTGGCGGCCGATAATGTGGCCCCTGACTGGAAAAGTTTAGGCGGAACCATCCCAGTTACCGTCAAGCTTGATAATGTGACGCGTGTCGAAGGACCGATTTATGTGTCTATCCAAACGCGTGAGCATTACCAGTCAATGAAGGGCTTTGGCGGTATCATTAAACAAGCTGACTATGGTGAAATGACGGCCACCTTTAGTGTGGACGAGCCGGGCGAATACGCGGTCTCAATTTGGCATGATCTCGATGATGATGGGCGTTTCTCTATGACAGAAACCTATCAAATTTTAGATGGCTGGGGCGCTTCTGGTACACCGCCTGAAAAGAGTGCGCCGACATTTGATGATGTTAAAATCAAAGTCGAGTCATTCGGAGCGACGGTGCCGGTCGCAATGAAATATCCAGACTAAGTTTCGTCAAATAAGAACTAAAAAAGCCGTCTCAGAATTGAGGCGGCTTAATGTTTTAAACAGTAATGAAAGGCACTTATTTCTTTTGCCAACCTGAGGCCTTTAAAACAAATTCGCCACGAGCGGCTTTTTCAATTTGCTTTTCACCCGTTAGTGCAGCCACGACTTCTGTTTTTACCCCTTGGTCACGGGCCAAACGGGTATAGACGGCTTTGCGTCCGATATTGACCTCACGCATAGCGGCGGCTGTCGCAGCATCCAGCGATTGACCGTTGACGGCTTCGAGGTAACCCGCCGCCGTTTCACCGACTTTACCGGCTGATTTAGCCGCATCGACGATTGTTTTAGCGGATTGCGCTTGCGCATAAGCTGTGTTGGCCGAATGAGGAGTCAGGCTCAAAGCCCCCGCGCCCAAAATAGCCGCAGAAAGCCCAATCATCGCGATTTTCAAAACAAATTTCATAACAGACCTCCTAAAACAGATCCGGGTTATCGGCGATAAGCTCTTCAACATCTTTGTCGAGGCGCACACGCACTTCTTGGTCAATCTTTACGTTCAAATCAATGCGTATAGGTTTATCCGACGGCTCGATTTTTACGGTTGGCGTACAGGCCGATAGACTGCCCGTTGAGAACGCCATCACGCTTGCCCCAATAATAGCTGATTTAAGACTCACATATCTCATAGCGACCTCTTACCAAAATCCCACTGAACGTGGCATTAATAACACTGTTATGCAATGTTAATCCTTATGCTTGCTACAACGAAAATCTCTGGCTAGACAGGACGCAAATCAAAACGGATGAGGGGATCATGGCCGAACTTTTGACCATTGAGGCGCTATTTACATTATTGATGCTCATATTGCTGCAGGCGGTTTTGGGCTTTGACAATCTTCTTTATATCGCGATTGAGAGTAACAAGGTCGGCGATGAGAAAGACGCCGCGAAAGTCCGCCGCTGGGGTATTGGTTTGGCGGTCTTATTCCGTATCGTTCTTCTCTTTATTATTGTGTCTATTTTCGGTCTCTTGGCTGAACCGCTCTTTGGCATTCATATTGAAAAATTGATTGAAGGTGAATTTACGTTCCAAGCCCTTGTGACATTATTTGGCGGCGCGTTTATTATCTATACGGCCATTAAAGAAATTCATCACTTGCTGGCAGTGGATCATATCGAACATTCCGAGGGCTCCGGTCGACGCACGGTGATGGGCGCTGTCGCACTAATTGTGACAATGAACCTTGTTTTCTCGGTCGACTCAATTCTATCGGCTATGGCGATTGCGAGTGTCGATGCGGCGAATATCGTCAATAGTGCAGGTGACGTTATAGGCACTTTCGCAGGCTCTGTTGTCGATTGTAAGGCGGATTTGATTGCGAACCCTGTCACAGGCGCTGTTGGATGTGAACCCACAAAGACTTATCAAGTGCCGCTCATGGTCATTGCGATTTTACTCTCTGGTTTGGCGATGATTTTATTGGCCGATAGGGTCACAGAGTTTCTTAAGAAGAACCGTATGTATCAAGTCTTAGGTCTGTTCATCCTCTTCTTGGTGGGTGTGCTCTTGGTGACCGAAGGCGCGCATTTGGCCCATCTGAAACTCTTTGGCTTCTCTATCGAAGCGATGAGCAAATCGACTTTCTACCTCGTCATCTTTGTCTTGGTAGTGACGGATGTTCTGTCCAACCGTTATCAAAAACGCCTCTGGGCGCAGAAAGAAGCAGAAATTCGCGGCACCACAGAAACGGCGGGTCGCGATGCGGTGGATGCGTTTAAGGCCGGTCATTAGGAGGCTTTACGCCCTTCACGTTTAAAGGCGTTCACCTTTTGTCAAACGAGAATTTAGACTGTGAGCGAAGCCTTGCTCACAGTCTGCCGCATTAATCGCTTGCTTTACGGCTCATAGGCCCCACATAGGCGCCATGACGGAAAATACGATACAACCTCAATTAAATACCGACC
The DNA here is from genome assembly GCA_964435725.1 of uncultured Algimonas sp. Lineage (GTDB taxonomy): Bacteria > Pseudomonadota > Alphaproteobacteria > Caulobacterales > Maricaulaceae > Litorimonas. The sequence goes on from CAYTAJ010000030.1 coordinate 3,532, forward strand.
TCGACACGCTCGCTGATAATGAAGTGACGGTGTTCCAGCTCGATGGACAGCCCGTGCGTGGCCGGGCCGTACATTTGGGCGAAGCGCTGAACGAAGCTTTAACAGGGCCGAACGGAGAAGCGCGTTATCCTGACTCTATTGCCCGCCTGTTAGGGGAAGCCATGTTGATTGGAGCTCTGGTCACGCAAGCGCTGAAATTTGATGGTCGTCTTGTTGTGCAATGTCATGGAACCAATGACGGGGCTGTGAGCTTGCTAATGGCGGACTGCACAACGGATGGGGCCATTCGCGGCTATGCGCGGTGGGACGAATCCATGTTGCGCAATATCCTGCTCGACAGCCGTAATCCCGGTGCGGATATTCTCATGGGGGGCGGCACCTTTTCTATGACAATCGACCAAGGCCCGGATATGGATCAATATCAAGGCTTAGCCGCCATTCAAGGAGAGCGCCTATCTGATTGTGCTGAACATTATTTTGAACAATCTGAGCAAATTCCGACGCAGATTCGCCTCGCTGTGGGGCAGGTCCAAACAGAGAGTGATGATATTGCCTGGCGCGGGGGCGGTATGATGATTCAAAAAATCGCGGATGATACAGCGCGTGGGGATACACAAAGCGCTTGGGAAACAGCACGGTCTCTTTTTGGGACTTTAACGGATGCGGAATTAATTGACCCACAACTTTCGCAAAATAGATTGCTCTATCGCCTCTTTCATGAAGATGGCGTGCGAGTTGTCGAGACCCACAAAATTACGGGCCAATGCCGCTGTTCCCGTGAACGGCTCGAAAATACATTGCGGAGCTTTGAACGATCGTCCCTGACTGACATGGCGGAAGATGGGAAAACAATTAAAGCCAATTGTGAGTTCTGCGCGACCGATTATATCTTTGCGCTCGATGATCTTTAGAGACGATATCTAGGCGCGCCAGAAGGCAGGGCTTAATACTACAAGCGCCGTGACGATTTCTAACCGTCCCACAATCATAGCCGTCATCAAAACCCATTTCGCTGTATTGGGAAGAGACTCATAGGTTCCGGAAGGGCCAATAATGTCTCCGAGGCCGGGGCCTACATTCGCCACAGCACTGCCTGCGCCGGACCAAGCCGTGATGGGGTCTAACCCTAATAATGACAGTGCGACCGCTGTCACAGCGAAGGTTAAAAAGAATAAAAAGAAATAACTCAAAACGGAATAGACCACCGCTTCGGGCAGGGGCGCACCGCCATACCGCAGAGGGGCGACTGCGTGGTTACGCGGCATTTTAAAGAGGTAACTTCTCAGGGCTTCAAACGCGACTTGGTAACGAAAGATTTTAATCGAACACGCCGTTGAACCCGCGCAGCCGCCGATGAACATAAAGGCGAAAAAGGCGGCTACGGCAAATGGCCCCCAGGCATTATAATCCGCTGTTGCATACCCCGTTCCGGTCACAATCGAAATTGTATTGAACGCAGAAAGACGGGTGGCACGCCAGAAGGTTTCACCCGGCCCGTCGCCATATGTCGTCCCGGCCCAGAGGGCGAATGTCACCATGGCGATTAAAGCTGTCATAACAATTAAAAAAGCGCGGATTTGAGAGTCCTTAAACGGAGCTTTGATATTACCACGGCTCATCAAGAGATAGACCCCAAAGGGCATGGCCCCTGCCATCATGAAGGCCATGCAGACGAGGTCAGCCCCATCATCCATAAAGCCACCCATGGACGCGTCAGAGGTGGAGTAACCGCCTGTGGCAAGCGTTGTCATTGCATGGGCGACCGCATCAAAACCGCTCATGCCCACCACCATATAAAGCGCCGCGCAAGCTATCGTCAGCATGAGGTAAATAATTGAAATAGCGGCGGCGATAGAGGCGGCTTTTGGCAAAATTTTCTCTCCCACATCAGAACTTTCAAGGCGAAAGAGTTGCATCCCGCCGACTTTCAGCATGGGTAATACAGCCATCGCTGTGACAATAATCCCGATGCCGCCAATCCATTGTAATATGGCCCGCCAGAGCAATATGCCTTTGGGCATATCATCCAGCCCTGTCAAAATCGTCGACCCTGTTGTCGTGATACCGGATGTGGCTTCGAAAAACGCATCTGTCAGAGAGAGGCCAACGGGTTCCATCAAAAAAGGAAGAGAGGCAAAGCCTGATAAAGCAAACCAAGAAGAGACTGTGAGTAAGAAGGCACCGCGTGCGCGCAAATCCGGTTCAGGCATATAATTGGCCATAGCCAAAGCGGAGCCCAGAAGCGTCGTCAACATACCCGAAATACCAAAGGCTCGCCAAGAGCGACCTTCGTAAAACATATCGACGGTCATCGGAATGAACATCAACAGGCCCAAGGCCGCGATCATAAGACCGACAACAAAAAAAACGGGGCGCAAATCAAGCATAGGTTTAGCCTATCCCAATAGGCTAAACTTGCAATAATCTTTTGTTTGACGCCTAGGGCTTTGTGGCGCGTATAAAAACGTAAAGGCTTGAATGTCGAGAAGGCATGATATTAAACAGGCTTACGATGATAATGCTTAAATCATGATTTTATAAAGGTTCGTGATGCTGAAATTTAAACTATTCTCATACGCCGCAACGAGTGTAGCTTTGGCTGCTTTGCTTACCGCTTGCGCCGACTCGCCTTCAACTGAAACCGGTAATGCGGGTTTTGAAACCTCATCCGCTGACAGCCTACAGGAAGCGGCCTATCAAGCCCAACAGGCGGCCAATCGCCCGAGCTATCTTACGGCCAATCCTGGTGAAGGCTTTCTTACACCTGAGATCATCAACTCAACGACCAATATTGCCGGGACAACTTTGTCTCGCGCACAAGTCGCGCCAAGCGGTGAATTCGTCACAGTGCTTCAAGGGCGCGAAGACAATGCAGCCCAAAAAGATCTCTGGGCTTATGATCTGGAAACCGGCGAAGGTCGCTTACTCGTGAGTTCGACGGACCTTTTGGAAGGCCCTGAGATTTTATCCGAGGAAGAAAAAAATCGCCGGGAACGCGCGCGTGAATATGGTTCGGGCATTATTTCTTATTCTTGGGTGGGAGACAATCTTCTGCTTTTCCCATTGGGCGGCGATATCTATCTCTATGACCTAGAGACCGAACAAAGCCAACAGGTCACAGCAACCAAAGGCTTTGAAACAGATCCAAAGGTCAGTGCTGATGGATCTAAAATCGCCTATGTGCGCGAGAATGAGCTCTATATCAAAGACCTTGAGACAGGTCTGGAACGTCAATTATCCGACGGGGCAACAGATACCATCCGTAATGCGACAGCCAGCTTCGTCGTCCAAGAGGAACTCGATCGCTATACGGGTTATTGGCTATCACCACGGGCAGACCGTGTCGCCTATACGCAAATCGATGAGTCACCTATCGCGATTGAAAACCGTCTCGATTTTGGGGCGGATGGTGTCACCAATATCGCACAGCGCTATCCTTTTACAGGTACGCCGAATGCGACCATCAAATTAGGTATTGTCAGCACAAAGGGTGGCGCAACGCGCTGGCTTGATCTGGGTGAGGACAGCGATATTTACCTTACACGCGTGGTTTGGGATGCAGATGGCGGGTCCGTCGTTGCGGGCATTTTATCACGCGATAACAAAACGCATGTCTTTAAGCGCTTTGATGCCCGGACCGGTGAAGGCGAAATTATTTACACTGAAACCTCCCCGACATGGCTCAATATTGGTCCACCGCCAAGAGCCCAAGCTGACGGGAGCTTGCTCTGGTCTGCAGAACGGAATGATAAGCGTCAGATTTTTAACATCGCACCCAATGGTGATGTGACGGCTCTGACACCGGATACGCTAAATGTGCAGAGCCTACTGTGTCAAAATAGGCAAACCGGCGATTTGTTCGTTTCCGGTTGGCAAGACACTCCGCTTGAGCGGCACATATTCAAAGTATCACAGGCAGCAAATTCAGAAGCGAATAGCAATGAAGATACGCAGGCGACGCCCGAACCCGTCGTGACTCAAATTACGTCTCGCGCCGGTCAACATTCAGCGCGGTTTAACAAAGATTGTTCGCGCTATATCGGCACCTATAATGATACAAATACGCCGTCTCAGACACGGGCTTATCAAGCAGATGGCACGCCTCTGGCTTGGCTCAATGAAAATCCATTGAATGTAACGCATCCTTATGCGCCTTATTTGGATAATCACATTACGCCGGAGTTCGGGCAAATCACGGCCGAAGACGGCACGCCGATGAATTACATGCTTTATAAACCCAAGGATTTAAAACCCGGCCAAAAACGGGCGAGTGTTACACTCGTCTATGGTGGGCCGGGTGTTCAGCGGGTTAAGCACGAATGGGGACGGAGCACACCATTCGCACAAATGCTCGCCCAACATGGTTTCGTCGTTTTCCAATTGGATAATCGCGGCGCGACAAATCACGGTAAAGCCTTTGAGGATCATCTCTACCGCGCTATGGGCCAAACAGAAGTGATTGATCAGAAAGTCGGCGCAGAATTTTTGCGCACCCAACCTTTTATCGACCCTGATCGCATGGGCGTTTATGGCTGGTCATATGGCGGCTATATGACTTTGCATATGCTGGCCCAGACGGATGATTATGCCAGCGGTGTTTCCGGTGCGCCTGTGACGGATTGGACGCTTTATGACACAGCCTATACCGAGCGTTATCTGGGGGATCCTAATCCAGGCACGGCAAACTATACCGAAGGGGCCTATGAAGAAGGTTCTGTCTTTAACCATATTGAGGGATTGAACGAACCGGTCTTGCTAATTCACGGCATGGCCGATGATAATGTCGTCTTTCGTCATTCTATCATGTTGATGGATGCGATGCAGAAATCCGGTCGCCATAATATGCGGGTGATGACCTATCCGGGGGAGAAGCACGGCTTCCGCGACCCCGCAAATAGGACGCATAGGGATCGACAAATCTTAGAGTTTTTCCTCGAGACGCTTTCTACAGATAATTAAAATAAAGGCCCAATGAAAATTTGGGCCTTTTGCTTATTCAGTATTCTCAGACGTTTTCTCTGGTGTTTCTTCTAATGCTTGTAAGCGAATAGCTTCTTTAATGCGCCCGCGTAAAAGAGCAGTTTCAACGCTTTCAGGATCAATCGTGAGTGAGGCTTCTATATCCGACAGGGCCTCTTTCAGTTTTTCTTGATTGAAGCGCGCATCCGCACGGTAACGCATTGCGCCAGCATGATCCGGTTCAAAGATGAGTGCTGAAGTTAGGTCTGTTTCAGCGTAATCATACCGCCCCGTCATGGCATAGGCGCGGGCCCGCGCAATGCGGAGGTCTGTATGATCTTTTTTGATCTTCAGCCCTGCGGTGGCTGAGAGATAAGCTTTCTCTGAATTTTCTGCGGCGAGCCAGAAATTCGCCGCTTCGGCATAAAAATCAGCGCGCATACGGGGTGATCCGCCATCTGGCGCTTCAGCCAGCTTATCTAATCGGTATGCGGCTTCATCTTCATGCCCCAAAGCAAAGAGCGCCATGGCTTCACAATGTTTGGCACGCCGGCCGCCGCCTTCGGAGCGCCAAATCATCGCCTCTTCAAAAGCCAAATCTGAATCGACAGCAATTTTTTCCAAACAGGCTTTGTGTTTTTCATCAAAGCTTTGCGCCGTGGTCTCTGCAGAGTTTTCATCTGCCCCATTGGCATTTGTCGCAAATAGGGCCATGACCATGACCAAAGAAGCGGATATCGTCAGGTGTTTTAACATAAAGCGCCTTTAGCAAGGGGAAGGGCTGCGCAGCAATGGCGGAAGACATTAATTCGCATACAGATAATTCTGCGCAGACACGGGCAGTTTTATTGCTGGGGGCTGGTTATTCCGCGCGTGCCATAGCCAGAAACCTAAGCGCGCAGGGTTATGACATTTATGGAACACTCCGTCATGCAGACAAGCGCGATATGTTGCGGGGATTGGGCATTAAACCCATCCTTGCGAGGAGTTTGGATAATGCTGACATAAGACAGTTATTTATTTCGGCAGACATTATCATTTCCTCTATCCCGCCATCAAAATTACGGTCTGACAGGGGCTATTATGATCCGGTTTTGGAGGTTTTTTCAGACGTTAAGCCACGGGCAAAATGGATTGGCTATCTGTCTGCTACGAGTGTTTATGGAGACCGCAAGGGGCACTGGGCCTTTGAAGGCGAAGCCGCCCGTCCGCAACTCAAACGCGGCAAAGCCCGAGCTGAAGCGGAATTAGAATGGTTGGAAACAGGCTGGCCAGTCCATATTTTTCGGCTCGCTGGCATTTATGGCCCAGATGATTATGGCAAGGGGCGTAACCCTTTTGATAAGTTAAAAGCGGGTACATCACGGGCCGTTATAAAAGAGGGGCATGTCGTGAATCGTATCCATGTTGAGGATATTGCGAGCGTAATTGCGGCGTCCATTACCAAGCCCAATCCCCAAGCGATTTACAATGTAGCAGATGGAACACCCGCAGCCCCTCAGCATGTGTTGGATTATGCCGCAGATTTGATTGGCGTCAGTCAACCGCCTCGCGTATCTGTGAGTGATGAGAGCGTTTCGCCCATGGCGCGGACATTCTATAGCGAGACAAAACGCATCGATATTTCACGCGCCCAAAAAGAGCTTGGATGGTCTCCAAAATATCCAAATTATAAAGCGGGGTTATCCGCGATATTGGATAAAGATTAAACCAAGTCGTTTTTAAGGGTATAGCCTTTGCCGCGCATGCAACGCTCAAAGTCCGGATCCACAACATAGCGAGATGTTTGCCAGACGATGTAGCGCCCAACCTTGGCCTCACAGGCCACCCAATCCGCCATATTGGTTTCGCCTGCATTATTGACGAATGAGATATTCGGTGTGGAACTTGCCTGACTGACGGATGTCACAGCTTGTGAGCTGTAGGAAGCGGGTGCGCTATAGGTCTGAGATGTATCAAAAATTTCGACTGAGTAATTATTTGATGACGCATAGCTCAGATTGCCGAGGCGACGTTCCATCTCGTAATAATGATCCGAATAATAATAATGCACATTACCGCGTGTTGTTTGTGTGCCGCGCAAGGCCGTATCGTAAATCACGACATCATAATCTTGGCTGCCATCAAAAACGAAGCTTTGGTTCGGTGTACCACGAAGCGACCGCGTATCCGCATTGTGAAAGGTCTTTTCAGCCTTTTTATCACTTTTAAAGACAGAACGCTTTAAGCTGCTCAGCTCCGCACAGGCGCCTAAGCCCAAAGTCATACTTGCAAGAACGGCAAGGCTGATAATCTGTCTCATTTTTCTCTCCACAGATGAATGCAGAGGAAGACATACAAGTCTTGTGCCAGTTGCGTCTTTTGTGTCTAATAAGATCAAGTAATCATTGAGGAACCCGAAATGGCCGAGAAACAAGATAAGCCGCAATCCCGCTTGGACCTGCTTGCAAAGGCGGCTGAGACTTATGGGGATCGGAGCTTTCAGAACTATTCGCAGGTTCGTAATATCGCCGAGACCATTCGCAATTCTTTCTGTCAGTTTTTGGATGAAGGGCGGCAATGCGTGTTCTTAGTGCCGCCAACAGGGCCGTTTGCGGCGCGTAACTCAGGCTCAGCCGCTTTTTCAGTCGCGGGCAAAGGCTTTCTTCCCCTTGAACCCATCAGTTTCGGTCTGGCTGTCGCTATTTCGAAACAGGGCGATTATATGCGCGTGGTTTTGAATTGCCGTAAAGAAGGTAATAACGCCTATATTGGCATAGAAAAAGGGCGCGAATTTAGGCTCTCGCTCCCGATTGAAGATATTGAGCTTGGCGCTCTGCTTGAAGGCATTTACGAGCATGTCATGGATTACTTCCAAGACCAGGTCGATTCCTATGATAATGGTGATTATGGCACAAATGATATCGGATTTGATATTCAACGCGTAGATGATTAGTGTCGCGTTAAGGGGATTCGAGACATCATTTTATAAGACGTCGCGCTATGCCTATGGGACTTAAAATTTGGGGCCGATAAAAGGATAAGCATGGCGGTTGATATTGCGCATCATGCGGTAAGTGCACTACCTCTGAAAATTGCTGTTATCGGGACATTGGGCATTGGCGCACAATGGCTGGCTTGGCGATTACAACGTCCGGCGATTGTTTTAATGGCGATTGCAGGCCTCATTTTCGGGCCGCTCTTAGGCTATTTATTAGGGTTTAACCTGCCAGAGCCTGTCAAAGGCCTATTTGAACAACTCCGATTAAACCCCGTGAGCGATTTTGGCGATTTATATCGCCCCATGATTGGTTTGGCTGTGGCCATTATCCTTTTCGAAGGCGGGATGACTCTCCGATTTAAAGATTTGGGCGACTCCCGACAGGCCGTTATTCGCATGGTCTTTGTCGCGGCACCGATTGCATGGTTATTAGGCGCGGCAGCCTGTCATTATATCGTAGATTTGGCTTGGGATATTTCTATCATGGTCGGCGGTTTGTTCGTGGTGACAGGACCAACCGTGATTATGCCGCTTTTGCGTCAGGCGCATCTAAAGTCTAGACCCGCAAATGTTTTGAAATGGGAAGGCATCGTCAATGACCCGCTCGGTGCGCTTTTCGCTGTTGGGGGTTATGAATTTATTCGATTTTCCCAGACCGAAGCCTCCATGTATTTCGTTTTTGGAAAGTTAGCTTTTGCCGCTATTTTTGGCATTGTTGTCGGTATTATTTCCGGCATTGGTATGGCCTGGGCGTTCCGCCGCGGGCATATTCCGGAATATCTCAAAGCCCCCATCGTTTTGGCATGGGTTTTGTTGATTTATGTTATCGCCAATATCTTGGCTGATGAAACCGGCCTTCTCGCTGTGACCGCACTGGGCATGACCATGGCCAATACCAAATTTGCCTCCATGGTCGAGATGCGTCGCTTTAAAGAAAATATTGCCATTATCTTGGTTTCGGGCGTTTTTGTCATTTTGACGGCGACTCTGACACCGGACATTTTGGAACAATTTATGATGAATTGGCGGGTGGCAGCCTTTGTCTTGGCGATGATTTTTTGGGTGCGACCTATTGCAGTTATGCTTTCCACATTATTCTCAGGCCTGACATGGCGTGAGAGCCTTCTCATTAGCTTCATTGCGCCGCGCGGCGTCGTAGCCGTAGCCGTGGCGGGTCTTTTTGCGGCAGAACTAACAGCGATTGGCCGAGGCGACGGCGCGATGTTCGTGCCCCTGGCATTTGCCTTGGTTTTCGCCACGGTTCTATTTGCAGGCTTCTTGATTGGCCCAATTTCCAAAGTGCTAGGCTTAGCCGCCGGTGGAGGCAATGGTGTTATGATTGTAGGGGCGAACCCTTGGTCGTTGGGTCTCGCCAAAGCCATTAAAGATATGGGAATCAAAGTGACCGTTGCTGATACAAATTGGCGGCGATTGCGCGGTGCGCGACTTGAAGGTCATGCGACGTTCTATGGTGAAGTTCTGTCAGAAAATGCGGATTATTCGCTCGATCATTCGGCCTTTAACTATCTGGTCGCGGCTACACCGAATGACGCGTATAACTCTCTCGTTTGTGTCGAATTTGCGCCCGAATTAGGTCGCCATCGTGTGTTCCAAGTCCCTGCGCAAGACGAGGATGAAGACGATAGTGATACAATCGCCTTTACCTCTCGAGGGCGCACTATGACATCTCGAGGTCGAAGCTTTGACGCGCTTACCCGTGATTGGTGGGGCGGTTGGCGTTTCCGTTCCACAAATCTGTCAGAGGCTTATACTCTGGACGACCTCTACAAAGATCGCGGTGATGACCTTGATCTGATTTTGGCTCTGCGCCCCGATGGTAGTTTGGATTTCATTCAGCCTGGGCAAGAGGCGCGTGCTGAAGGGGCTACGGTCTTAAGCTTTTGTCCTGCCAAAGATACGGATATTAGCCGTGGGGAAGGGGCGCGTAAATCAGGGGGTCTGTCTGGGCCGTCCCAGCCTTTACCGACATAAATCGACCCTTTTTCGCATAAGAGAATTTCTCACATCAAATCAGTCACGTTAAACACCCCTTAAAGGGTTAGGGCGCAAAGACATATTAATGCCTTAATAACCCTGTTTGCGTGTTCAAATGAGCCTGTTTGATATCAAAAATTTGCGCTTACCGCCCCTTTCGCCGCGTGTGCGTTTATGGGGTAAGCGCACCCTTATGGCTGGGGTGGCTTCTGCTTACATGGCTGGGATGGTCGGATTTACGGGTTTTGCCATTGCCTCCAAAGACTTGCCTGACCCCAAACGCCTTTGGGAAAATCAACGTCCTGTCAGTGTTCAAATCGTGGATCGTCAAGGCCGCGATATCTTAGTCCGAGGGGCGACTGTGGCCCCGCGCGTAGATTTAGATGAACTCCCGTTTCATATTCCGCTCACTATTCTGGCGGTTGAGGACAGACGGTTTCACAATCATATCGGTGTTGACCCAGAGGCCTTAGCACGGGCCATGGTTCAAAATGTCAAAGCCGGAGCCTATGTACAAGGCGGCTCGACGCTCACACAACAACTTTCCAAAAATGTCTTTTTATCGCCTGACAAAACTATCCGACGCAAAGCGCAAGAAATGCTCATGTCAATTTGGTTGGAGCGGAGCTTCACTAAAGACGAAATTTTGGAAATGTATTTATCCAAAGTCTATTTCGGCAGTGGTGCTTGGGGCTTAGAGGCGGCTTCCAAACGCTATTTTAATAAACCGGCGGCAGAGATGAACCTCTCCGAAGTGGCGCTATTGGCGGGCTTGCTTAAAGCGCCGTCTGCGCTCAATCCGGTTAATAATGCGGAGCGGGCATCAAAGCGTACCAAAACTGTTTTGGATGTTTTGAAATCCCAAGACTTAGTAGATGACGCTATGTATGCCCAAGCTTTGGCTTACCCTATTCGTATCCATCGTCCGCAATCAGATAATTCGGCGCAATATTTTGTGGATTGGATTTGGCCGGAAATTGAGACTGTTCTGGGCGACGCTCCGACCCAAGATATTGTTGTGCAAACGACCTTAGACATTGAGGCCCAACGCTTTGCACACAAGGCGGTCAGCGATCATCTCGATCTAGAGAAAGGCGCGGAGCAAGCTTCACTCATAACCTTGGATGGTACGGGGGCCGTCTTAGCGATGATTGGCGGGGCCTCTTATTCAGAAAGCCAATTTAACCGCGCCACACAAGCGGAACGCCAACCCGGGTCTGCTTTCAAACCGTTTGTTTATTTGGCCGCTTTAGAAAACGGCTTGACCCCTTGGGACAAACGTATCGACGCCCCTGTGACCTTATCAAATTCACAAGATGATTGGACGCCCAAAAATTTCAAAGAAGACTTTTATGGTCAGATGACACTGGAAGAGGCTCTCGCTAAATCCGTCAATACGGTTACGGTCAAAGTGTCAGAAGAGGTTGGACGTGAAACAGTCATTTCAACCGCTGAACGGTTTGGCCTTGGGCCGCTTAAACCCTTGAGAAGCCTTCCTTTGGGGGCGCAAGTGACTACGCCTCTCACCTTAACAGAAGCCTATCTTCCTTTCGCCAATTTTGGGCAAATGACAGAGGCTTATGGGATTATCTCTATCTCTACGGCTAATGGGACGCCGCTCTATGATGCACCTGCGCCCGAGACGCAAACCGTCATTAATGTTGATAAATTAGCCGAGATGAATCGCATGATGGTGCATACGGTCAATCGCGGTACGGGCCGAAATGCGCGGATAAATGGGCGGGATATTGGCGGGAAAACAGGGACCACCAATGATTTTAGGGATGCATGGTTTTTGGGGTATACGCCCGATATCGTGACAAGCGTTTGGGTCGGGAACGATGCGAATAAGCCCATGAAAAATGTCACAGGGGGGACAATTCCCGCTCGTATTTTTCAGGATTATATGAGCCGGCAATTAGAAAATAGCTTGCCGACAAATCTTTTAGTCGCTTCGGAACCGGCTTGGGTCGAACAAGAACGTGAGCTCAACAGCCTCCTCAATTCAATTGAGGACGCTCTACCCTAAGGCAAAATAACGGTTTTCACGCCGTTTAAAAAAGACCTGTGCTCAGCATGAAGTTTGACCGCGCGCGCCAAGACGCGCGCTTCAATATCTCGCCCCATGTCGACGAGTTGCTTCGGCGTCATTGTATGGTCAACACGGGCAACGTCTTGCTCAATAATCGGGCCTTCATCCAGGTCTGCCGTCACATAATGCGCTGTGGCACCAATCAGTTTGACGCCGCGTTCATAAGCGCGGTGATAGGGCTTCGCCCCTTTGAAACTTGGTAGGAAAGAATGATGAATATTGATAACCCGACCGGAATAATCTTCACAAAAAGCATTAGACAATATTTGCATATAACGCGCTAAGACTATGAGGTCTGACCCGGTTGATGCAATAAGATCCCGAAGGGCCGTTTCTGCCTCTACCTTTGTCTCTTTTGTGATAGGAATATAATAAAAAGGCAAACCTGCCGTCTCGACGAGTTCGCGTGACGTTTCGTGATTGGACGCAATGCCTTTAATATCTATGGGCAAGGAATTATTTTTCCAACGATAGAGAAGATCATTCAAACAATGGTCAAATTTTGACACCATAATCAATGTTGGCATTTTCGCTTCGGCCTGAATGATGTCTGTATTGAGTTCGAGTTTTCGGCTGATAGACGAAACAGAGTCTGAGAAATTTGCGAGTTGCGTTTCATCCATTCGAAAGGAGATACGCGAATAAAATCGTTCCGAAGAGGGCGTCCCAAATTGTGCTAATTCGGTAATAAAGCCCTCATGCTCTGCCAAGCAGCGCGTCAGGGCCGCAACAATGCCGGTGCGGTCCTGACTCTGTGTCGTTAGAATATAATTCGGCACGAAATAAAGAGGCCAGCTTATATCTTTTCAGGATAGATAGGGCGAATATCGTAAGGGATATCTTCCAAATTCCCGAGTACGGTCATAGCGGCATCGTCTACACGCACATACTTAACTAAAAACGATTTCGCAGCGTCGTAATCACCGTCACCCTGAAGACGGACAACTTTACCCGTCAAATCAGAAATAGACTGTTCAAATTTATCAAAATCCAGTTGATAACGCTTTTGATCGGGCAACCATGTAGCCGCACCCGTCTCAATAAAATAATTATATTGGAAGGCTGCGCCTTTGGCATGAGCGGCCGTAAGACCAAAGCGCATTGACCGGAAAAGGCCGGAGAAATAGGTCGCTAAGAAAGCTTGCTTTTCCGAGACAGGAAGCTCGCCGCGTTCCATCATATAAAGAATATTATAGGCGCCCATCACATCGGCTTTGCCTTCTTCAAGGCCTGATGCCAAATCTTTGAGCTGCGCATTGACTGTTGTCGTTTGTCCATCAACTGTAATGGTACCCGGCCCTAAAGAGTGAGAAAGCTCATGGAAAAGCGTATTATAGCTCATATATTTTTTGACGGTTAGAGCAGCTTGATCTGCAACCAAGACGCGTTCGCCAATCGGGGCTAGGATACGGTCATATTTCGCGCCCAGAACATTATTTAGAATAACTTTCTTGGCCCCTTTGGCTTCGCGAACACGTTCATCATTTGGCAGATTAAACGCAATCGTCTGTACGCCATTTTCATTATCACCGCCGCCATGGACTTGATAGGTCACAGCAATCGGGCTCTCAAACCCCCGCGCGAAGTTTTTGTAACGATCCTCGACAGGCAGGTTTTGCTCCATGTCTTTCAAGAAGTTTTTGTATTTTGCTAGCGCTTTGGACTCTTCAGGGTTTTTAATCGTCACAAAGCTTTCATAAGCCGTTTTGTAACCAAAAAGGCGGTCATCATAAACTTCGTATGGGCCAATCGCGATTTCGATATTTCCGTTCAAATCCATCCACGCCATTTCAGAATCGAAATATTCGTCTCTTAGAAAGGATTTTGAACGCAACAAAAGAAATCTTCTTAATTTATTGTTTTCGGTCAATTTGGCGGCTTCCCGCATTAGTTTGGCAGCGGGTTTCAGATATTTCGCGTATTCAACCCGATAAGGCACGGCCTTCAAACTGCCATCCTTATTCCGACGGATAACTGTATATGGTGAGGTGAAAGCCTCTTTGTCTTGCGGATTGGCTTCGATATGGGCGTTAAATTCTTCCCGTGTCATATCAGTTGGATAGAATCCGGCGCCTTCAGGGCAGGGTGCATCGCCATAAAAAGGCTTTTCTTCGGCGAGGCCATCGCAAGGCCCGTAATGTAAATCAAACATAGCGAGCTGTGTGGGTGTGCCATTCGCCGCAATGTCTTCTCTCAGCTCTGGGTAATTGGCCCCGCGTTGAAGCATATAAATTTGAGACATGTAATCGCTGGCCTCAATCAGCTTGTTGACGACGGCGCGCTCTGACTCACTCAGGAATGATGTATCGACATCCATTCTGACTTCGGCAAATTTCGCATATTGCGCCTCTATATCATAGACTTTGGCAGCAGGGACCTCGACAGCAGGAATTTCAATTTCCACCTCGGTCTCGTTTGAATTACAGGCTGTCAGCAAGGCAAGCGCTGATGTGGCTAGAATAAGATGTCTCATCAAATAATCCTTATAATTTTTCTGAGATTAGTTTTGCGGTTTTTTCAAGTTCTGAACGCTCAATCATGCCACCTGCATGGGCGTTAAGGGCTTCGCCTTCAAATTTTGGAATAATATGCACATGTAGATGAAACACGGTTTGACCGGCAGGCGCACCGTTAAATTGGGTGACGATAATCCCATCCGGTGAAAGCGCTTTATCAACGGCATGAGAGACACGCTGTACTGTGCCGAAAAGCCGCCCGATATCTTTCGGCGCTAATTCCAACAAGTTCCGTACGGGGCGTTTAGGGATAACAAGGCAATGCCCGCGCGATTGCGGGAAGGCATCCATAATCACTAAAATATCTTTATCCTCAAACACCCTGGCCGAAGGCATCTCGCCCGCCATGATTTTTGCAAAGATATTCGTCGGATCATATTCAGCGTGAAGGGTCATAAGGTCTAACTAAACAGATTAGAGTCTATTGAGAAGAGACTATTGCTTCTTAAAAGGTGTATGTTTGTCCAGAATTTTAATCTCATGGGCGACGGCGTGGCGCTCTCTGGTGAGATAATCTTCAATGGCCTCTCGCAGTCCGGGGTGCATCAGATAATGTGCGCTATGCGTTGTGACGGGTTCATAGCCCCGGGCGAGTTTATGTTCGCCTTGCGCCCCGGCTTCGACACGCGGCAATCCCAGTTCCAAACCCGCTTCAATGGCTTGATAATAACAAAGCTCAAAATGCAGAAATGGCTTATGTATGAGCGCGCCCCAATTTCGCCCATAAAGCGCGTCTGATCCAATATAGTTGAGCGCGGCGGCAATCGGGTCACCGTCAATCCATGCCATGACTAAGCAAATATCATCCCGCATCGTCTGCTGCATCAGATCAAAGAAGGTGCGGTTGAGATAAGGTCGCCCCCATTTGCGTTGGCCCGTATCGAGGTAGCATTGATAAAATACATCCCAATGTTCGTCTTTGAGGTCATCCCCGCTCAGGCGTTTGATCGTTACGCCGTCTTGCGCCGCTTTTCGTTCTTTGCGGATATTTTTGCGTTTCCGACTGGCCAGCGTGTCTAAGAAATCATCAAAACTCTCATAACCGCGATTAATGAAATGAAACTGCCTGTCTTCGCGCGGGGCAAAGCCTAAGTCTTTGAGCGCCGTCCTGTCATCCTCCTGTAGAAACGTCAGATGCACACCGGACATGCCCCATTGCTCGCAGGCGGAGACCATTGCAGTGGCCAAAGCCTGTTTATGGGCTGTGGTTTGTGCGAGGAGGCGTGGCCCTTTCGCGGGCGTGAACGGTACAGAGCCTTGAAGCTTAGGGTAATATTGCCCGCCGGCTCGTTGCAGCGCATCGGCCCAAGCATGGTCAAAAACATATTCGCCTTGGCTATGAAATTTGGCGTAAAGCGGGGCCGCACCAATAACTTGGCCGTCCGTACCCTCAAGCCAGATATGCCGCGGCGCCCATCCGGTGTCTTCAACTGCGCAGCCGCTCTCTTCCAAAGCATTTAAAAACCGCCAAGACAGAAAAGGGTGAGAACCCGTCGGAATGAGCGCGTCCCAATCCGCCTCGCTCACCTCATTGATACGGGTGAGGATATTGGCTTGATATTGCGGGGAGGGGGTGCTCATCAATTTTGATACGATACAGACCGAATCCAGTTCACTCTTTAATCCAACTCACCAAGCGCCTGCATCAATCGCAGTTTATAAATGGCCGCGATGGAGAGCGCGTCCGTAATGTAACCGTCGTCTACGGCTTGATAGGCGGTCTCCAAAGGGAGAGAAAAAACAGTAATATCTTCGGTGTCTTCCGGGGCGCTTTCCCCTTGGGTTAAGCCGCGCGCCAAAAAGACTTGTCCCCATTCATCTGTAATCGAATTGGAGGTGTGGACTTTAAATAAAGGCGTTAGCGTTTCGGCGCGCAGGCCTGTTTCTTCGGCCAGTTCCCGACGGGCCGCCTCTTCCATATCCTCATTATCATAAATCGACACCCCGCCTTCGGGGATTTCCCAACTATAGGCCTCCAGCGCATAACGCGTCTGTCCCACCATCCAGATTTTACCGTCTTCATAAGGAATGACGCCGACGGCGTTGTTACGAAAACGCACCACACCATAATCAGCCTCAGAGCCACCGGGCGTCGTCACCAAATTCCGTTCCACCAAAATCCAATGCGAACGAAAACACGTCTGCGTTCCATGTGTTATCCAAGGGTTTGGTGGGGAGGGTGGGAAGGGCGATGTCATGGCTTACATCTAAGAAAATAGATGTGAAGGACAAGGCTTAAAACAACTGGAGGTGAGGATGGGATTCGAACCCACGTTAGGCTATTAACCTAAACACGCTTTCCAAGCGTGCGCCTTAAACCACTCGGCCACCTCACCTCTGAAGTGTATGTTTCCTCAGTTTGACCCGAGGGGTTTGAGATAAGCGCACGCTTCACTCAAAATGTTTGTCCGCCTATGGCGGACGGGCAGTGCGCCTTAAACCACTCGGCCACCTCACCTCTGAAATGTATATCACCTCGGTTTGACCGAAGCTTTCAGACGCGCGCCTTTAGCGTGGTCTTAGGAAAGTCTCAAGTCTCTAAACGAGATATTCACAGATGGAATTTGACCTGTTAGGCTGAATGCGTGGGAGGGCAGTATGGATGAAGCTTTAACACTGGGCATTGAAGAAGAGTATCTTCTTGTCGATCCTGAAACGCGTGTGGCCAAGAAAAATCCACCTAAACATTTCATGAAGGCGTGTCTGGAGGAGATCGGGGACCGCGTCACGCCGGAATTTTTGCGCTGCCAAGTCGAAATCGCCACGGGTATTTGCGAGACGGTGGGGCAGGCCCGCGAAGAAATCGCCGATTTACGCGGAACGCTCGCCCGTATCGCCATCGACCATGATATGCACCTCATGGCGGCCTCGACCCACCCTTTTACGCATTGGAGTCAGCAAAAGCCGACACAAGGTGAGCGATATCAAAAACTCTCCTCTGATATGAGGGGCGCTATCCACCGCATGATGATTTGCGGCATGCATGTGCATATTGGCATTGAGAATAAAGACGCCATGATCGATGTGCAAAATCAGATCCGCTATTTCCTTCCGCATATGCTGGCCCTGACGACCAGTTCACCCTTTTGGGGTGGGCAGAGAATGGGATTGCAGAGCTATCGCCTCTCTGTGTTCGACGGCATGCCACGCACGGGTATCCCCGAAGCCCTGCAAAGCTATGGCGAGTATGAGCGCCTTGTTGACGCCATCGTCAAATCCGGCGCCATAGAAGACTCGTCAAAAATCTGGTGGGATATTCGCCCGTCCAATAAGTTCCCGACACTTGAAATGCGGATTTGTGATATTTGCACTTTGTTGGATGATGCCATGACTGTCGCGGCGATTTATCAATCGCTGACACGCCGTATTTTACGCCTCAAGGACAGCAATATGCGGTGGCGTATTTATCCGGCTTTCTTAATTGAAGAAAACCGCTGGATGGCGCAACGTCACGGGGTAGAAGGAAAACTGATTGATTTCGGTCATGGCGGGGCTGTGCCTTTCGCTGTCTTGCTCGAAGAATTAATCGAATGGATTGCAGAGGATGCGGAAGCCTTGGGCTGTCTGCGCGAGGTTGAAAATGCGCGCAATATCATCCGTCGCGGCTCAAGTGCTGCCCGCCAAATCAAAACCTTTGAAGCGCAAGTCGGAACGGGGCAGACCAAGCGAGAGGCGTTAAAGGTCGTCGTTGATCAATTGGTGCGAGAAACTGTACAAGACCTGTGATTTATTTCATGGATATGGTGGTCTATTTTGATTTGCCGCGTATATAACGCGCTATGTCTGTTGCTTTTAAAACCGAGGCTTTCGAGTCTATTCCCTCAACGGGAAATGAAGATGTCTTTGTCTTCGGCGATCACGCTTCAAAACGTATTCCAGACGATATGAATAATTTGGGCCTGTCTGGTGATGATCTGACAAGGCATATTGCGTGGGATATCGGTACGAATGTGGTCGTCAGGCGACTCTGCGAAACATTTAAATGCGCGGGGCAGCTCGCTAATTTTTCTCGTCTTGTGATTGATGCAAATCGGTCAGAAGATGCGCCGGGTTTAATTGTCGAAGAAAGCGACGGCTCACATATTCCGGGCAATCAAAACCTATCTGCGGCGGCGCGTGATGATCGTCTCAATCGCTTTCACCGTCCATATCATGCCCAATTGGGGAAATCTTTGGATGGGATGGACAAGCCCTTTGCGATTTCTATTCACAGCTTTACCCCGCATCCCAAAAAAGGGCAGTTTCGCTTGGTCGAAATCGGTCTTTTGGCCCGCTATGATATGGAAAGCGCAGAGGCGCTAAGAGAGCAATTTATGCGTTTGGGGCGCAATTTTATGGTGGGCGTTAATCAACCTTACTCGGCCTATGTGCTCAATCATACGGTGGATACGCATATTGCCCCACGTGGTCTGCGCCATCTTGCAATTGAGGTTCGGCAAGACCATATCGACACGACAGAGAAGGCGATAGAGATTGCCGACATTCTCGCCGATCGCATGGCCCCGATAATCAAAGGGACATTTAAACCTGTCGGCGCCTAGATTTAGGAGACCCTTATGCTCGCAACAATTGATAAGCACTATGTCAATGGACGCTCTATGTTTGGCGATATCCCCGTCGGCATGGAACAGGTACAACTGGGTATGGGGTGCTTCTGGGGCGCAGAGCGTATTCTCTGGAAATTAGACGGCGTACATGTGACGTCTGTCGGATATGCGGGCGGGACCTCGACGGCTCCAAATTACGAACTTGTTTGTAGTGGAGCGACGGGCCACGCCGAAATGGTGCATGTTGTCTTTGACCCTAAGGTCATAAGCTTTGAAGAAATTTTGAAGGTCTTTTTCGAAAATCATGACCCCACACAAGGTAATCGCCAAGGCAATGATGTCGGCACGCAATATCGAAGTGCGATTTATACCTATTCCGATTCGCAAGCGAGTGCGGCGAAAGAAGCCATGAAGCGATATGAGGCGGCTTATGGGCGTCCTGTGACCACAGAATTACGAGAGGCGCCGACATATTATCCGGCTGAAGATTATCATCAGCAATATTTGGCGAAAAACCCGCAAGGTTATTGTATGCATGGCCCAACAGGCATTAGCTGTCCAATACCGGAACGCGCCTAAGTCTTTTTTACTTGAAATTTCAAACGATTTGAGTCACGCTTTCGTATTACAACTAGACCAAAGTTGTGTTAGGAAAGTATGCCAAGTATTCTTTTGATAGATGACGATGAGTATGAAAATATCATCGTGACACGTATTCTCGCGAACCATTTCAAATATGGCTTCCTTTTGGATTTTGCGAAAACCCTTGATGATGCGCTGACGCATCTAATGACCAACACATATGATTATGTTTTCCTCGACGACCGTTTATCGGCAACAATAAATTCGGTCGTGTCAGTGAAGGTTTTGAAACAATACCTTAAAGGGGCGGAGCTGGTGATTATTTCAAATAATCTCTATGAAGCCCACCTCTTGGACAAAAATATTTTGCAAGTCGCCGATATTGTCCATAAGGACGACTTGCCTAATTACGTTTATACGTCCGTTTAGCTAAAAAACGCGACAGCGTCGTCTAACTCCGCACGATCTGTTCTCGCCGCATTCGCGGGGTGTTCTTTATCTGCATAGCCAAAGGACATGCCAAAGAGGATGCCTTGCCCTTCCGGGAGTCCTAATTGTTTTTCCACGGGTTCAGGGAACTGTCCCAGCGCCCCTTGCATACAGCACTGGATGCAGTTCTCCTCTAAGAGAAGCGCGAGCGTTTGGGCGTAGATGCCCAAATCAACCGCCCCCATCACGCCCATATCTAGGCCCATGGTAAAGAAGGCCGCGTGAGGCGCGTCGAAAAACTGCCAATTCCGCAGCATAGCGATATTACGCGCCATTTTGTCTTCACGCTCAATGCCAAGGGCAGAGTAAAGCGCATTGGCGGATCCAAATTGGCGCTCTCGATGTTTGCCTTGGTACCGCGTGACCCAATCAAAACGTGGATTAGGCGGATTGCCGGACATCACCGCTTTCACGAGCGCTTCGGAAAGCATGTCTCTAACCTCTCCGCTGACGACATAGCTCTGCCAAGGCTGCACATTACAATTTGAGGCCGCCCGTTGGGCGTTGGTGAAAATTGTTTTCAACAAAGCCTCATCAACAGGCTTATCTTTTTGAAAGCCACGCACTGAATAGCGATTTTCCAAAATGGAGAGAACACTCATAATTTTTCCTATTTAATTAAGCGGAGACGCGCAGCGCTTTTTTATCAATTTTGCCAACAGGCGTCAGCGGGATAGCATCAATGAAATGAATTTTCTTGGGCACTTTATAAGCCGCCATTTTTTCACGACAGAAGGCGATGATTTTATCTCTTAACGCGTCTTGGTCCGTATTTTTATGGGCGGGGGATAATTCGACGAATAAATTGACAATATCATTGCCGGGGCGGTCTTCATCCTTTGTGCCGATAATGGCGCAGGCCGCAATTTCGTCAAAGGCAGACAGCTTATCTTCAACCTCAACTGAGAAGACCTTATAGCCGCCAACAATCAACATATCTTTGGCGCGATCACAGAGGAAGATATAGCCTTCCTCATCCATATAGCCGACATCACCGGAGAACATATAACGCTCGCCCTCAATCTCGCGCAGGGCATTATCTGTCTCTTTTGGAAGGTTCAGATAGCCTTTCATAACTTGAGGCCCCGTGCAGGTGATTTCCCCGGGTTCGCCATAAGGCATATCCTGTAAGCCCGTATCAACATCGCGGATACGCACAGTCACATTAGGCAGCGGGATACCAACAGAGCCCAACTTGTATCGTTCGGGTGGGTTGGTTGTGTAACACGGGCCTGTTTCCGTCATGCCAAAAATATCAGTGAGTTTTTTCTCACCAACAATGGCAGAGAATGCGTCATAGCTTGAGCGCGTCATAGGCGCTGCCCCTGTCAAAGCAGCACGAAGTTTAGAAAAATCAAGCGTCGCAAATTTTGGATTGGCCACAAGCATATCGATGAGGGCAGGCACAGCCGCCATAATGTTCACCGGAAACTTTTCCATTTGTGTGCAGATAAAATCTGTATCGCGTGGATTGGGCACGAGTATCATCATGGCGCCATATCTCAGAGCGCAAATACCGATTGACAGGCCAGCTACATGAAAGAGTGGAAATGCGCTTAACATAACCTCTTTGCCAATCTCAAACTCGGTCATGGAGGATGTTTGCGCGGTATTGTGCATGATGTTGCGGTGGCTCAACATGGCACCCTTTGGCTTTCCTGTCGTGCCGCCTGTATATTGAATCATATAGGTGTCATGGGGATCGATTTTGACGTGTTCAAACTGATTTGATTGCCCGCCCACAAAGTCTAAATATCGATGGGTTGTCACGCCTTCTATGTGAAGTAAGTCAAAATTATCCGGTGCTAAGAGGTCTTTTGCAGACGCTATAATAACGGCTTCCAAGCAGTCTGGCACGGTGGTCATCGCTGCAAAAGCGGCAGAGAAATCATTTAGCGTCAGAACAGCTTTCATCTGTGCATCGTTAATTTGGTAAGCGAGTTCAGGCGGCGCCAAAAGCGGGGAGACCCCTGACCCTATAGCCCCTAATTTACTGATGGCGCCGAGGGCGATAATGTATTGAGGGATATTGGGTAAATGAATGCCAACCACATCCCCTTTTCCAATGCCGGCAGCACTGAGGGCATTGGCAAAACGATTTACATGTTGGTGAAGCTCTCCATAGGAGATAGCGCGCGCGACGTACCAAAGGGCTGCATTATCGGGTCGTTCTGAAGCATGCTGCTCTAAAAACGCGCCAAGAGGTGGATCATTTAAATCCGGTACATTTATACCCAGTGTTTTATAATGCTCCAACCATGGTGTCTTCATCCTGCACTCCCCATTATTATATATTGGTCTAATAGATACGTTACAGCCCAAGGCGGCGTTCAATGGCGTCCCATGAAAGGGCGGCCGCATCGACGCCGGAGAAGCGTTTTAACTCCTGTACACCCGTTGGACTTGTCGTATTTATTTCGGTCATTTTATCGCCAATAACGTCAATGCCGACCAAGATTTGCCCGCGCTCTTTTAACATCGGGCCAATGGCGTCACAGATAATCATATCTGTATCTGTTAGCTCGGTTGCCCGCGCTTCCCCGCCGACATGCATGTTAGAGCGTGTTTCACCGGGGAGGGGGACGCGGTTAATGGCACCAACGGCTTTGCCATCAATAATAATAATGCGCTTATCGCCCTTGGAGACATCTTTTAGGAAGGCCTGCGCGATAATGGGTTCGCGGGATATTGTGAAAAACATCTCAAGTAGGGACGCGTAATTACTGTCGCCTTCCTTGAGGCGGAAGACACCCGCACCGCCATTGCCATATAGCGGCTTAATGATGATGTCTTTATGTTTAGCGCGGAAAGCCTCAATCGCCGTTTCATCACGTGTGATGAGCGTTTCCGGCATAAGATGCGGATAATCGAGCGGCAGGATTTTTTCCGGCCCGGAGCGCACCCATTCCGGATCATTGGCGACCAATGTGTCCCTCTTTAATCGCTCCAGAATATGAGCTGCCGTAATGTAGGACATATCAAAAGGCGGGTCTTGTCGCATCCAGACAACATCCACGTCCGTGGCAAGGTCTAGCGTTTGTCGGTCGCCAAAGCTCACGTGATTACCTTTTTCACGACGAACCTCCATCGGGCGAGCATGGGCTGTGACGCGGCCTTCATTATAGGCCAAATGCTGTGGGCCATATTCATAAAGGGTCATACCGCGATTGGCCGCGACCTCGGCCAAGGCAAAGGTTGTATCGGCATCAATATCGACCGTTTCCATAGGGTCCATTTGAAAGGCGACACGAAGAGGGATGTGAATAGTCATGCCCGCCTCGTGCCAGAGGATTTCATTCGAGGCAAGTCACGAGCGTGTGCGGGGCCTATTCAGTTTTTTATTCGCAATGCCCGCATTATTTGGGTATGAAATCAGCAAGGAGATACAGATGAGCGATTTTATTTTATCCAATATGGAAACTGTGCCGGGACGAAACATTATCGTGTGGAAAGGTCTTGTGCAGGGCAATACGGTTCGCGCCAAACATGTTGGCCGCGATATTATGGCGGGATTGAAAAACATCGTCGGGGGTGAATTGCGCGGTTATACAGAATTACTCGAAGATGCGCGCAATGAATCTGTAAACCGCATGATTGAACAGGCGCGTTCGCTCGGGGCGAATGCGATTGTTAATGTGCGCTTCTCAACGAGTTCTGTCACAGCAGGGGCGTCTGAGCTTTATGCCTATGGTACGGCGGTTGTTGTCGAATGATTGAGCTTTTTACAGTCCTCACGCTCTTGATTATTGGCGTCATATTTGGTGGCCTTAATGAGCGTCGTCATTTTGAGCGTTTGCGCAAGGACGAGGCGGCTTTGTCACATATCCTGACAACGAATTTGAAAACGATTCCGGAGAGCCATCCACAAGACCTCGAAGATGACGGCATATTAGTGAGTGGCAGCGTTGTTGTGGCGCTCGACTATTTCAAGAAAATTGCCGCGAAGCTAAAATCTTTGGTCGGCGGATCTTTGCGGTCTTATGAAACCATGCTCGACCGTGCGCGGCGCGAGGCGATTGTCCGCATGTTGAAAGAGGCAGACGCTATGGGCGCAACGGCCGTTTATAATATCCGCGTAGAGTTTTCGACGATAGCCGGCAATAATCCGGCACGACCCGGCGGGGCGGAGCTCTTGGCTTATGGCACAGCGGTGAAAGCCAAG
>CAYTAJ010000031.1:0-2883 GCA_964435725.1 uncultured Algimonas sp.
GTACGGGGTCTTATCGTCAGAATGTAATCGCCATTCTCAATTGTTGGCGACATACTGTCACCAGACACTTTAATAATGGCTGGCATGAAATAGCCTAGAGATCAGGTTCGACAACCTCAACATTTGGGGCATAAGGCGTTGTTACTTTTTTGGTTTTTACACCTTTTGACGCCCAGAAAATCTCCGCAAATTGATTAGCAGCGGCAACAAGCTTCTCACCATCTTCACGGTGCAAATCTTGTTTCACGGCAGAACCCGCAAGCATAATAGCGTGAGCCGCTTCGTGGCACTTTGCCATATCCTCTTGATTGCCGGGCTTCATAAAGTCACCCCAGATGATACGCGTCTGGTGTTTGCAGTTTTCAGCCATTTCTTCTTTCTTGGCTGTGTTCCGCGCGACCTGCATCGCAAAAGCAGTTTCAGACAAGCCCTTATCCTTGAGGCTTAGGAGAATGTCGATTTGGCGTAGGGCAGACACCGCATAATAAGTCACGATACGTGCGTCATAGATACCGCAAGGAATATCACAATGCGCAGAGGCCGTTTCAATTGAGCCGTCAAATTTTGAAAGTAGTGAATGTAACATTTTGGCTAATCCTATGCTTTCTTCTTAATGATGTAGGCGAGTGTTCCTGCGGCGATAACAAATGCAACAGCGCCAAGGGCAAAGCCGTGCTCTACCAAGAAGTGATCAGCATGTGCCGTGCTATGATCGCCAACATGGGCCGAGGCAGTTGTTGCCAGTCCTGATAAAGCGGCAGTGACCGCAGCAATTTTGATTTTACGTGACATAGAAATGCTTTCTCTAGGCTAAAAACGACTATCAGTCTTTAAGACGATAAGATTTTGACCACAAGGGGTCGACAGTCTAGTTACGCGTGGAATTGAAAAATGGTGGAAAAAACTTTGGATTTTTCTTTACATGATGATGTCTTGGCGCGCTTGAAGACGGCTGATCCTGACCGCGTTAGAGCTGCCATGTTTGCAGACGAGAAAAGTCGCGCGAAGCTATTACTCCTTTATGCCTTTCATCTAGAGCTCGCCAAAGTCCCTGAACTGGTCAGCGAGCCCATGATTGGTCAAATCCGCTATCAATGGTGGCGCGAAGCGATTGCTGAGATTTACGAAACTGAAAGTGTCAGAAATCACGAAATCACAACCCCATTGAGGGTCTTATTGCTTGAAAATGATATACCCCGCTTTTGGGTGGATCAACTCATCGACGGTCGAGAGCGTGATATTGATCCACGTCCTTTCGAAAGTTTGACAGAGGCACAAGACTATTGCGCGTTAACGTCTGGGGCGTTGATGAAAATTGCCGTCAAACTTTGCGGAGAAGAGAACCAAGGCGGTGTTGAAGAGGCAGGTATATCATGGGGCATGACGGGGCTGGCGCGGGCTTATGGCTATTATCATGAAACCATGCTGAGTGCGGTATCGTTTGACCGACTATGCAGCATTGCAAAAGCCAAACATGCTGAAGCGTCTAAGGCCCTTACCAAACTTAATAATGACGCTTTTCCGGCCGTTGCCTATGTGTCTCTCGTACCGCCTTATCTCAAAAGGCTAACCAAAAAGGGATTTAAACCAAAGTCAGAACACGTCACCTACACGGCCTTTGCAAAACAAACGCGCTTGCTTAGTGCGGTATTGAGAGGCAAAGTGTAGCGGGGAGGCCGCTTTGAGCACAACACCACCAATTACGACCGCGATTTTACCGCATCTTATTGCGCAGGATAAAGTCGAGCCGACACGTTATCTGGCAGGCTTAGAAGCGTTTAGAGACGATCACTTTTGGGATGGCTGGGCGCTTAAGTCTCTCTTTGCTCTCGGCGTAGGGCATGTTTTGGCCGGCATTATATTCTTCTTTGCTCATAATTGGTTTGATTTTCCGGATATGGCAAAATTTGCCATTGTCGGCGGCGGCATAGCGATATCGGCTCTAATCTGGATATTGCTTAAGCTTGATAGTCTTGTCGCGCAGGCTTTCGGCATAGCGGCGACAGTCTTAGTCGGAGTTATGTTTGCCGTCTTTGGGCAAGTTTATCAAACACCGGCTTTGTTACACACGCCTTTTGTGCTTTGGGCTTTTATGACCCTTCCATTTGCCGCTGTTTCAAGAAATTTGGCGCATTACACGGTTTGGATAATCATCGCTGGCGTCGCGATGTTTGCTTATGCTGAAACAGGATTTTATATCGCGGGGAAACCGCTACTCGCCGATGCTCTGATTTTGGTATCAGCATTAATTATGATGCTCGGCCTCCTGACTTTAGATCGATTTCTAATCCCAAAATATGACTGGGCGAGGGCGCAATGGTTCCGCTTATTCTTAATTGCGGTGTGTGCGGGCCTTTTGGTCAGCGCGTTTACATCAACCTTTTGGCCGTGGAGAAATGTGGCAGATGAAGCCTTTTCTTATCTCTTGAGCCTTGGTGCTTTTGGTGGCGCTATAGGATTAGTGGCTTATCTTTATAAGTTTAAACCAACCTTGGCGGGGTTATCTCTCGTGACAGTCGGGGTTTCGGCCATGATTGTTCAAATAGTGATAAAGATATTTCAAGACTCGGGATGGGGGTTTGAAATCTTCCTTTTGATTTTCCTTATCTTTGCGGGGTTGACTGTCGGGTTAGCATTCGTCTTGAAACATTTCGCCGATATAACAAGAAAAGCGCAGGTCAAAGATAGCGAAGAAACTCAGCCTATCGAAACAAACGTACCGCAAATCGCAAAAGCCGTGAACTTGGCAGAAGATGATATCATAAGCGCTGCGACGGCTATCGAAGCCAATGATAACCCTTGGTATATAGAGCTTTTCATCGCGCTTGCAGCCATCGTGACCGCTTGTTTCGGTTTCACTTTCTTTGGTCTGATGTTTGCCGC
>CAYTAJ010000031.1:2983-27024 GCA_964435725.1 uncultured Algimonas sp.
TCCGTCTTTCTGGCTTTAAATGCGATTTATTTTTATCTCTCGGAAAGCCTCAACTTGCCTTATGAAAACATTATTTTGGGCGCATTTTCTATCGCTTTAGGTGTTTTTCTTTTGACCCGTATGGTGGGTAAACGGATCTATTCCGCCGCGGCATTTGCTTTGTTGCTTTATCCGACTTTAATGGCAACATTCCCCGATAGCGCCGAAAGACTATCGAGACTTTTGGGTGAGATAGGGGATGAGACTTTTTCAATTTTGATGTTCGTCGAACCTGCTATCGGCGTTATTATCGCAGGTTTAGCAATTGTCTATTTGAACAAGGTTGCTGACCTCAAAAGCTTCCGTCCACCATTGGTGTTTCTACTGCCAATTTTGGCCATACTTATACTCTTTCCCTTTGGCGGGGCTTTCGCATTTTTGCTCATGGTGGCGGGTTATATTTTGGGCAACCGTCTCTTGGCGCTCTTTGGTATCTTGTTTCAAATTTATTATCTCTACATGTTCTATTACGAACTCTCGATAAGCCTCGGCGTGAAGTCTTATATTCTCTTAGCGGTGGGCGTTGTCTTGATTGCCATATGGGGCTTTGCCAATAAAACCTATCAAGCGAGTGTACCGTCATGAAGTTGATACGTTTTGCTATAATCATTATAACGACTGTCTTCATTCTAGGCCTATTTGGGACCCAGATAAAATCGTTGAACGCCGTTAAGGCCGAAGGTCAAACCGTCTTTATGGATCTCCGTCCCGTTGATCCAAGGGCTCTCATGCTCGGAGATTATATGCGCTTGCGCTACGCCGAAGAAAGAGTCCCGGAAGGCAAGAGCGTCAAGGACCTGCCACCCAAAGGTGCTTTTGTGATGCGTTTGGATGACAATAATGTCGCCAGTTTTGTGCGTGTCGATGAAGGGAAAAGTCTAGGCGAGAAAGAGATTAGATTTAATTATACACGAACAAACAGAAGCCTCACATTTGGGGCACCCCGGTTTTATTTTGAAAACGGTACGGCAGAAGATTACGAATCCGCCCGTTATGGAGTTTTCAAAGTCGATGAAACGGGTCGCGCCATTTTGGTAAACTTAGCGAAAGATGATTTCGAAATTATTCGGCCTAAGCCGCAATAGCGCGGTCGCGTTTTACCCAAACATCAATATCCTTCAGCGCCCGTTTGGCGAGCAGCTTTTTACGGTAACGGGTCTTATCTTTTCCGCGTAAGCGTTTTCCATTGACCTTGGGATACACGATCTCTTCTTCCAGTGGGGGGAAGAGGCCGAAATTAACATTCATTGGTTGGAACTTGGCTTTTGGTCCTTCCATAAACCCACCCGTGACATGCTCCATCAAAGCCCCTAATGCCGTCGTTTTTGGCGGCATAATCTCCTTACGGCCTTGCGCCTGCGCTGCGGCGAGGCGTCCCGCAATCAAGCCAAGAGCTGCAGACTCAACATAACCTTCAACCCCCATAATTTGTCCGGCAAAGCGCAGGTCAGGCCGCACTTTTAATTGCAATTGGTTGTTCAAAAGCTTGGGGGAGTTAATGAAGGTATTACGATGAATGCCGCCCAGTCTGGCGAAGACGGCTTTCTCGAGCCCCGGAATGGTTTTGAAAATCTCAGCCTGTGCGCCATATTTCATCTTCGTCTGAAATCCGACCATATTATAAAGCGTACCGAGCGCATTATCTTGACGCAGTTGAACAATGGCATGCGCCTTGACGGTTGGATTATGTGGGTTCGTCAAGCCAACGGGCTTCATCGGCCCCCAACGCAAGGTCTCTGCGCCGCGCGCGGCCATGACTTCAATGGGCAAGCAGCTCTCAAAATACGGCGTATCTTTCTCAAAATCTTTGAATTCGGTTTGTTCTGAATTGACCAAGGCCTCAATGAAGGCTTCATATTGGTCCCTATCGAGCGGACAGTTGATATAATCCGCACCGTCTCCGCCCGGACCTTTTTTGTCGTAACGTGACTGCATCCACGCAATGTCAAAATTGATGCTGTCTTTGTAAACGATAGGGGCGATGGCATCGAAGAAGGCAAGGCTATCTTCACCTGTTGTTTTCAAAATATCTTGCGCGAGGCCCGGCGCGGTGAGGGGGCCGGTCGCAATAATCGTGTTTTCCCAGTCTTTAGGGGGGAGGCCTTTGACCTCGCCATACTCAATCGTAACCAAGGGATGGTTTTGTAAAATTGTCGAGACGGCGTCAGAGAAAGCCTCGCGATCAACCGCCAGAGCCCCACCCGCCGGGAGTTTCGTCATATCGCCCATACCCATAATCAGGCTACCCGTGCGGCGCATTTCTTCATGTAAAAGCCCGACAGCATTACCTAAATGATCGTCTGAGCGGAAAGAGTTGGAACAGACAAGTTCTGCAAAACCGGAGCCTTGATGCGCTTCAGTCATGCGCTTAGGCCGCATTTCGTGAAGAATGACTGGAACGCCTCGCGAAACACATTGCCAAGCGGCCTCTGAACCCGCTAATCCTGCTCCAATAATATGTACTGACTTGACCATGGGCGAGCCAATAAGGCAGGACAATCAAACTTGCAATGCGCCAAAACGAGCGCGACTGTAAAAGGGATGAAAATGACAATTGAACCACGTGAACCTATGGTGGCTTTCGATTTTGGACAGGCGGTGGGCGCTTGGTTTAATACACCGGGTGGCAGAGATTATGCGCTGCGCTTATGGTTTTGGCATAGCCTGTCGATTTTCATCATGATGATCATCGTCATGCCTATATTGCTCCCGACCATGGGGGAATATCTCGAAGCCGCTTGGATAATGAACAGAGAGACTTTTAGCGGCGGACAAGGTGACCCGGGGCCTATGTTGGCGGCAATGGCAAAATCTATTCCGGGCTTCCTTCTCTTTATGGTGGGAATGATGGTCACGTCGTCAATGGGAGAGGCCGCCTTTTACCGAAAATATTTATTGGGGGCAGAACCTGCACGCATTCCTATTCGTTTGGATGTTCATACTTTCCGAAACATGCTGGTCCAACTTGGTTTTTACGCGCTTTATGCTTTTGTTTATATAATTGGTGTCATTGCAATTTCGATTGTTGGCGGTCTTCTTGCAGCAATATTTGCGCCGTTAGGCGTTATAGTCATAGTCTTAGGCATTATTGCTATTCTCATAGCTTTAATCGCTTACCCTGTCATATTTGCACCCTCGGCAGCTTTGTCGGCTTTGCGAGGAAAAACGCATATATTGGCCACGCGAAAGGTAATAAAACATCGGTTCTGGCCGTTATTTGGTGCTTTTTTAGTGACTTATGTAGGGGGTTATATTGCCTATTACATTGTTTATACAATCGTCGTCATCATGGTGACAGGTGACCCGAATTTTATGATGGCGATGTCAGGTTTGGGAACAGAAAATCCACGAGCTTTATTTGAAGCGACTGCCGCGCGTTTCTCCAGTCCCCTTATGATGGTCGCAGGTGTATTAGGCATGCTTGCCGTTTCCATCGCCTGGTCTGCTTGGATGCTCTGGATCGCCGGCGTCTCCGCCTATGCCGTACGGTGGTGGCAAAGCGATGAGCCTACCTCCGTATTTGACTAAATTGCAGTTTTGAGTTTTATTAATAACATGAAAAAGATTCTACTTACACTTGGACTTTGTTTGGCTTTATCGGGTGCTGCGCAGGCGAAAACACCGCCTGAGGTGTTGTCTGCTTATAAGAAATATAATGAAGCTATGAAAGTTGAAGATTATAGCAAAGCACGAAAATTTGCTAAAGAAGCTTGGCAGTTATCTGAGAAAACACTCGGTGATAGTAGCACGACTGGAGATTTGGCTTTTAATTATGGTTTCATTCAGAAAAATACAGGTGACGCGTCTAAAGCGGTTGAAGCTCTTGAGAGGTCTATAGAATTAGCTTCATTCAAAAGTGAGAATGTAGAGCTCTTAAAATTAGAAAGAGAAGTGGAATTAGTTTCGCTCTTGGAAACGATAGGGGAGTTTAAAAAATCTGTACGAAGAGTTGATAAAGCCCTGAAATTTGCCAGTAAAAATAATATAGACAAGTCTATCTATGCGGGTGAGTTGCAAATTCACAAAGCCAATGCTTGCCTGAGAACCCTGAATAGAAATATTTCAAGTGGGAAAAAGCAAATTGGTTCTCTTGTTTCAACGGGTGGTAATGAGAAATCCAGGGAAGATGGTTATAAAAAGTGTAGTCGACACGCGAAGAGAGCATTAGAGATATTTGAAAACAATCGTTCCGAAGCTACACCACTATATTTATCGACCGCTTATAAAATTGCTGGCTATTCTAGTGAAATTGACTCTGATTGGCTTTCTGCTGCCTTATATTATCAAAGTTCAAGATTAATTTTAGAGGAGTCTTATCCAAGAGAACATCCACTTGTTGCTGATTCAATTGGTAGATGGATAAATGCCCGAAATTACCTTAAGCGCACTAATAAATTGGAGTTAGCTAAACGCGAAGGTCTCTGTGATTGTTGGCCGTACTCAGGTATAAATAATAAAATATTCCCTTTAGAAGCTGTTGACCCAAAATTTCCGGGAAAGGCTATGAATGAAACATCTGGCTATGCTATTGTTAAATATGACATATCTGACAGTGGCGAACCCATAAATATCAGTATTGTTAATAGTTGGCCTGAAGACGTTTATAACAAAGCGTCAATAAAAGCGATTAGTCAATGGAAATACCCTGCAAAAGCCAAGGGCGAAAATGAAAGTGATCGTAAGGAGCTTATGCAGGTATTTAGTTATTATCTTTCTCGAGGGTTAGATCCCATTTAACTGGAACTTCTTGTCTCTGAAAATTTTATGCTGCTGATAAAACTAAAATATTAGTCTAAATAATATATTATTTAATCGGCAAGATTTTTAGTTTGAAGAATAAGTCGTTGTTACGACTTCTGCCATTTCCGCCTACGCCGTATGATGGTGGCAAAGTGATGAGCCAATAGCCCTATTTGACTAAACTACAGTTTTGGGTTTTATTTAAAGTATGAAAAAAATTCTTCTGACCCTTGGACTATTTTTTGCTTTTTCGGGTGCTGTGCAGGCAAAAACACCGCCTGAGGTTTTGAAACCTTATAAAGCGTATACAAGCGCCCTTAAGGCAAATGATATTGATGCAGCCCGTAAGCATGCTTTTGAGGCTTGGCAGAAAGCTGAAGAATTATTGGGTGATAGTAAAACAACAGGTGACCTCGCACTAAATTTTGCCATGATCAAACCCAACGACAAGAAGGCAACTGTTAAACAACAAGAAAAAGCATTCGGTCGCGCCTTAGAATTAGTTGAATTTCAGGAAAACCCGGCTTTGAGTTATATGGAAAGAAGTATTGAGTTGATGAATTTCCATCAGGCGAATGCAGATTTTAGAAAGTCTTATAAGGTAGCGAAGAACATATCAAATTATGCTGAAGACAACTCTCTTACTCAGAGCACCTTTTATGCTGAAGCCTTGACAACCCAAGCAGGATATTATGCGAGCCGGCGTCGGTCCAAACGAGCCGAAGAAATTGCGGTTAAAGCATTAAATGCATTTGAAGGCGCAGATGATAATATCTTGTCTGCCCATTCAATACTCGCGAGTTTGTACAAAGGGTATGCTCTTGAAGGTCAACACAAGTCGATGGAGGCGGCTTTAAGCTATCAGCAAGTAATGGAGACTCTTGATGGTATTGATCCAAAAGATCATCCTCTGGCAGCGCAGGCGCTTGGCCGTTGGTCACAGATGCGGTCGGTGCTATCAGCGCAAGGTAAATTAGAGGAGGCAGAACAGAATGGCCTTTGTCAATGTTGGCCATATGACAAACCACGAAATGACTCAATCCAACCTATTAAGCGAGTGCCTCCAATTATGCCGAGCAATGCATGGGTGTCAGGATTTACAATAGTTGAGTTTGATATTGATGATG
Organism: uncultured Algimonas sp.; assembly: GCA_964435725.1. Lineage (GTDB taxonomy): Bacteria > Pseudomonadota > Alphaproteobacteria > Caulobacterales > Maricaulaceae > Litorimonas. The sequence goes on from CAYTAJ010000031.1 coordinate 8,890, forward strand.
CGGGGAAACCTATAAACGAAGAGATACTGGTATCCTGGCCAAAAGGTTTATATGAAAAATCGTCTGTAAAATCATTGAAAAAATGGGAATATACACTGCGAACGAAAGAAGAGACAGACTCTGACCGACAAGACATTGTGACGACAATAACTTATCGGCTTACCGATTCTAGCGGAAATATACTTTATTAATTTTCTACTTCCGCCCCTTATCCCGTTCCAATAATGGCCCTAAGTAACGGCCCGTCCAACTGGCTTTGACTTTCGCGACGTCTTCCGGTGTGCCGACAGCTACAATCTCTCCGCCGCCATCTCCGCCTTCTGGGCCGATGTCGATGATCCAGTCGGCTGTTTTAATCACATCGAGATTATGCTCGATGATAATCATTGTATTGCCGTTTCCGACTAACTCATTGAGCACGCCCAAGAGCTTGTTGACGTCTTCGAAGTGCAGACCTGTCGTCGGTTCATCCAGGATGTAAAGCGTGCGTCCTGTCGCGCGTTTCGCGAGTTCTTTGGCGAGTTTGACGCGTTGGGCTTCACCCCCAGAAAGAGTCGTCGCTTGCTGTCCGACTTTGATATAGCCGAGACCCACCCGTTGTAGCGTTACGAGCTTGTCTCGAATAGTCGGGACTGCTTTGAAGAAATCAGCCCCTTCATCAATGCTCATATTCAGCACATCTGCAATGGATTTGCCTTTGAATTTGATTTCCAAAGTCTCGCGATTATATCGCGCGCCGTCGCAAACATCACAGGTGACATAAACATCCGGCAGGAAATGCATTTCGATCTTAATAACACCACCGCCTTGGCAGGCCTCGCAGCGCCCGCCTTTGACGTTGAAGGAGAAACGCCCCGGCTTATAGCCGCGTGTTTTAGCCTCCGGCAGGCTGGCAAACCAATCGCGGATGGGTGTGAAAGCGCCGGTATAAGTGGCCGGATTTGAGCGTGGAGTACGTCCAATCGGGGATTGATCAATATCGATGACTTTATCGAGATGCTCTAATCCTTCGAGCGCCTTATGCGGCATAGGCAGTACGGTTGAGCCACGGTTCAAACGACGGGCAACCGCTTTGTAGAGGGTCTCAATTGTGAGAGTGGATTTTCCACCACCCGAAACACCCGTCACACAGGTCATGAGCCCAAGCGGGAAGTCGACATCCACATTTTTAAGGTTATTGCCTGTCGCCCCTTTGACGGACAGCATTTTATTCTCTTGCGGTGCCCGACGCGTTTGTCGCGTTTCAATGGCTTTCTTGCCCGTGAGGTATTGCCCGGTCAGAGATTTCTTGGATTTCTTGATTTGATTAGGCGTACCCGCCGCCACAACTTCTCCGCCATTCACACCGGCGAGGGGACCCATGTCCACAACATAATCCGCGGTGAGGATAGCGTCTTCATCATGCTCAACGACTAAGACAGTGTTGCCAAGGTCACGCAAGTTTTGAAGCGTTTCTAAAAGGCGCGCATTATCGCGTTGGTGAAGACCAATGGAAGGTTCATCTAAAACGTAGAGAACACCCGTCAAACCTGAACCAATTTGACTGGCAAGGCGAATACGTTGACTTTCTCCACCCGAGAGCGAGCCGGAACCACGACCCAATGACAAATAATCCAAACCCACAGCGTTCAAAAACTCCAGACGATCCCGAATTTCTTTCAAAATCCGTTCTGCGATTTCCATGTCTTTGTCAGAGAGTTCTTCGCTCAGTTTTTTGAACCGTGCATAGGCGTCACGAATAGACATGTCGCCCGGCTCGGAAATATCCATGCCCGCGACTTTGACGCAAAGGGCCTCAGGACGCAGACGCTTTGTGTCACAGGCTTCGCAAGGTGCATTGGACATATATTTGCCAAGCTCTTCGCGCATCCATGTTGACTCTGTTTCGCGGTAGCGACGCTCGAGATTAGGAATAACCCCCTCAAAAGGCTTTTCGGTTTTGTAAGACCGTTTCCCGTCGCGGTAATGGAACTTAACATTGGCGCCATTGGTCCCGTAAAGAACCACATTTTGCGCACCTTCGGAGAGTTGTTCAAAAGGCGTATCGACTTTGAAGCCGTAATGTTTAGCGAGGGCTTCTAGGGTCTGTGCATAAAGTCCGTCGGGTTTCTTTGACCAAGGCAATATCGCACCCCCAGCCAATGATTTTCGGCCATCCGGCACGACGAGATTAGCGCTAAATTTCAATTCTTTACCGAGGCCGTCACAGGTCGGACAAGCGCCAAAGGGATTGTTGAATGAAAACAGACGTGGCTCGATTTCAGAAATCGTGAAGCCAGAGACGGGGCAGGCGAATTTCTCCGAGAACAAAATACGTTGCTCCGGGTCATCCGCATATTCGGCTGCGGCCAATCCATCGGCGATACGAAGGGAGGCTTCCAAACTATCGGCGAGGCGCGTTTCCAAACCTTCACGCACAACCACGCGGTCAACGACAATATCGATATTGTGTTTGTATTTTTTATCGAGGGCTTCAGCGTCTTCGATACGGACTATCTCTCCATTGATTTTGGCCCGTTGGTAACCTTGCTTCATAAACTCGGCGAGCTCTTTGCGAAATTCCCCTTTTCGTCCGCGTACAAAGGGTGCCATTATGTAGAGCTTTGTGCCTTCGGGCAGCGCCATAATAATATCAACCATTTGCGAAACGGTCTGACTTTCAATCGGTAAGCCTGTCGCCGGAGAGTAGGGTACACCCACACGCGCCCAGAGGAGCCGCATATAGTCATAAATCTCAGTGACCGTTCCAACGGTTGAGCGGGGGTTCTTCGACGTCGTTTTCTGCTCAATCGAAATGGCAGGAGACAAACCTTCGATAGAGTCCACATCCGGCTTGCCCTGTAATTCCAAAAATTGACGCGCATAGGCCGATAGGCTCTCTACATAGCGGCGTTGCCCTTCAGCATAGATTGTATCAAAGGCGAGGGAGGATTTCCCGGAACCCGAAAGGCCGGTGATGACGATAAGCTTATCGCGGGGTAAATCGACGTCAACGCCTTTGAGATTGTGCTCTCGTGCGCCGCGCACTTGAATGGATTTCAACATGGCCATGAAAGGTTCCGGATAAGCTCGTTTTAATAACAGGTTTTCTACGCGTGAGCGTGGACTTAAGTTGCTTGAGGACACAAAACAAGATGAATGAAAGACTCACTTGAAACTGGGTCAGAATAATATAGAACATATATAGAACAAAAACGTCAAGAGGTGAAACATGGCGGGATCAGTCAACAAGGTCATTTTGGTCGGCAATGTCGGTAAAGACCCGGAAATTCGGACGTTTGGCAATGGGGGAAAAGTCGCAAACTTTTCTCTGGCGACTTCGGAAAGCTGGAAAGACCGCAATTCGGGCGAACGCAAGGAAAAGACAGACTGGCACAATATCGCTGTATTTAACGACGGTCTTGTCGGCGTTATCGAACGCTATGTGAAGAAAGGCTCTAAGCTTTACATCGAAGGCAAGCTTCAAACGCGCAAATGGCAGGACCGTGACGGAAATGACCGCTACACAACTGAGGTGGTGCTTCAAGGTTATGGCGGTAACCTCACCATGCTTGATGGTCGTGACAGCCAAGGCGGCGGTGGGCGCTCAGGTGGCGGTGGTGGCTATAATCAAGATAGTGGCGGTTATGGTAATATGAACCAAGGGGGCTCGCGTTCCGCCTCTGCTATGGAAGGTCCTAAAGAGAACTTCGACCTCGACGACGATATCCCGTTCTAGGGGCCTAAAGTGACTGATTTTATCGTTGTTTCGCTGTTCAAAGCGACATCGAGCGCAAACCCTAATACGCCAATTTACCGCGAAGTTTTCGCGCAGGTGAGGGCTTTTGATCCTGACTCGGCAAAACTTACGGCTGAAGAAAGAGGGCGCTACCGTGAGAGCGAGTTTCAGACGCCTGCCGGACACACAGTGTCATGGGAATTTGAGCGAGTTGTCGAAGTCAGCCCTGTTCTTGAGAGCGTTTCTGAAAACGGGATAAAAGATATTTTCTCCCGTGATTTCGATGATATGCATGCCTATAAAGTTCTGACATCTGCCGAATAGCTTAACTTTTTGGAAAGCTTTTACTTTGGAGTTTTCTTAATTTCCCGTCCCTAGGTTTCACCCATGGCTTGGGTAAGAAAACTCATAAGAGAGGAAAAGGGCAGCATGGCCGTCATGGGCGCGCTTGCGTCCGGCCTCCTTATTATCGGCAGTGCGGCGGCGTTAGATATAACGCGCCTTCACTCTATGCAGCAATCGCTTCAAGAAGCGGCGGATGCCGCCGCTCTCATTGGCGCTATTGAATATAATAAATCGACTGAAAATGTTGATGCCGTTGTGGCCAAGAGTGTGTCTCAACAACCCATCAGCGATGAAAATGGTGTTACCCTCTCCACGCCCGTCGTTGGAAACAACACAACAACAGAGGCGGTAACCGTACAGTTAGACGCCAGTGTTTCTATGTATATGGGCGCTGTCTTTGGACAATCCCATCGTCCTATCAGAGCTGTCAGCACGGCCTCTTACGGCGGCGAGAGCTTTGAGCCTATGACAATTATGTTCGTTCTGGATGCCTCAGGCTCCATGAATGCGCGCATGCAAGGCAAGAAACGTATTCGCGTCCTTGAAGATACGGTCAAAGGCTTGTTCGCTGAAACAGAAGAACGATATGGCAATGACCAAGCAGTGCAGGAGAGCCTCCGCACGGGTATGAATGCTTATGCTTGGTATATTCACAATGAGTCGACACAGGCAATTGCGCCCGGTTGGTCTCATATTGTGGATAATGTCGATGGCTTGCGATTAAGTAACGGGACTATTCCCGCTCTTGCTATGGAACAGGCGTTCGATTTTCTTATAGCCGATAGGACGGGTGACGGCGCAGACCACAAACAGTTCCTCGTCTTCATGACAGATGGTGAGGTGGATGACCATTTGACCGTGAGAGGTGACACAGACAATACGGGGCGAAGTTTCACGCAAAGAACATTGGATACATGTCAAGACGCAAAAAATAACGGCATAATTGTCTTGGGGGTCGGCATGAGTGCGCCGGTCAGTTCCCAAGACCTGCTTTTACAATGCGCGTCACCCGATGTGTCTCTTGAGAGTTATTCAGCTGAGGCGCAGTCTTTGGATCAAAAATGTGCCAATTTGAACATTGGCACAAATCGTCAAGACTGTGTCGCAGGCAAGCAAAACTACTTTAGCAATAATGGCCGTATTGATGATTTTGAAGTGGCTCTAGCCCAAGCCTTCCCGCAATCTCAGCCTGTGGCCATTCGCATTACCAATTAACCAATCACGGCGCAGCCTATGCGGCCTCCGGCAGCACCCGTGGGTTGAGAGACATAATCATCGGCTTTCTCGTGGATAATCAAGGCTGTGCCATCTGAATCCAGTAGGGCCGGTAAACCGTGCTCGCCCTTGATAGAGACACGCTCGTTGATAACGGTGACGCTTCCCTTACCGTCTTCATTGACTTCGATATTTGGCATATCTCCGGCGTGAGGGCCATTGGCTGACATTTTACCATGATCCATCTCTGTTGGGTTCTTATGGCCACCAGCCGATTTGAAGTCGGGGGCGTCGCATTTTCCAAATTCGTGGAAATGCATGGCATGTGTACCGGCGCCGTCGAGTCCACTAATCTCAACCGTGACTTCTGTGCCTTCCGCTCCCAAATCTCTGAGCTTGATTGTTCCAAGCTTATCGCCAGTCGCCGTCAGAATATCCTGCTGCATATAGCGCGTTGTTTCTGTTTGCATCTCTGTTTCAGAACAAGCAGCAATCGAAACGATAGCCGTAGCGATAATAAGGGATTTTAGTCGGGTCATTAGAAGCTCCATTTCTATATGAACTAGCACAAAACGCGCGTTTTAGACAGTCCTGATTATAGATACGCAGTCCTGTGGTTTTTGTTCGATTAAGAGCCTAATTATTTGCCGCAAGCCTGTGCAAATGCTAATAAATTAATAGGAAAAGCCGCACGATTCGAGCGGCTTATATTTTACGGGGAGATCAGAGCATGAGCGACGAAAACGATATCCCTGAAAGTGATGATAACAACGCGACTGAGCCTCTACCGGAAGGGGTATCGCCGATAACTATCGAAGAGGAGATGAAACGCTCCTATCTCGATTATGCGATGAGCGTTATCGTCTCCCGTGCCATCCCGGATGTGCGTGACGGGTTGAAACCCGTTCACCGACGGATTCTGTATTCAATGCATGAAAACGGGTTTACGCGTGAAAAGCCCTATAAGAAGTCTGCGCGCGTTGTTGGTGATGTCATTGGTAAATATCACCCGCATGGCGATACGGCCGTCTATGACGCGCTTGTGCGTATGGCGCAGGATTTCTCTATGCGTCTCCCGCTTTTGGATGGGCAAGGCAATTTCGGCTCTGTTGACGGGGATCCACCGGCGGCGATGCGTTACACAGAAGTCCGTATGGATCGCCCCGCAGCCTCTTTATTGGCTGATATCGAGAAGAATACAGTCAATTTCCAAGACAACTACGATGCGTCAGAGTCAGAACCTGTTGTTCTGCCGGCCCGCTTCCCGAATATTCTCGTTAATGGCGCAGGTGGAATCGCGGTCGGTATGGCCACAAACATTGCTCCTCACAATCTTGGTGAGGTGATTGATGCGACACTCGCGCTGATGGATGATGGAAATCTGTCGGATATAGACCTGCTGGATATCATTCCCGGGCCTGACTTTCCGACGGGGGCCTATATTATGGGGCGCTCAGGCGCCAAGCAGGGTGTCTTAACGGGCCGTGGCTCTGTGACCATGCGGGCCAAGACCGAGATTGAAGAAATTCGCAAAGACCGCATGGCAATCATCGTGACCGAGATACCCTATCAGGTCAATAAAGCGAGCATGATCAAGAAGATAGCGGCACTTGTGAATGAGAAACGCATTGAAGGTATCTCAGCCGTTCGCGATGAATCCGACCGTGTCGGTATGCGTGTTGTCATTGAATTAAAACGTGATGCTGTGCCGGATGTGGTGCTGAACCAGCTCTTCCGCTTCTCACCCCTGCAACAGAATTTCAGCTCAAACATGCTGGCACTTAACGGTGGTAAGCCGGAGCAGATGAATATTCGTCAAATGCTCGAAGCCTTCTTGTCTTTCCGAGAGGAAGTGATTGCACGTCGTACGAAGTTTGACCTCGCCAAAGCCCGTGACCGCGCGCATATTTTAGTGGGTCTTGCGACAGCCGTTGCGAATATTGATGAAATTATCAAAATCATCCGTGGTTCGGCCAATCCTAAAGAGGCCCGTCAAAACCTACTCAATAGGACTTGGCCTGCGCAGAGCATGGGCGCGCTGATTAAGCTGATTGCCGACCCGCGGTCTAAGTTATTGGATGACGGTACAATCCAACTGACGGAAGAGCAGGCGAAAGCCATTCTTGATCTGCGTCTTCTCAAACTCACCGCTTTGGGGATGGATGAAATTACGGATGAGGCGGAAAAGCTCGCTGCCCTCATTACCGACTTGCTCGATATTCTTCGATCCCGTGAGCGTGTTCAGGCGATTATTCGCGAAGAACTCTCTGAAATTAAAGAGAAATTTGCGACACCGCGTCGTTCGAAATTTATGGAAGGTGAGCTTGATTTCGATGATGAAGACCTCATCGCTGTAGAAGATATGGTCGTCACGGTCACATCTGCCGGATATGTGAAACGCACCCCGCTTGATACCTATCGGGCTCAAAGGCGAGGTGGTCGTGGACGCTCCGGAATGTCAACCAAAGACGAAGATGTTGTGACAACTGTCTTTGTGGCGAGCACGCACACACCTGTCTTATTCTTCTCTTCCACGGGTATGGCGTATAAGCTCAAGGTTTGGAAATTACCTCTGGGCGGCCCGGCGACCCGCGGGAAAGCCTTGGTGAACCTTTTGCCTTTGGACCAGGACGAAACCATCAATTCTATCATGGCACTGCCTGAGAATGAGGATGAGTGGGCCAATTTGGATATAATGTTTGCGTCACGCTCGGGCGGCGTCAGGCGGAATTCACTTTCTGATTTCACACGCGTGAACCGTAACGGCAAGATTGCCATGAAACCTGATGAAGGTGACGGCATTGTCGATGTGCGCCTCTGTAGCGAGGATGATGACGTCTTGCTGACAACGGCGGCTGGTAAATCTATTCGGTTCCGTGTCACGGATGTCCGCCGTTTTGTCGGCAGAACCTCTTCCGGTGTGCGCGGTATAAAGCTGGCAGATGGTGATGAAGTTATTTCTATGGCTGTGCTGCGTCATGTCGATGTCGAAACTGATGAAGCCCGCGCCTATATGAAACATGCAAACGCCATGCGTCGCGCTTTGGGCGAAGAGAGTGATGATGAGTCGGAATCTGAGAGTGTCGATGTAGGCCTCTCACCAGAGCGCATTGGCGAGTTGGAAGCCAAAGAGCAATTCCTCCTGACCCTCGCGGATGACGGCTTTGGCAAGCGGAGTTCCTCTTATGATTATCGTTGCATGAACCGAGGTGGGCAGGGTGTAACGGCGCAAGAATTAGCCCGTAAAGGGACGGATAATGCGTCATTGGTGCGATCATTCTGTATCGAAAATGATGACCAGATTATGATTGTGACGGATGGTGGATTGCTAATCCGTTGTCCTGTCAAAAACATTCGCATTGTCTCTCGCAGCTCTCGGGGTGTGACGGTTATCAAACCGCGTGAAGGTGAGAAAGTCGTCTCTGTTGAGCGTATTCTCGAAAGTGATGACGAAGACGCGTCCGTGGATGAAAATGAGGCGCCTGCAACTGAGGCGTAATTCACCCTTTTATTGGAAATCGTAGCAGGTTTTGCACCCCAATAAAATATAGGTTATCGTCCAATAAACCCAACCAACCGTAGGTATAACGGAACTATAAAAAAGGGGTGAGTGGTGGAAACAAAAACTCTGATATCCGCAGCGTTGTCTAAGCGTGGGCAAAAACGAACGCGGCGTAGCTTGTTTGAAGCTTTTTTGGATGCCTGTAGAACCAATGGCGCCTCAACGAAGATTTTGACTGATGGTGATGGTCGAGAATTGTCTTATGGCGATCTCAGGAAAGCCGCTTTGGCCCTGTCAGCACCCCTTAAGAAAAAGACCGAAGATAATGAAAATGTGGGTATTTTACTGCCTACAGGTGCCGGGGCTGTCATTGCCTTACTCTCCATCCACGCTGCTGGGCGTATACCGGCAATGCTTAACTTTACGGCGGGCCTGAAGAATTTAAAGGCTGCCGCTAAAACAGCGCCCCTGAAGACTGTTATAACAGCGCATAAGTTTATTGATATCGCGGGCCTTCACTCTTTGGTCGATGAGCTGTCAGAAACACTCAACATAATTTACCTTGAGGATATGCGTGAGGAAATTGGTGTTGGCGGGAAGCTTCGTGCTGTGATGGGGCCGGTATTTCCACGGGTCTATACGCCCTATGCTTCGCCGGATGATACAGCCATCATCCTCTTTACTTCCGGAACAGAAGGGAACCCGAAAGGTGTTGTGCTGACCCATTCTAATATTCTGGCGAATATTGAGCAGATTGAAGAGCATGTGAAACTGGAACCCACCGACATTTTCTTTAACCCTTTGCCCACCTTCCATTGTTATGGCCTCACGGCCGGGACGTTATGGCCGGTCTTTAGTGGTTATCCGGTCGTCTTGCATCCGTCACCTTTGCAGACGAAAACAATTGCGAAACGCATTTTCAAAACGCGCTCCACAGTGCTTTTTGCGACAGATACATTTCTCCAGCAATATATGCGGGCCAGTGCTGATGGCGGCCTTAATTCTCTTAGAATTGCCGTTTGCGGGGCGGAGCGTGTACGGGAAGAGACACGTAAAACGGCGGAAGAGCGGTTCTCCTTTGAAGTCCTGGAAGGTTACGGCGTGACGGAATGTGCGCCCGTCTTAGCGGCTAATCAGCCCGGCGATATTCGTGCCGGTACAATCGGTAAAATGTTGCCGGGAATAGAGAGCCGTATTGAACCTGTAGAAGGGTTGGACGATGCGGGCAGATTGTGGGTGAGGGGGCCGAATGTGATGAAAGGCTATATTTCACCCGATAACCCGGGACAAGTCGTCGAAATGGAGGACGGTTGGCATGATACAGGTGACGTCGTCTCCGTCGATGATGAAGGTTATTATGTCATTCGGGGCCGCATTAAACGCTTTGCCAAAATCGGGGGTGAGATGGTGTCTCTGACCGTCGTAGAAAACTGTGCCTCTGCAATCTGGCCGGACCATATGCACGCGGCGGCCATTGTGCCTGACCCAAAACGGGGGGAGCAAATCATACTTGTCTCTGAACATCCGGATCCAAAGCGTCATGAATTACTGACATGGGCCCAAACACATGGTGTGCCGGAAATATCGGTTCCGAAAAAAATTATCTCTGTACCAAGCCTTCCGGTCCTTGGCACAGGAAAATTGGATTATGTTTCTGTGACACGCATTGCCAAAGATGCGATGGGCGTTGACTAAGGTTTTATCTTACGCCCGTTTTCTAAACGGCAATTTGAATATTATCTGCGGCCCATTGATTAAGTTTCGTCTTTATACCGGTTATGGAAACAGGCTTGGATAAATAATCATCCATACCGGATTGAATACATTTATCTTCATCCCCACTCAGACTATGAGCTGTAACCGCAATAATGGGCGTGCGGTGCAGATTATATTTCTTTTCATAGTCACGAATATATTTTGTCGCATCAAATCCATTCATGTCCGGCATTGATACGTCCATTAATATCACGTCAGGTTTTTCGCTTAGCCAGTAATCAATCGCGGCGCGGCCCGTAGGGACAATTTTGTGCGACAAACCTAATTCTTCCATCACATACCGAATATAGGCTTGGTTGGTTTCATTATCTTCCGCGATAAGGACATCCAATCCTTTTTGCGGTGGCTGTTCGACTCTTGGTTTTTGCCGTCTTTCAACGCCACGCTCTGGATTTCTACGGGCAACAGGCAAGGCGGAAGAGATATCAGGTGATGTATCTGACTGTGTTAAGACTGATGTTTGTAAAGTACTCTCTGCTTTTGTCGTTCGTGAATTATAGATGCAGGTTGATATCGTATCTAATAACTCAGACGATCTAGCGGGCTTGGTAAGCGTGGCCGCAACACCGTTTCTTTCCAGGCGTTGAATAAGGACATCATCACTTATCGAAGATAAAATGACGACCGGTATATGTTTAAAGTCTGATTGTGCTTTTATAGTATTAAACAAGTCTTCGCCATTCATGCCCGGCATTTGGAAGTCTGAGATAATTAAGTCGAGTTTGATCCCCTTTTTATGGGCATTCTCGAGGACCTTTAAGGCGCTTTGAGCACTTTCGACCGCTATGTTTCGGCACTTCCAGTGCTTTAATTGTTCTTGGAGAATTTTACGGTTCACAAAATTGTCTTCAACCACCAGAATACTCGAACCAATCACCTGTGAGGGGACTTTTTTGACAGGCTCTATATCGGCATGGCTGGGCAGGTTTAAATGAATGGTAAAAGTACTGCCATTGCCTTCAATGCTTGAGACATCAATCTTTCCGCCCATAAGCTTTGTCAGATTACCCGATATAGCAAGGCCGAGACCCGTTCCTTCATATTCACGTGTGGATGTGGAGTCGGCTTGGCTGAACTTTTCGAAAATTGTGTTTAACTGGTGGCTGGGAATTCCAATACCTGTATCTTCAATGCGGATAGAAAGGTTCACAGTATTTTCACCGGTCTCTTGTCCCGATACATCTATTAAAACGTGACCGAAATGCGTGAATTTCAAAGCATTGCCAATAATATTGGTCAAGATCTGCCGAATACGCCCGACATCGCCAATAAATGTCGTTGGTAGATCCGGTTGGACACGCACAAGTAACTCAACATTTTTTTCCAAAGCCGAAGTTGATAGAAGTGTTGTCACATCCTCAATGCAGTCTCTTAATATAAAAGGGACCGGATTTAGGCTAATCCTACCGGCTTCAATTTTTGAAAAGTCCAGAATATCATTGATGATGGTAATCAGAGCGTTTCCGGAATTTGTTATTGTTTGAACAAAGCTGGCTTGCTTAGCACTAAGTTCTGTCCTTGTAAGCAATTCCGACATACCAATTATGCCGTTCATAGGCGTACGTATTTCGTGGCTCATATTGGCAAGAAATTCCGACTTTGCTTTTTCCGCAAGCTTTGCCTGTTCAATGGCCTTTTGCATGTCTGAGACATCAGTGAGGGTAATTATTTGCCCACCATTTTTAATAGGCCTATTTTTACAGATATAATATTTGTTCGAAATCGTGACTTCGACCTCGCTGACCTTATCAAGTGGGAAATCGGCCATATAGTTTGCAATCGAATCTTGATTGTTCTTACTTTTGAACTCTACCAATCCTACATCAGATAAATTTTGCAAATACTCTTGGCGAGACATGCCAATTTTACATTTTACATCGGCTTCTTCCATAATACGCCGATAAGCAGTGTTCATTTCTACGATATGAGAGTCTTTGTCATATATGAGCATCCCATCCGTTAAACTTTCAATCGCTTCTGAAAAAATCTCTGAGTGTTTTGTAACTTCATCAGATAATTTTTGATTTGTTTGCGCCATTGAGGTGAGGGCGAGACCGACTTCCGAATTTGAGGTTAGCGTCTCTGGTCCTAATTCCTGATACGCTTTTGCAGGTGTAAAGTTTTGCTTAGAAGCTTCAAACCCATGATCTAAGACCTGTTTTGAGAGGCCTGTCGCATGTTCACCAAGATCGAGGCCGAAATGTTCTTGCGATTGAGAGACCCTCAAAACGCCTAATTTTTTCATCGTGCCAATTATCAAAAACCCTGTGGCAAAGGCCCAGATTAAACAAACGAAGACAGAAAAGCCTTGGACAAGGAGTTGTTCAATCATACCGCCGGCAGGAAGCGCCGTTATCGCAAAAAGAGGGAATAAAACACCGCCCATAGCACCGGCAATCCCATGAACGCCAACAACACCCACAGGATCGTCGATTTTGCATTTATGGAGTAAGAAATGATTGCCGTATAATGCACATAACCCGCCAATCGCGCCCAAAATAGCCGCGCCGAGAGGTCCTACAAAAACGACGCCTGCGGTCACGGCCACTAAACCACCTAGAATGCCATTAAAGCTGGCTTCCGGAATGAATGTGCGTCTGTGAAGAAAAAATCCTAAAAACTTGCCTGAAGTACCGCCCATAGCGCCTGCAACAATCGTGTTGAGGGCGGCATCTGCAAATTCTTGAGACCCAAGTGCCAAGGTGCCTGTGTTGAAGGGAATCCAAGTTATGAAAAGGATAAGGGCACCGGCAAGTGCTAAGGCCGGGCTATAACCTGAAATCGGCAAGACATTCCCATGTTCATCAAAGCGGCCCTGTCTTGGACCTAATAAAAGTATTGCGGCTAAGGCGAAAAAGCCGCCCAAAGCGTGAATAGTAACCCCGCCCGCATGATCAACAAAGCCTAGATTAGCCAGAAAGGCTAAATTTGAGGTGATAATCGTATTACCCCAGGTCCAATGCCCAAAAATTGGGTAGATGAATAATGCGATTGCAGCTGTGCTAAACAAATAAGCCCCAATGCGCATTCTTTCCGCGACGGCTCCAGATACAATCGTGGCAATGACTGAGCAGAATGCGAGATTGAACAGCAATAATTGAGGCCAATTTCCTTGATTTTCGAGAGCAGTCTTAACACCGCCTAAGCCGATGAACCCCCCCAAAGACAGACCATACATAATGCCAAACCCAAAAAGGGAATAAACGACAATGCAAATGATCATGTCTGACACATTTTTTTGCGCGACATTGACTGAGTTCTTGGCGCGGACGGATCCCGTTTCAATAAATAAGAAACCAACTTGCATTAAAAATACAAGTAAAGCCGCTATAATTATCCAACCATCAGCCACAAATAAACTCCCGCGTCTAATAAGATACATTCAAATAGATTCGGGTAAAAAAAGGTTAATAAGCGCCGTAAAGTTGTGTGTTTTAAATTTTATTGAGTTTGCTTCATTCTCTGTCTAGGCAAATCTTTCCAAGACTGTTATTGCAATCGACTAATTTTGGAATAAATGCCTAAAAGCTATCAAGAAACTGATGTTATGACGCAGAAAAGATGGACACCTTCTAGCTGGCGCGGACTACCCGCTTTGCATATTCCTGATGATTATCCGGATGCAGAGGTGCTTTCCAATGTCGAAACAACCTTAAAAGGGTACCCGCCACTCGTATTCGCCGGAGAAGCGCGCAAGTTAAAATCGCGTTTGGCCGATGTGGCTATGGGGAAAGCATTCTTATTGCAAGGCGGTGACTGCGCCGAGAGTTTCAAAGAGTTTCATCCTGATAATCTGCGGGATATGTTCCGCGTGATGATGCAAATGGCCGTTGTTTTGACATACGGTGCCGGGCAACCTGTCGTGAAAGTCGGACGTATTGCCGGTCAATTCGGCAAACCTCGGAGTTCTCCCGTTGAGGAAAGAGATGGTATCACGCTGCCGAGCTATCGCGGCGATAACATCAATGGCATGGAATTTTCACCGGAAAGCCGAACGCCCGACCCAGAACGTTTGCTTAAGGCCTATGGTCAAAGCGCCTCTACATTAAACCTGTTGCGCGCTTTTTCGACTGGCGGCTATGCGAACCTTCGCAATATCCATCAATGGAATCTCGGTTTTGTCGAAGGCTCTGAGACCAATGAAAAATATAAAGCCATGGCAGAAAAAATCTCTGATGCCATGGATTTTATGGAAGCCTGTGGTGTGACGCCTGAAACAACGCCGCAAATGGCTCAAACAGATTATTACACATCCCATGAAGGGCTTTTACTGGGCTATGAAGAAGCCATGACGCGCATCGATAGTACGTCGGGGCGTTGGTATGACACCTCTGCGCATATGCTGTGGATTGGTAATCGTACGCGCCAACTTGACCATGCGCATGTAGAGTTTTTCCGGGGGATTGAAAACCCAATTGCGATGAAAGTCGGGGAAGGCTTAGAGTCCGATGAGTTAATGGGACTCTTAGACGTGCTGAACCCGTCTAATGAGGCTGGGCGTATTACGCTCATTGCGCGTTATGGTCATGACAAAGTCGCCAATGGTTTGCCGAAATTGGCCCAAGCCGTGAAGCGCGAAGGACGTCACGTCGTTTGGTCTTGCGATCCCATGCATGGCAATACAATTAAGACAAACACAGGATATAAAACGCGACCATTTGATAATATTCTGAATGAAGTCAAAGGCTTCATGCAGGTTCTTCACGGTGAAGGATGTTGGCCTGGTGGCGTGCATTTTGAAATGACGGGCCAAAATGTGACAGAATGTGTGGGCGGCGGCGCGCAAATCGTGCGCGAAGAAGACCTCTCTTCACGCTATCATACGCATTGCGATCCGCGTCTGAATGCGACGCAAGCGCTCGAACTCGCTTTCTTAATCGCTGAAGAGCTAAAGGGCTACCGCACCGAAGACGCTGCACGCCTTGCGAGCTAATAAAAAACCGGCAGGGACGTACCGTGCCGGCTTAATCTAATAAAACGTGGGAGTTTTGATTAGAGATCTTTAAGTGCTGCGGAGGCTTTGAACTGAGCCGAAGTTTTGGCTTTGCTCATCATCATTTTGCCTGTGGCAGGATTGCGCATTTCGCGGCTTGCGCGGTGTTTGGCGACGAACTGACCGAAACCAGGGATGGCGACAGTCGATTTATCACCTTTTTTCATTTCACTAACGACAACTTCGCAAAAGGCATTAAGAAATTCACCGGCAGCAGCCTGTGTTGAATCTGTCTGACTCGCAATTGCGCTTACAAGTTCTTTTTTGTTCATTTTGTTTCTCCCTATGGAATTTTGCACTGTTTCATTTGAAAAGTACGTTATGTCGCAGAGTAAGGGTTTTGGTTAATGAGTCATTAAAAACTGCATTTTTCTGCGGTTTTATGGGGGTTTTCTGGCTTTATTGCGTGTTTTAAAGCCTTATAAGCCAATTATCTCGGTGAGTGTCTAACAATTTGATGGTTTTTCGGGCGAATCGTCTGAGCGCGATTCTCTGCTGACAAATGCCATTTAAACCGCCAAAGACAGCCTATGACAAAGCATAGATTAAGAGTCGGATTGGTAGGCGCCGGAGTTTTTGGAGGCTATCATGCCAACAAATTAGCAGCCCATGAGGATGTAGACTTTGTGGGTGTATTCGATCCCGATATTGCGCGTGCCTCGGACTTGGCAAAAAAACACGCGGTATCGGCCTTTCCAAAATCAGAAGATTTATACGCGGCGTGTGAGGCAGTCGTCATCGCATGTCCTGCGAGCTATCACGGCACAATGGCGATTAAAGCGCTGGAGGCAGGCCTCCACGCCTTGATTGAAAAACCAATTGCGACGTCTCTCTCAGACGCAGAACAGATTGTCGCTTTAGCAAAGCAAAAAGAGCGCATTGTTCAAATCGGGCATCAGGAGCGCTTTGTTATAAGGGCTATTGGCCTCGAAAAGGTAGCAGAAAGGCCGGAGCATATCATCGCCATCCGAAACACACCTTATTCATTACGAGGAACTGATACGTCTGTCACGCTCGATTTGATGAGCCATGATATTGATTTATGTTGCTTATTAATGGGGGAGGCCCCAGTCACCGTCTCAGGCTCGTCGAATCCTGTGAATTCCGACACACCGGATCAGGCGAGGGCCGAGTTGAGCTTCGCAAGTGGCACAGCGATATTGTCAGCCAGCCGCGTTGAAGATCAAGTCACCCGTCAAATGACGCTGAAATATCCAAGCGGGTCCGTCATTATCGATTTTGTGGCCAAGACTTTGCAACATAATACGCCATTTGATCTCAACGCTGACTTTGGTGCCAACCCAAGTGCTGCCGACAGTCTGGGGGCCGCGACGCATCAATTTATCGCCGCTATTTTAGAGGGCTCTGATGTCAGTGCCAATGCGCAGGATGGGTTGAATGCCGCGCGCGTAGCTCTGCAAATTGACGGAGACTCATAAATGAAAATGCTCATCAGGCTTTTAGTCTTTTTGGTTGTGGCTTTGGGCTTCGTTCTCGCGTTTAATTTCTCCAAAATTCAACGCCTCATGACCGTCAATTCCTTGTTCGACGAAAACCGTATTGTTGAAAATTTCTCCAATATGGATGCGGCCTTCCTGCACCACGACCTTGAAATTGGTGAGCCACAGCCTTGGGAGGAAGATATCCAAGCGCTGCCTGAAACAGTTATGATTGCCGGGGAACAACGCGGACTAACCGATGTCCTCGAAGAACTGGAAACGACGGCTCTTGTTATTATCAAAGACGGCAAACTCATCCATGAGAGCTATTACAAAGGCACAGATAGAGACGATTTGCGAATAAGCTGGTCCGTAGCCAAGTCATTTATGTCCGGCCTTTACGGCAAAGCACTGGAAAATGGTCAGATTGAGAGCCTCGATGATCCGGCGGATAAATATGTGCCGTCACTTAAAGGCTCGGCCTATGAAGGCGTCGCGCTCCGACATATCCTCAATATGAGCAGCGGTGTCGTCTTCAATGAGGACTATATGGATCCGAAATCCGACATCAATGATATGGGACGCGTCCTTGGCTTAGGTGGGTCTATGGATAAATATGCCGCAACCTTGAAAGAGAGCTACTATACGCCGGGCGAAAGCTGGCAATATGTCTCGATTGATACCCATGTTGCGGCTATGGCTCTGCGGGCCGCGACGGGTAAAACGCTGCATGAATTGTTTGAAGAAACGTATGGCGCACATTTGGGCTTTGGGAAGTCGCCATTTTATTTGACGGATGGCAAAGATGTCGCCTTTGCTCTGGGCGGATTAAATCTGCGCACACGCGATTACGCAAAATTTGGGCAACTCTTTTTGCAAGACGGGCAGTGGAAGGGCGAGCAAATCATCCCTACCGAGTGGGTCGCAGACTCTACTAAAAACCACGCGCCTATATTCCATCCTGATCGCGGGACAGGCTATGGCTATCAATGGTGGGTCCCACCAAATCCCAAGGGGCCGCAAGAGGGGATACATAAAGGCGACTTCTTCGCCGTCGGCATTTACGGGCAATATGTCTATGTCAATCCGCGCCTGAACATCGTGATAGCCAAAAATGCGGCGCATAGGACGTTTACGCAGGCTGGGA
>CAYTAJ010000032.1:0-24361 GCA_964435725.1 uncultured Algimonas sp.
AGGGCAGGTGGGTAGGGGTGCTGCATCCTCACTAGCTTTTGCTTCGCAAAATCGTCGCTCGGAAGGTTAAAAAAGTAAGTCTTTGATAACGCTATTCGTTTAGCATCTTTCTAACACTGGAGGGATTTGGATGTCGCCAACGATGAATGCCGTTAAAACTGCCCCGCAAAAGGCAGCACATAAACAGTTAGAGGTTGGCCGAATCCTGACGGTAGGGTCCTCAACCGCTGTCATTTCAATCAACAAATCCGTCATTCGCAATAACCTTCTGAATGAAGCCCAAATCGGGACGATTTTGAAGATTTTGACGAGCAACTCAATCGTGGTGGCCATGGTATCTTCGTTGAAGATTGGCGCGGTTGATGATGAAGGCCTAAATGATGGGTGTTTGGCCTCTTTGAATATTCTTGGTGAGATTACAACCAACCCGACAACACGTGAAACAAAGTTCTTCCGCGGTGTGCGTAGCTTCCCCGTTTTAAACGAGCCCGTTTACAATATGTCCCAAGCGGACCTTGAGATCATTTTTAACAAGGAAAATACGCCGTGTATTGAGGTCGGCAAATTACAACAAGATAGCTCGATTGTCGCCAAAGTGCGTACGGATGATTTGCTGTCGAAGCATTTTGCGATTCTCGGCTCCACCGGATCGGGTAAATCTTGTACTGTGGCGCTCGTCCTTCAGGCTATCCTCGACAATAGCCCGCAAGGCCATGTCGTCTTATTCGATCCTCATAATGAATATTCAAAGAGTTTCGGTAACAGGGCAGAGGTTATTGACAATGACACGCTCGACATTCCGCTCTGGATGTTTGATTTCGTAGAGACCGTCGAGCTCTTGACGAGTGATATTGCTGATCAAGCCCGGGAGGAAGAGGAAGTCCTGCATGAAGTGATACTAAAGGCCAAACGTCTTTATGATCGGGCCTTACAAAATAATGATGTGTCATCTCAGGTAAAATTGGATGATATCGAAGCTGAGTTGCAACGCGCGACGCATATCTCACTCGATTCGCCTGTGCCTTATCGCATTCGCGACGTCATTAAACTTCTCGATCATTATATGGGGAAATTAGAGAATAGCTCTAATTTGGGGCCTTATAAGCGTTTAAAGCGTCGCATTGCCTCGCTCATGGCCGACCCGCGTTACAAATTTATCTTTAAAAATCAAGCCTCTCCAAGACCTATTGAAGAGATTGTTGGACGCATTTTCCGTATTCCGGTTGCGAATAAACCTATTTCAATACTCGACTTCTCGGGCATTCCATCTGAAGCGCTGAATATCGTTGTCAGTGTAGTCAGTCGTTTAGCGTTTGATTTGGCGACATGGTCAGAACGCAAGATTCCAATTCTTTTGGTTTGTGAAGAAGCCCATAGATATATTCCGCGTGATAAATCTCTGGGTTTTCACTCGACACGACGGATTATAGGCCGAATCGCGAAAGAAGGCCGGAAATATGGTGTGTCACTGGCCATTATTTCGCAGCGTCCGTCTGAACTTGAGCCGTCCACACTCTCACAGTGTTCGACGATTTTTTCGATGCGTCTTTCAAATGAAATTGACCAAAACTTTGTAAAGGCGGCCGTGCCCGATGGAGCGGCCGAACTCTTGTCGTTCTTACCGTCACTCGGCACTGCGGAGACTATGGTGTTCGGTGAGGCGGTTAATCTCCCAATGCGTGTAATATTGAATACTTTGGCCGCAGAATATAGACCGCACAGCTCAAGTGCTGTCTTTACCGACTTGTGGCAGCGCGATACGACATCGTCGGCCTTTATGGCAGATGTCTTTAAACGCTGGAGAGCGCGTAGCTTGACCGTTGACGGTCAAAATAGTCCGCCAGTTCCCGCTCCGGCCCCTGCGGTAAAACCGACTGTTCAGTCATTGCGCTCCTCTATGGTGAAGAAATCTGAATTGCAGAGAGCGGGTGTTCCGCCTTTGGCTCCGCCGAATAAGCCACAGTCAGTGCCAACACGACCGTCCCAAGCCCAGAGCGGCGCTATTTCTCCGCAGATGCGACAACGCATATTAGAGAAAGCATCTGCAAAGCCTCAAAGTTTGGGTGATGTCAAAAATATGCTAAACTCTGCCTTTAATCGGGATATGTGATTTACAGACAGTTCTTATCTGATAATACGCGTTCAGTGTTTCGATACAGGTGATGTATGTTTGCTAAAATCTATCAGCCTAACCCGTCTGCTATGACTTCTGGTCGGGCAAAGACAAATCATTGGTTGTTGGAATTTGTGACAACCGGCCCGACGATTATTGACCCGCTTACGGGGAATACCCGCTCGGTTAATCCGCGGTCTCAGATTGAGTTGAAATTTGAGACAAAGGAAGAAGCGATTGCTTATGCTAAAGCAAACGATATCCCGCACCGTGTCATCGAAGCGCGCAAAACAAAACGTATTCCGCGCTCTTATGCTGATAATTTCAGCTATGATCGCAAACTACCTTGGACGCATTAATCTGAGGCCATTTAAATTGGGGGTCCATAGCTCAACTGGATAGAGCAGCCGCCTTCTAAGCGGCAGGTTGTAGGTTCGAGTCCTACTGGGCCTGCCACTCCCATTATTCTTTGCGTGATGCCGACCGTCAGTCCAAACCGCGTTTAGTTTTTAAAATGTGCATCCAAAAATTCAAGGAATGCGGGCCAATCTTCTTCGACCACGCCGTGCGTTCCGGGACGTAGCCAAAACGCAATGTCATCACCCGGCTTAAACGTATCAAGACGATCTGCGGTTAAGCCGGTTTTTCCGAAATCTTGCCAAGCGGGAGTGGCAGCTTTCGCCGCATAAAATGCACCTTCAGGATCTGACCACACATCGCGTCTGGCATTGCCTAACATCACGGGTCTCGGCGCGATAAGTGCGAGCAACATGTGCGCATCAACGGGAAGCGTTTCTTCACGATCAGCATAATTCGCAAAATTGGGTGAGAACCAATGCGGATAATTCTCCATTATCTGAGCCACACTTTCGCCGGTTCCATCCCTCAATATTGACGCGCCACCCGTGCCCGACTGATGTGCAATGACTCCATCAATTTTATTGTTCATCGCAGCCGCAATCAATGCCGTTTTGCCATAACGTGAATGACCATAGGTAATCACTGACTCGGTAGATGTTGAGGTCTTCAATTCTTCAGCGAGCCAAGCGGACAAGCTGGCCCAAATCGCGAGAGCACCTGTTCTGCTTTCTAGATCATGTTCAAAGAGCGTATCTATAACACGCGGTGCCCCAACGGATGAGTCTGGCACAAATTCAGGCGGATACATAACGGCTATATTATAGCCTTTATTCAGTATCATCTCATAAGGTGGGACAGTGATATAACGCCCAAAGAAGTATCTGAAAACGGATCCTAAGATGCCATCGCCTGAACAATCAAAGTACTCTCCAGATGGGGCGGTAATACCGTCAATTGGAACAACGGCTATATTCGGACAAAAATTTTGTGTGATGATAAACGGCGCATCTTCGGTTTTACTTTGGGTAACAAACACAATGTGAAACTCGTGCTTTTTTCCGCCAAATCCGGCTTGGACTTTCCACTCTTCAATTTCGCTACCTTCAATAAAAACGTTTTTCGCAACTATTCTCTTTGAGGAGATCCCCACATTTTGAAGTTTGGGGAATGGGCCAAAAATGTGTTTTTCTAGCCCTGACTGTAGTATTTCTGCTGAGTTCAGAGCGGGAAGAGATGGTATTTCACCCGCTTTCTTGGGAGCTTGCTGCATCAAGATGCGCGTACTGCTGCAAGAAGACAGTGTTCCAATTATTAGAAGAACGAAAAGGCCAAGCCAAAATCGCTTCATTTTAATTAAGGATCGCAAGGGCTTGTTCTATATCATTTTTAAGGTCGTCAACATGCTCCAAGCCACAAGCAAAGCGAACAAGTGGCCCTTTGGGACGCTCACTCATATCGCGTCTGAGCTGAGGGTCGCATTGAATCGCAAGGCTTTCAAACCCACCATAAGAATACCCGATTCCAAAGAGCTCTAATTTATTGATAAAGGCTTCTATGATTTTTGGGTCTGCGGGTTTTGTGACGACGCTAAACAAACAGCCTGCGCCTGTGAAATCCCGTTTCCAAATATCATGATCCGGATGCGTTTCCAGGGCCGGATGTAAAACCTCTTGAATTTCAGGGCGCGACTGAAGCCAATTAGCAAGAGTAAACGCCGTAGATTCTTGTTGTTTGAAACGCGGAACGACCGTTCGGAAACCACGCAAAATTTGATAGGCATCATCAGGAGAACTCGCATTGCCAAGATACTTCGCCATTTGCGCAATTTGTTTCGCTGTCTTTTCGTCGGCTGAGATAGCCGCGCCAAACATAATATCTGAGTGACCACCAAAATATTTGGTGGCTGCATGGCAGGATATATCTACGCCGAGTTTGAGTGGGGATAATATCAATCCGGCCGCCCATGTATTATCGATAAGCGTTTTTATGCCATTCGATTTGGCCGTTTTCGTGATCGCCGGAATATCTTGGATTTCAAAGGTCAAAGATCCCGGACTTTCTAGAATAATCAGCTTGGTATTTTCTTTAATAATATCACGAATATGACTCCCTATACGCGGGTCATAGGTGTCCACTGAGACGCCCATGCCTTTAAGGGCATTCAGGCAGAAGGACCGTGTTGGCCCGTATACAGAGTCAGTCAATAAAACGTGGTCGCCGGACTTCACCTGTGACAGGATTGGCACAGTGCATGCCATAAGACCTGACGGAAATAAGGTCGTTCCGGCTCCATCTTCCAAGTGTGTGAACAGCTTTGCTAATTCATCATGAACGCCTGCACCATGTCGGCCATAACCTCTCACATCTGTTCGATATAGGTCTGCCGCATCATCAAACAATAAAGTTGAAGCCCGACTAATGGGTGGATTTACAGGTGTACCAAGTCCCGCTTTTGGTCTTCCAAGGTGTGTAAATTCTGTTTCGCGTTTCATGACGTTTCAATCGGTTTATCGGAGGCGCCATATTCGGCCCATGACCCGCTATAAACAGACACGTCATGCTTGCCAATGTCATAGAATATCCAAGCCAGAGCAGACGCGGTCACACCCGAACCACACGTTGTGACTATTGGACGATTGAGATCAATTCCGGCAGTTTCAATTGCGGCCACCAAAAATTGGTCTTCGAGAAGTTTGCCTTTAGAATTTTTCACTTTGTTGAGCGGTAAGTTGATTGAACCGGGGATGTGTCCGGACCTGAGACCGGGTCTTGGTTCCGGTGTTATACCAGCAAACCGCTCCGCAGGGCGGGCATCAACAATTTGTATGTCCGTGCCAATCAACTCTTCAATATTGTCCAGTGTCACTGCGCTCACTAAAGGTAGTTTGGTGATATAATTAGTTGGCTCTGAATTAGACTGATGATCGTAAATGGTGGGATATTCATTTGCGAGCCAGCTCGGTAATCCATCCCTCAATACAGAAACTTTGTCATGTCCAATGGCGCGTAATGACCACGCAATTCTGGGTGCGGAGAAATAGCCTTGCTTATCATAAACGACGATATGATTATCAGGGCAGACACCGGCTTGAGAGAGGGTTTGGCCTATAATTTCTTTAGGATGAAAAGGGGCTCCAAGTTTTGTGACGGCTTTCCATTGGCCTAAATCTGCAAAGAAAGAACCCGCAATAACAGCTTCAGGCAATTCAGCCGTAGAGCCAGGAATGGTCCAGGTTCCATCAATGATTTTTATGTTTGGATTGTTCAGATTTTCATTCAACCAATCGGCTGAAACAAACCAATTCGATGAGTCTTCGACGTCTGTTAGCACAACCAATTCGGAACAGGGAGGTTCCGCTCACGTAAGAAGTCCGGATTGTAAACTTTAGACTGATAGCGCTGCCCATAATCACAGAGTATCGTCACAATCGTATGGCCGGGGCCGAGGTCACGCGCCATGTGGATAGCGCCAGCAATATTGATTCCGGATGACCCGCCTAAACAAATACCTTCAAGTTGATTAAGTTCAAAAATAATTTGAAGAGCTTCAACATCATCAATTTGGTAAGCACGATCAACAATAATATCTTTTAAATTCTCGGTAATACGGCCTTGTCCTATACCTTCCGTTATTGAATTGCCGTGACTCTCTAACTCTCCGTTTTTGAAATAAGAATACATTTTCGAGCCAAGCGGATCGGCCACGCCAATTTGTACTGATGGTTTAAATTTTTTTAGAGCCATTGAAACACCGCCCAAGGTTCCGCCGGATCCAATGGCACAAATGAACCCGTCAACTTTCCCGTCAGTTTGCTCAAAAATTTCTGGTCCGGTTGTCTCAATATGGGCTTCACGATTGGCCACATTATCGAACTGGTTCGCCCATAAAGCGCCATGCGGTTCAGTTTTTGCGAGTTCCTCTGCCAGACGTTTTGAGGTGTGGATATAATTCCCCGGATTAGAATAAGGAACAGCATCCACTTCAATGAGTTCCGCACCGAGAAGCTTGATAGAGTCTTTTTTCTCTTGAGATTGTGTGCGGGGAATAACGATTTTACAGCGATATCCCAAAGCAGAACACACCATTGCCAAGCCAATGCCGGTATTTCCCGCTGTGCCCTCCACGACGACCCCACCAGGGCGTAGAGTGCCATTCGCTTCAGCTTTGCGAATAATGGATAGGGCAGCGCGATCTTTTACGGACTGCCCGGGATTGAGAAACTCCGCTTTCCCGAGAATCTCACAGCCTGTCATTTCAGAGGCATCATTGAGACGAATAAGTGGGGTGTTGCCAATGAGATCTAAAACTGAACTAGCAATCATAAGAGACTCCGAAAGAATTACTGCTCTTCAGATGCCTTAAGCGCGGCATAAAATCCAATAGTTTTCTGGATATTTTTTGCCAAAATGTTCACGCTTTAGAGAGCAAACTTATATTACGGCTTAACATCAATTACTTCGCCGATAGGGCTGTCTTCGACCTCTAATACATCAAAGCCATCTAATAATTTTGCACGTTTGGGCAATCGTCCACTTTCGAGTACCTTCTCAACGCGCGTAATCGCATTGACTCGTAAGTCCTCATAGAAAAGATTAGAGGGCAGGGTTCTAAATTTTCCACCAACCTTTAGAGGGCGACGTAAAGACCGCGACCGTGGTTTATCGATAAGTAAAAGACCATCCTGACATTGTGCGCCCGCTTGTTTCGGAAGAGGCGCAGGGCGCATATCAGGATCTAAACCTTCTGCAGCCACGCCGCCTTTGTGAAGGCGCGCCGGTGCGTAATCTTCACTTTGTGTCCAGAGTAGGGGATTAACGCAAATGAGGGCCTCGCCTTGAACAGAGGCATATTCCTCACCGTTATGAGCCAAAAGACGCGACCCAAACCTTTCGGCAATTGCGCCTTCATTCGGTGCAAAAGCACCAAAAGCGACAACGCAACCAGTTTCAGTCGATGATTTACACACCGGAATACCCTGAAGCGGTCCATCGAGAATTTTTTGAGTGAGCGGGTAATCTATAACATAAGCCACGGCTAACCGTTTCATATTTGCCTGATTAGCGGAGCCTGCAAAAAAATCTGCGAGGAGTCTTTGGACGTGACTGGCCCCTTGATTGTGTCCCACCAATACAATCGGGCGTTCCGGCGGCGAATTTTTTAAGAAAAACTGAAAGGCGCGTTTGACATCTTGATAGGCTAAATCCTGCGCCATGCGCGCGTCTTCTCTTTGTGTCATATAAGAATATAACGAGGCTTGTCTGTAAAAGGGAGCAAATAGTCGACCTGCATCGGCATAAGGCGTAACATAATTTGGACGTACAATGCGCTCGAGATTACCTTTACGACGTAAATCATTACTCGGCAGGTTCCAGTGTTTCCCCCCACGATATACACTCGGCACGACAACAAAGACATCGCCTTTCGCGGGGTTGTCATAAGTGTCTTTTGATAGATCTGGTAAGGTTAGCCAAGCTTCCGAACTTTCATAATCGGGTGCGATAGGCCGTTCATAGGTTTGGAAAGGTTGGCCAGGGTCCTGAATATGTTGAAAAATATCATCTCTATAGAGATAGACCAAAGCGAGCGTGAGGAAGAAAACTGCACTAAAAATGGTCAAACTCGACTTCAAGCGCATGTGATTTTCCTTTCTTATGACAAAACTATAACTTATCTTCGTCGTAATTGGGAAGTGTAATACACAACATTAACGCCTTATAAGATAAGCTCTAAGCGTTTTATTCAAGACTGGAAAATATAATGACTGATACACCAGTCAAAAAAAAGAAAACGAACCTTCGCGGACATGGTCGACGTGCCAAATTCCGCTTTTTAAAATTTATTCGAAATCGTTTTCTTACAGGTGTTGTTGTCGCATTACCCATAATAGCGACCTATTGGGCGGTGACGACCTTTATCCAGTTTATTGATGACCGCGTTTGGACTGTTCTGCCGGATATTGTGAATCCTAAAACCTATATTGGGTTTGAGATTTGGGGACTCGGTCTCATCATCACATTTTTAGGCTTGATTTTTCTGGGCACATTAGCCTCGAATATCGTAGGCACTTCTATCTTGAAAGCGACAGAACGCCTTTTGGCGCGTGTTCCGATTGCGAGCAGTGTTTATTCATTCGTGAAGCAAATTGTCGTCATTGTTGCCCAACAGAAAGACCAGGCGTTTCGCGAGGTCTGTTTGATCGAATATCCGCGTAAAGGGTTATGGGCCATAGGATTTATCACAACAGACCTTCAAGGTGCCCCTGAGAAAGTCATGGGTGAGGGGCATGTTTGTGTTTTTGTGCCAACAACGCCCAATCCGACATCAGGGTTTCTTTTGTTCGCCAAGCGTGAGGACCTCAAAATTCTGGATATGACGCCGGAAGAGGGCGCAAAGATGATAATTAGCGGAGGCATGGTGTCATCGAATGAAGAGGTCGAATTGCCAAGTAATGGTCGTAAGAAAAAAGTGGCCGTTACCCTAAGCAATGAAATGTTAGCAGGACCTAACCCGCCCGCATAAGGGCGACTCCATAGTCTTGTTCAAATAGGTAGAGTAAGTCCCGGGCGGCCCGTCCTCTTGGGCATTCTAATCCGGGATCATTTTGCACTAACAGACGGGCATCTTGGACAGCGGTTTCTAGCAATGATTTATGCTTATCCAAATTAGCAAATTTAAAATCAGGCATACCACTCTGCCTTGCGCCCAAGAGGTCGCCTGACCCTCTGAGCTCCCAGTCCTTTTCAGCAATCAGGAAACCATCCTCACTCTCACGCAAAATCTCCAATCGGGCTTTGCCATTGATAGATAATGGTCCTTTATAAAGCAGAAGACAGGTGGATTGTTTATCAGAACGCCCCACGCGACCACGTAATTGGTGAAGTTGGGCTAATCCAAAGCGTTCAGCATGTTCGATAACAATAATTGTTGCATTGGGGGCATCGACACCGACTTCAATTACGGTCGTGGCGACCAAGACTTTGTACCTACCCGACTTGAAATCCAAGGCGATTTGTTCTTTCTCTTGTCCGCTCATACGGCCATGTAAAAGCCCGACTTGATCGCCATATATAGCGGTGAGTTGCCGGTGCCGGTCTTCAACAGAGGTTAGGTCCATAACTTCGCTGTCTTCAACCAAGGGGCAGACCCAATAGACTTGATTGCCCTCTTTAATCTGCCGTCCAATACCGTCGATAACATCATCCAGTCTTTGCAGAGGGACTATGCGTGTTTCGATTGGTTTTCGACCCGCGGGTTTTTCATCAAGTTTGACGACATCTAGGTCACCATAGCTCGTAAGGGCCAAAGTTCTCGGGATAGGGGTTGCTGTCATAACGAGCAGGTCAGGGGCTTTGCCTTTATTGGCGAGCTTTAATCGATCTCTGACACCGAAGCGATGTTGTTCATCAATAATGACTAAGCCAAGATCTTTAAATTCCATAGAGTCTTGGAATAGCGCGTGGGTGCCCACTACGACGTCAATATATCCCTCGGATAGTCCGGTGTTCAGGGCCTGGCGGGGTTTGCCTTTATCGCGTCCGGTAATGGCTTCTACCGTTAAGCCCGCAGGTTCGAGCATCTGCGTCAGTGTTTCGGCATGTTGTCGCGCCAAAATTTCCGTAGGGGCCATTATAGCGGTTTGCACGCTGGCTTCGGCGGCATAGGCGGCGGCGAGCGCTGCAACAAAGGTTTTACCCGCGCCGACATCACCTTGAAGTAAGCGGGCCATGCGAGAAGGCGATTGCATATCGGATTTTATGTCTTCGAAAGCCCGTTCTTGCGCGCCTGTCGGTTTGAATGGCGCGGCTTTCAAGACATCATCCACATAAGTCCCTTGGTGACTCAAGGGCCGTCCATGGGCTTTTCTCGTACTTTCCCTAACAAGGGCAATAGCGAGCTGTTTTGCAAAAAGCTCATCATAGGCCAGTCGGCGCCTAATGGGGCTATCCGCGCTAATGTCAACAGCGTGTTCAGGTCGGTGAAGAGTTTTGAGGCAGTGGTCAAAATTCTCCCAATCTTGTTGGGCTAAAAACGCCGTATCAAGCCATTCGCTTTGTGGTGACATTGTATCAAAAACATCAAGCGCGGCACGGACAGTTTTGCCCGCAAACTTTTGGGACAGCCCAGCGGTAAGGGGGTAAAGCGGTTCAATTCGCGGCATAGAATCGGCTTTATCCAACGCCAAAACATAGTCTGGATGAGTCATTTGTAGTTGGGCGTTAAAGCTCTCAGTTTTGCCGGAAATAATGCGCTGTGATCCTTCGGGAAATAGTGCTTCCATTTGCGGGGCACGCGCTTTGAAATATGTGATCTCCATTTCGCCCGTTTGGTCATAAACCTGAATACGATAGGGCCTGTTTCGGTTTTTAGGTGGTCTATGAGAGCCAACTGTCACGACAAAAGTGGCTATTTCACCTGCAATTGCATTGGCGATACCAGGGCGGTTGGACCGGTCAATGACGCCTGTAGGAGGCGTGAAAATCAAATCCTTTATGCGCCGACCCATAGCGCGTTCCAGCAAGGGAGCGGTTTTCGGGCCTATGCCGCTCAGCGTTTCGATATCCGCAAAAAGCGGGAATAAATGCTGCGGTCGACCGGGACTTGAATTAGCGGACATAAGGGCTTTTAGGCGCGACAAACAGCCATGTGCAAGGGCGCAATGTGACCGTGACAGAGGCTTTCAAATCGTTTAGGGACGCGCCATGCTTGATCCTCGCCGAAAACGCCTTGTCTATCGTGCCAATTATCGCGGTTTTAAAGAAGCCGATATGATTTTGGGCGGCTATGCCAAAGCCAATATAGAGACGATGAGTGATGAAGATTTGACGATGTTTGAGGACCTCTTAGGGGCCAAGGATCATGACATCTATGCTTGGATAACGGGCAGCCTGCCTGTTCCGGCCAATTATGATACGCCTTTGTTAGAACGCCTGCGCGCTTTCAAACCCAACGCCTAAACCATGCAGATACAGGTTAATCGTTACACAGGGCCAGAGAGGTCGCTGACCGCTGCGGGTTTGCCCGAAGGCGCAGACGCACTTGTTTTCTGTAAGGCGATTAAGCAACGCGGTGGGCGGGGTGTGTTTATAGCTAGAGATGACACGCGGGCGGCTTCTTTTACTGCGGCTTGTCAATATTTTGCGCCTGATTTGCTCGTCTTGAATGTCCCGGCATGGGATTGTTTGCCTTATGACCGAATTTCGCCGGGACGGGCTTTGGCTGCAAAACGCGCTGCTGCGCTTTTTACATTGGCGTCGATGTCGCCTGATACGCCGATGATTATCGTCACAACGGTGAGTGCTGCGATGCAGAAAGTCCCGCCTAGAGCGACGCTTGCAAAAGCGGGCTTTATGGCCGTGGCTGGGACAGCTGTCGCCAGAGAGCAATTGCAATCCTATCTGGATTATAATGGCTATAGCCGTGCTTCGACGGTTATGGAGGCGGGTGATTATGCGATAAGAGGCGGTATTGTTGATGTCTTTCCGCCAGCTCTAAAGGAGCCCATTCGTTTAGACTTCTTCGGGGATGAGTTAGAGTCCATTCGAACGTTTGATGTGACGACACAGCGAACAACTGACAAAATCAAACAGGTTCAACTCGCGCCGGTGAGTGAAGTGTTTCTATCACAAGATACGATAAGCTTGTTTCGTAAAAACTATATCGCGGCTTTCGGAGGGGGCGTGAGCCATGACCCGACTTATGCGGCGGTTAGTGATGGTATCCGAACACAAGGATTAGAGCACTATCTACCGCTATTCCACTCCCATACGGAAACCGTTTTTGATTATATTGGTGTGGGTGCGCTCTACGCCTTGGACGGGCTATTGAATGAAGCCAGAAGTGAACGTTGGGATGTTATCGAAGATTTCTTCTCCGCACGCCAAGAACATGCAGAGGCCCGTGATACGGGTTCCGGTAATCCGTCGAAAACAGCTGGACTTTATCGCCCATTAGACCCCACACGCCTCTACTTAGATGAGGATGAGTGGGCAGAGATGACGTCTCCTCTCACGCGACGCTATCATTCGGTTTTCAGGCCTGCGGATGCGGACGAATTAATTGATTTTGAAGGCCGAGTAGGGCGGAGTTTCTCACCCGAGCGGCGCACAGAAGGTGCGAATGTTTTTGAAGCGGTAAAAGACCATATTCAATCACTTAAGTTTGAGAATAAACGTGTGTTAATTGCGGCGTGGTCTGAAGGGTCTCTCGACAGGCTTGGCAATGTTTTTGAAGACCATGACTTAGTGGTTCCAAAACTCGACCGAGGGCCAGATATTTTTAGCAAAGACAAGGGCTCTGTCTGGCGAACGGTTTTGCCATCCGAACAAGGGTTTGAAATCGACGGCCTGACCGTTATTTCTGAACAAGATATTCTGGGCGACCGTCTCGTTAATCGTGGACGTAAGCGCAAGGCTAAGAATTTCATCTCTGATGCAGCGGCCATGCAGCCCGGTGATTTGATTGTGCATATTGATCACGGGCTAGGGCGGTATCTTGGTCTCAAGACTTTGCAAGTTTCCTCTGCGCCACATGATTGTTTGGAACTTGAATATCATGGTGGCGCAAAGCTCTATTTGCCTGTTGAGAACATCGAATTGCTCTCACGCTATGGTTCCGCATCGGAAGGCGCTTTACTCGATAAGCTTGGCGGCGTTGCGTGGCAGTCCCGAAAAGCCAAAGCCAAGAAGCGCCTCAAAGATATGGCGGCAGGTCTTATTAAAATTGCCGCTAAACGAGCGATGCGAACGATTGATCCTATCCATATTGATGTGGCCACGTACAACGAATTCGCCGCGCGTTTTCCTTATGCTGAGACAGACGACCAGTTAAACGCCATCCAAGATGTCTTCACAGACCTTGAAAGCGGGCGTCCAATGGATCGTTTGATTTGTGGTGATGTGGGCTTTGGTAAGACCGAAGTGGCATTACGCGCCGCATTCGCAGTTGCTATGAGTGGTCGACAGGTGGCCATTATTGCGCCGACCACGATTTTGTCACGCCAACATTACAAGACATTTTCGTCTCGTTTTAAAGGCTGGCCCGTTCGAGTGCGCCAACTTTCTCGACTCGTATCGAACAGCGAAGCCAAGCGCACGAAAGAGGCTCTAGAGCAGGGGCAGTGTGATATAGTTATCGGTACACATGCGCTGCTCGCGAAAACGATTAAGTTTTCCGACTTAGGCCTTGTTATTGTTGATGAAGAGCAACGTTTCGGGGTGCAGCATAAAGAGCGTTTAAAGTCATTACGCGCCGACGTGCATATGTTGACGCTAACGGCAACGCCAATACCCCGTACACTCCAAATGGCACTCTCTGGTATTCGTGATTTATCGCTCATTGCTACGCCACCGGTTGATCGTCTCGCGGTGCGGACATTTGTGATGCCCTTTGATGAAATCTCTATCCGAAAGGCTTTATTGCGCGAGAGATATCGGGGTGGGCAGTCCTATTTTGTTGCCCCGCGTATCGCCGATATTCCGCGCATAGAAGAGTTTATGAAGGCCTCTGTACCAGAGGTGAAATATGTCATCGCACATGGCCAAATGGCGGCGGGCGCGCTCGAAGACATTATGAATGCCTTTTATGACGGTGAGTATGATGTCTTGATTTCAACGTCGATTATAGAAAGCGGTATTGATATTCCATCGGCCAACACAATGGTGGTCTATCGCGCGGATCGATTTGGTCTGGCGCAACTCTATCAGATGCGAGGTCGTGTCGGACGATCAAAAATTCGCGCTTATGCCTATTTGACGATGCCGGACGAACATGTAGCGACCAAAGAAGCAATACAACGTCTCAAAATCCTTCAATCCCTCGATACATTAGGGGCAGGTTTCACCTTAGCGAGTCATGACTTAGATATGCGAGGGGGCGGCAACCCTCTAGGTGAAGAACAGTCCGGTCATATGAAAGAACTGGGCGTGGAGCTTTATCAGCATATGCTTGAAGAAGCTGTGGCCGAGCTGAGAGAAGATGAAACTGTGGCGGATCAAAGCTGGACACCACAGGTCAATGTTGGCGTCGCGATCCTCATTCCGGAAACATACATTCCCGATTTGAATCTGCGTTTATCGACCTATCGCCGCATCTCTGAGATTGAGGATGATGAAGGCGGTAATGCGCTTATGGCGGAATTGATTGACCGATTTGGACCTTTACCTGATGAAGTCCGTTCTCTCTTTGAAGTCATGCAAATCAAACGCTTATGCAGAAAAGCGCATGTAGAAAAAGTGGATGCAGGACCGCGTGGCATTGTTCTGTCTATGCGTCATGCCGATATCAAAGATCCATCTGTTATCATGAATGCCATTACACAGAATAGTGGGTGGCGATTACGTCCGGACCAAACGATCTTGGTTCAAGGGAATTTTGAAAACCCTAAACCCCGTGTGCGCGGAGCGAAACGGGCAATTGAAGCCTTGATTTAGGCGCTTTGCGCGTCCTCAAAACCATAGTCTGGCATCGAACCTTGATAGGAAAGATGCGTAATAACCCGATCTATGGCCTCTTTAGCGCTTTCACCCTTTTCGGCTTCGATAATCGCGCTATTCATTGCCATTGTCAGGGCTGCATTCGGCACACCGCTTTCATAAGCTGTGCAATCCATTAGCGCTTTAACACGCTTTAGGATGGTCTGCGTTTCGTATTCCGTTGTATTCGGGAACATGAGTAGGAATGAGTACGGCGCGTAGTATGACACGGTATCTTGCATGCGAACGAGGTTCTTTAAGATTCCGCCAATACGGGCCACAGCATCATTCATAAAACTGGGGTCAACGGCCTGAGAACATTCGGGCGTTAATTCGAGCGCTAAAAAAGAGAGGGGCACATTTTGTTTTTTCGCATTTGCTAAAACGCGCTCCGAGTGCTTGTCCATAAAAGCTTTTGTGTAGCATTTGCTTTGTTGACAAATCCCGCCTTTTTCTCCTAGCTTTACAAATTCATGCTTCAGTTCACCATGAAGGCGGTGATAATTGGCGAGTTCTAAAACGCGGCCGGATGTTTCATCAACGCTATTGCGCACATTGATAATATCGCTCGCACCACTCTCATAGGCCTTATCGGCATAATCAAAATGATCTCCGTCAACGATAAACAGGATCGGGACGTTATAGAGCCGTGAATTTCGACGCATAGTTTCGGATATAGACAATGACGGTTCCGGCTGTTCCAAAGCATTCATGACAACCGCGTCAAAACTGGCTTCATGCAAGTAATCAAAGGCGCTGAAGGAGGTGAAAGCAGCGACCACTTCAACGTTTTTTTCTTGCAAAGCGTTGACGACAATCATGAAAGAGGGCGAGGGACGGCCAATGAAAAGAATTCTAAAAGGCGGATGCTCGCCATCATCTTCAACGTGAACAGCCTGTGCAAAATCTTGCTCCAGCGTTTCAATGCGTAGCGTGATTTCTTGTTCCATTGCCCCGAGGCGGATCAATGAGTTGACGCGGTTTGCAATTTGAGAGGCATGAGCTGGTTGAATAATTATGCTGTCGAAGGCTGTATCTTGGCTTGTCAGCGCTGTGCCAATAATACCAATTATGGGCAATGAGACTGGCGCATAGTGTTGCTTTAAAATCTCTGCAATAGTTGAAGCCTTACCGGAATTGTCTGAAAACCTACAGATAATGGCTGTTGGCGGCGACACAGGCATGGCTGAGAGCTTTGCGCCGTCAAAATAAGACAGTTGGACGTTAAAATCCCGATTTCGAAGTTGGATAATAAGGTCTTCAATCTGCTCAGGTTGGTCTGTGGCAATCAAAATCGTTTGAATGCGCGGTTTTCTCAAAGACTGAGGGAACGAATCTGTTGTATTTGGCACGGTACGCATAGCGAAACGCTATGCTCTAAATCTTACAGCTCTCTTAACCATAAGGCAAAGGGAGCAGTAATTTACCAGCCGCAGGTGCGATCCTTATTTTGTTCTTCTAGATAAGCTTGCAAAGGCGCAAAATATTCGAGAATCGCAGAACCATCCATCTCACGTGTCCCTGTGAAGGCTTCAAGTGCATCCGGCCATGGTTTCGATGAGCCCATCTCCAACATGGCTTGGAATTTATCACCAACCTCTTTGTTGCCGTAGACAGAACAACGATGCAGTGGGCCTTCAAACCCTACGGCGTCACAAGCCGCCTTGTGGAATTGGAATTGCAGGATATGCGCGAGGAAATAGCGCATATAGGGCGTATTCCCCGGAATGTGATATTTGGCTCCCGGATCAAAAGCATCGGCCGGACGTGAGCTAGGGGCTCTAAGTCCTTGATATTTTTTACGAAGTTCCCACCATCCATCATTATATTCAGAAGGTGAGTATTCACCGTTAAAAACTTTCCAACGCCATTGATCGACCATCAGGCCAAAAGGCAAGAAGGCAACCTTGTCCATAGCTTGACGCATTAAGAGGGCCAGATCCGCATCTGAACCCGGTAGGTCAGCTTCATCAAGTAAGCCGATTTGGACAAGATATTCAGGCGTAATGGATAGGGCAATCATATCGCCAATCGCTTCATGGAAACCATCATTGGCGCCATCACGGTAGAAGACCGCCTGGTCTTTATAGGCGCGCTGATAGAAATTATGCCCAAGTTCGTGATGAACGGTCGAAAAGTCCTCGGCGTTGACCTTGGTGCACATCTTTATTCTGATGTCGTCTTTCCAGTCAATGTTCCAAGCTGAAGCATGACACACAACTTCACGATCCGCCGGTTTTGTTATAAGCGAACGCTGATAAAATGAGTCAGGTAGAGGCTCAAATCCCATAGAGGTGAAAAACGTCTCGGCCGTTTTCACCATTTTGAGGGCATCATAGCCATTTTCTTCTAAAAGCTTAGTTGTATCTACGCCCGGCGCAGCACCTTCGGGGGCGACCACATCATAGACATTGCCCCAGCTTTGACCCCACATATTGCCGAGAATGTCAGCGCGCATGGGCTGATCCAGAGGGACAACCTCGTCGCCATATTTCTCATTTAATCCGGCACGGACAGCACAGTGTAATTGATCATAAAGAGGCTTTACCTGACCCCAAATACGGTCTGTTTCTTTGACAAATTCATCGGCATCCATGTCATAGCCACCGCGCCAAAGAGCGCCTGCATCCGCATAACCCAGTTCTTGTGCACCCTCATTGATGATTTTGACCATTTCAGAATAGTCGTTTTTCATTTGAGGAGAGACCGTACGCCAGCCCTCCCAAACAGCTTGTAATTCTTCTGGGTTATCGGATTTAGCAATGATATCACTGGCTTGACCTAGTGTGATCATCTCGCCTTTATATTCAAATTTACCTGTCCCATAAGCTGAGTTCAGCGTTGTCATGATTTCCGAAAGTTTTTTCGCAGCACCGGGCCGTTCAGGTGCCGGGAAATTTGAGCCACGCTTCAACATATCCATTTTTCGGCGCATATCGGCGGGCAGGGTTAAATCATTAAAGCGTTTAGCTTCATTGGCTAGTCGGGTTGAGAGGAGGGCGCCTTCCTCGCCAATTTTAGCGGCGAGCCAATTTGTATCATCTGTGATAAAGTTTGCATTCACCCAGTAAATACGCGCCGCGTGCTCGCCCAAAAGCTCAATATCTTTTTCAGCAGTTTCCAGAAACTCTTTGGCCTCTTGAATTGTGGCGGGCTTCTGAGTCGGTGTTTCAACTGAAGGCACGGCTTCGACTGTAGTTGTAACAGTTTCAGCTTGCGTTTCCGGCGTTTCCTGACAAGCGACCAGTGATAAAGCCAACAGGCTGGCAGCAGATGATAATATCAGTCTCATAAATCCTCGCAAATTCGTGCAGAATTAAATCAATTCTTGGCAAGCCAATCTATTTCTCTATTCGTAAGCACTACGAGAATAAGGTCAATGGTTGGCGTGTAATAAGCGCCATAGTCTTATGAAAATTATGACTTTTTGAAAAGTTTGGCAAAGAGAAGATAAAATAAATGTCAAAACCCGGTCTTTTAATGGTGAACTTAGGCTCACCAGACGCACCAACGGCAAAAGCCACGCGCAAATATTTATTTGAGTTTCTGCATGACAAGCGGGTGGTGGATACGACGCGGTGGCTGTGGTGTCCAATTTTACATGGTATCATTCTCAGGACCCGACCAGCGCGCTCTGCAAAAGCTTATGCCAGTATTTGGAATGAACCGGAGTTTTCTGATCAAGAAGAACCTGTTGATACTGCGCCGCTCATTCGTATCACCCAACAGCAAGCCGAAGGTGTTCAAGCAATATTGGGTGATGATGTTCACGTTGAAATCGCCATGCGTTATGGCAACCCCTCGATTGGTGCTAGTATTGATGCGCTCGTAGCAAAAGGGTGCACGCGCATTGGCGTATTGCCTCTTTACCCGCAATTTGCCGGCGCGACCACAGCGTCTGTTTTTGATGGGGTGGGGAAAGCCATTAAAAAACGGATGAATATGCCGGAGATACGTTTTCTGCGGCATTATTATGATGACCCGAGATACATCAAAGCTTTGGCGGATAGTTTGAATGAGCATTTAGCGACATTGGATTGGAAACCTGACGCCATCATCACCTCCTATCACGGTCTTCCGCAAAGCTATGTTGATAAAGGTGATCCTTATCAAGGTGAGTGCTTGAGAACGACAGAACTCATGCGAGAGCATATGGGCTTAAGTAAGGATTATCTCTACTCAACCTTCCAATCGCGTTTTGGGCCAAAAGCTTGGTTGCAGCCTTATACAGATAAGACTTTGGAAAAGCTGCCGGAACAAGGCGTGAAAAATGTCGCCGTCATGATGCCGGGTTTTTCAGCCGATTGTTTGGAGACCTTAGAGGAAATAAAGATTGAAGCGAATGAGAGTTTTGAAGAGCATGGCGGAGAGAATTTTACGGCTGTGCCGTGCTTAAACGCCCGGGATGACCATATCCAACTTCTTGCTGATTTGTCGAAAGAGCGTCTCTTAAACGGCTGGCTTTAAAGACTCGAAGACATCTTTTGCGTTTACGTCGGCATTCAAAATGAACTCACTTGAGAGTGTTGCGTCTGCTAAGCTTTTATAAGTCTTTGCACGAGACGACAGTAAAGCGGGGTAAGAAGCAATAATGGCCTCTTCATTCGTCTGACCCAAATTTTTCTTAAAGTGACCTTTCCAAATAAGAGGTTTGGGTTGTTTAAAATATTGAATCTTTAGTCGCTCTAACGCGGTATCAGACGCTTCAATATAGACGACATAATGCGTTTCTGAGAGTTTCTTTAAAGTCTCTTGGCCTGTGTAGATCACACTTCCGGTCGTATCGAGGATATGATTCCCCGCTTGGGTTTTTAAGGCCTGCTGTGTGGCGGACGTTTCGAGGCGAATTGATTCCTGTTCTCGCGTTTGATATCCCTTGGAATAGGGTTGGCCTTGCCACGCGGCAAATGCCTCCATGTCATTATGACCAAGCACTTCCCATATGAGTTTATCAACTTCTATAAGTCTGAAATCAAAATCAGTCGCCAGACGCATGGCGGTATAGCTCTTGCCAATATTTGACATGCCGATGAATGCGATGTGCAATTCGCCGGATTTATATTTTTCTTCGAATGTCGTGCGGTCTAGTTTCACAAGGTATCGAGATAGTCACTGAGAGACTGTAAATCAGGCGCAAGCTTTGTCACGCGCTTTGTCTTTTGCATGATTTCCGCGAGGGCAGGTGGAAGTGGAATGTCATCTCCAATAATGCGTTCCACACTATCAGCAAATTTCGCCGGATGTGCTGTACCCACTGTGACCTTTATAAAAGGTTCATCCGCCTGTTCTGTATAGGCATTCATGGCCAAATGTCCGACGGCTGTATGCGGGCACATGATATAGCCGGTACTGTTATAAACGCGGCGGAGATGGCGTTCTGTTTCTTCATCACTGAACGACGCCCCCCAACAGACATCTTTTACGGTGTCATAATTGTTCCCAAGAAGGTCAAGAATACGGGGGAAATTATTGGGGCGTCCAATGTCCATAGCATTCGATAGCGTTGCGACAGACGGGCGTGGTCTATATTCGCCTTCAGCCAAATAATCGATGAAAGGGTCATTCGCATTGTGACCGACAACGAATTTATTAATCGGCGCACCCATTAATTTAGCAATGATGCCACCTGTCAGATTACCGAGATTTCCGGAGGGAATACTAAAGACAATAGGAACGCCAGGATGAGCTGCCTTTAATTGAAGTGATGTCCAGAAATAATAAAAACTCTGAGGAATAACACGACCCACATTAATCGAGTTCGCGGACATTAAATTGTGTTTCTTTGATAGTTCAGTATCAGCAAAGGCATCTTTGACCAATTGCTGGCAATCATCAAATGTGCCTTGAATGCTGACAGCGCTTACATTTGCGTGCTCATCACCCATTGTGCAGAGTTGTTGCTCTTGAATTTTACTGACCCCGCCTTCGGGGAATAAAATGACAACTTTTATGCCGTCTTGGTCAAGGAATGCATCACCAACTGCTCCGCCTGTATCACCTGATGTCGCGACCAAAATTGTTCGGCTTTCACCAGAGGCTTGCATGAGGTGTGAAGCCGATCGTCCCATAAAGCGGGCAGCAAAATCTTTAAAAGCCAGTGTAGGCCCGTGAAAAAGTTCGAGGATATATTCGTCATCATCCTCGGCCATTGCGACATCAAGCGTTTTGCCGCTTAAAGTTTTTAGAGGAACAGAGAAATTATAAGCATCTTTACATAGCGCTCTGAGTGCGGTCATGTCTATCGCTTGATCTGTAAAATTCGCAGCGAGGATAGACGCGCACTCCCAGAAGTCGACCGCACCCATGACAGCCGTTTCTTCATCTGAATAGAAGGGTAAGCTGTCGGGCATCCATAGGCCACTATCCGGTGCCAAAGATGCTAAAAGCGCTTGGCCAAAATTGGCCTTCACATCATGATTGAGATGAGAATGATAAGTCATTTTTCGCTCATTAAAGCAGTTTATATGATGCGCAAGTCTCTAAAATAACAAAGCTTAACTGCGTACCATATGGGCTAGGATATTGACCATGGTTGCATGAGCAGGGCCAGAGCCCGTGTTTGTAAGTTTATGCTCCCGATCAGCGCGATATCGGATCGTTTCGCCCGCTTTGACTGTCCAACTTTGCTGCCCAATATCGATTTTGATTTCGCCTTCTAAAATACTAAGGTTTTCTATTGAACCATCAGGATGAGGCGAGCTTTCGAGAACCCCGCCTTCTTCCGCCTTGAAATCATACCACTGTACCCATTGGACCGTATCAATAGAGCCGATAATGCGTAATTCGCATAAGCCGTCCTCACTTCTTAAAAGCGGGATGTCTTTCGTTGATAATTTTTCAACAAGGGCATCATGCGTATCATCATTCGAAACCATAGCTTCTACACTTGTGCCTAATGCAAGGCTTAAACGTGACAGTGTGGCCAGAGAGGGGTTTGTCTCATTCTTTTCGATTTGACTAATCATGGATTTAGCCACACCGGACATTTCTGAGAGTTCACCGAGGGATAATTTATCGGCTGTTCTTAATCGCAGAATCGTTTGTCCCAGCTTTTCTGATAAGGCATCTGTTTCAGGACAGAATTGTCGTTTTTGTCTCGGCATAGTCTTTCCAAGGTAAAGCCCTCGCGGCTTTGTGAAGAATAATCTGGCAATAATTCAATGCCGGACTAGATTTTGCTCAAACTGTTCTATATATAGAACGCTTAGCTGACGCAAGCTATAAGACGATTGGAAATTTCACATGCGATATCTCCCGATACATGTTGACACCAAAGACGCGCTTATCCGTATCTTTGGGGGTGGTGAGGCAGCTGAAGCCAAGCTCCGCACGCTTATAAAGACAGAGGCACGACTCGAAGTTATTTCTGAGACAATTAGCCCAGAAATTGAACGATGGAAAACAAAGGGTCTTTTGATCTGGAGGAAAAAAGACTTTGAATTAACGGACTTGATTGGCGCGCGTTTGGTTTACGCGGCTTATGACAATGACGACCTTAATGCAGAAATCGCGCGTCTTTGCCGAGAGCATAATATCTTAATTAATGCTGCTGACCAAAAAGATGCGTGTGATTTTATTACGCCGGCTTTAGTGGACCGTGCACCTGTACTTATTTCTATTGGTACTGAAGGCACGAGCCCCGGATTGGCCCGTGCTTTGAAAGCTGATTTAGAGAAAAAACTTCCGTCCACGCTTGGATCCTTGGCCGAACTTACGCGTGATCTACGCGCGAAAGTGAAAGAAATTATGCCTTCGCTATCGGACCGGCAGACATTCTGGGCTAAGATTTTTAATGGCAAAGATTTAAACGCCCATATCAGAAAAGACGCTAAGGCGTTTACGCAGATCGTTGAAAGTGCATTGGCAGGTAGCGGCGCTGTTAAATCAGGGCAAGTGGCTCTGGTAGGGTCTGGGCCGGGTAACCCTGATCTTTTGACTTTTGCCGCGCAACAAGCCCTGCATAGTGCTGATGTCATTGTTTATGACCGCCTTGTCAGCCAATCAGTCTTAGAACTTGGACGCCGCGAAGCGGAATATATTTATGTCGGAAAAACGCCGAATGGGCCGTCTGTGTCTCAGGATGAGATAAACACACTAATCGTTGAGAAAGCGAAAGAGGGTCACCATGTTGTCCGTCTGAAAAGTGGCGACCCTCTTATCTTTGGTCGCGCCGATGAAGAAATTGATGTGCTTAAAGCGGCAGATATTCCGTTTAAGATTGTTCCCGGCATTACGGCGGCGGCTGGTGCGGCCGCGGAAATTGGTGCGTCTCTTACAACGCGTGGAAAAAACTCGTCTGTTAGCTTTATTACCGGACATGATGCCAAAGGTTATGCAGAGCAAGACTGGCGGTCACTCGCAGAGCAAGGGTCTCGCGCCGTTGTCTATATGGGGGTTGGTGCCTCACGCTTTATTCAAGGGCGTTTATTATTGCACGGCGCTAGCCCTGATACGCCTGTAACCGTCGTCGAAAATGCGACTCGGCCCGAACAAATCATTGTGTCAACCACTTTAGCGCAAATGGCGGATGATATGGTCGCGGCCTCTATTAAAGGGCCTGCTGTTCTGATGCTTGGCTATAGAGCAAACAATCAAGATATTCGATCCGTTTTAAAGGCTGTCTCATGAGTACGCTAAAACACAAAGGTAAGGGCCCGCAGGCCCTGACCGCTAACACATTACGAGATGGTCTGAATGTTTGGCTTACGCCGGACTATGAATGGTCCATGGACTACAAAGAGGCTCTCATTACTGAAGACACCGACAAAATTGAAAAAATGGGTGAGGTGGGTGACCGTGATGAACTCGCAAATCTCGTTGTTGGCGTTTATTTCATCGATGTTGAGGCCGACACCGGAAAGCCTGCTCGCTACCGAGAAAAATTTCGCGTCGCAGGGCCTACATATGACACGGCTACACTCGTTCCGCTTGATATTCAGAAAGTCTAATCATGTATCGCTATGATGAATTTGACGCCGAGATGGTGGCGTCACGGGTTTCGCAATTCCGTTCGCAAGTCCAACGTCGCCTGAGTGGAGAATTGACCGAAGCTGAGTTTAGACCGCTTCGCTTGATGAATGGGCTCTACCTGCAACTCCATGCTTATATGTTGCGAGTAGCAATCCCTTACGGGACGTTGAATTCCAAGCAAATGCGGAAGCTTGCGGATCTCGCGGATAAATATGATCGCGGTTATGGGCATATTACGACCCGTCAGAACATTCAGTATAATTGGCCGGAACTCACAGATGTACCCGATATGTTGGACGAGCTTGCCAGCGTTGAAATGCACGCCATACAAACATCCGGCAACTGCATTCGCAATGTAACGTCTGATCCTTTTGCGGGCGCCATTTCTGATGAAATTGAAGATCCACGTCCGACTTGTGAGATTATTCGTCAATGGTCGACGTTTCA
>CAYTAJ010000032.1:24461-26737 GCA_964435725.1 uncultured Algimonas sp.
GAAGCGACTTTGCGTGTTTATAATCGCTATGGCCGCCGTGATAATAAATATAAGGCTCGCATCAAAATACTGGTTCAAGAAACGGGCATAGAGACGTTTCGTGAGCAAGTTGAAGCAGAATATGCACAGCTTGTGCCGCTCGATATTGCGGTTTCACCGGAAGAAGTCGCACGCATTACAGAGTATTTCAGCCCACCCGCTTTTAAGACTTTGGAGGCTACCGAACCTGACGCAAGTGACCCTACCTTTGCGCGTTGGCTAAAACATAATGTGCTGCCGCATAAAGTGGACGGCTATGCCATTGTAAACATTTCACTCAAGCCGCTTGAGCGAGCGCCGGGTGATGTCACATCAGAGCAGATGAGGATAGTCGCGGGTTTGTCTGATAAATATAGCTTTTCTGAAATTCGGACAACACATCAACAAAACCTTGTCCTGCCTCATGTTGAAATCACAGAGCTTGGAAACCTCTACAAAGCCCTCACAGCCGCCAAAATGGGTGAAGCCAATATTGGTCTCATAACGGACATCATCTGCTGTCCGGGTATGGATTTCTGCGCCCTCGCGACGGCAAGATCCATCCCAATTTCACAAGCGATTGCTGAACGGTTCTGGGATGCAGAGCGCCAAGCGATGATTGGCGAAATGCAAATCAAAATTTCCGGCTGTATCAATGCCTGTGGGCATCACCATGTCGGACATATCGGTATTCTGGGCCTCGAAAAGGCGGGTGTTGAATTCTACCAAGTGAAGATTGGCGGCGACCCTTCCGAGAATGCAGCCATTGGACAAGTGACTGGGCCGGGTTTCTCTCAAGAGGAGCTTATCGACGGTATCGAACGCATGGTCGATCACTATATCGACATTCGTGAAACTGAAGAAGAACGCTTTATCGATGTGGTGCGTCGTGTCGGCGTCGCCCCATTTAAGGAGGTTCTCTATGTCTCTTAATGACACGACAACTGATCAGGATATCTCTGACGATATTCTGATTGAGGGCGGACAGCCCTTAGAGCCACCCAGTTTGAGCTTGATAGCCTCTTTAGAAGAGTTCTCCGGCCACAACAGTGCTGAGATACTGCGTGTAAACGGCGATAATGAAATTGAAGATATCAAGCCGCATTTAGAACGCGCGAAGAAAGTCATTATCACTTTTCCGGCGTTTACAGATGGCCGCGGGTTTTCTTTAGGACGTTTGCTCCGTAACCGAGAAGGCTTCCAAGGCGAGATTATCGCCGAAGGCCCGCTGATTCCTGATCAATATGCCTTTGCTATTCAGTGCGGCTTCAGCGCGGTGAAGCTTGAGAAATCCCTTTTTGAACGTCATAGCGAAAGCCATTGGTTTAAAGCCTTGTCAGAATTCGGTTTGACCTATCAACGTGGTTATGCGGTGCCTTCCGGCCCTGCGACGAGCATTTTAGATGCGAGACCAACAGCGTTTCGCGAGGCTGGCAATGAAGATAGTTTTCACGGTTTATCAGCGGAGATGGCGCTAAAAAAGGCCTGTGAGGCCTATGAAGGAAAGATCGTATTGGCATCCTCTTTGGGTGTCGACTCAGTCGTGCTCCTTCATATGGTCTCGAAAATAAATCCTGATCTTCCTATCGTTTTCTTGGATACGGGAAAACACTTCCGTGAAACTTTGGCCTACCGTGATATGCTCATCGAAGATTTAGGCCTTGCAAATTTTCAAAATATCACGCCTGATATTGACGAGCTTAAAGCAGAAGATCCCAATGGCGATCTCAATAAAACAGAACCTGATGCTTGTTGTGACCTTAGAAAGGTTCGTCCGTTGGACCGTGTTATTCGTGGTTACGAAGCCCGCATTACGGGCCGAAAGCGTTATCAAACACCGCAACGCGCGAATATGCCCATATTGGAAACGGGCGGAGAGCAAGTGAAGCTAAACCCCTTAGCCTTTTGGACGGCTAAAGATGTGACGGCCTATATTCGCCGTCATGACCTACCGCCGCATCCTATGTTAGCATTGGGATATCTGTCTATAGGTTGTCAGCCCTGTACGACGCGGGTGGCCGCCGGTGAAGACCCTCGGGCAGGGCGTTGGCGTCATTCCGACAAAACGGAATGCGGTATTCATTAC
The DNA here is from genome assembly GCA_964435725.1 of uncultured Algimonas sp. Classification (GTDB taxonomy): domain Bacteria; phylum Pseudomonadota; class Alphaproteobacteria; order Caulobacterales; family Maricaulaceae; genus Litorimonas. The sequence continues at coordinate 26,566 of CAYTAJ010000032.1, forward strand.
ATCAATGGTAAATGGGAGCCTGTGCCAGTTAAAACGACCTTTGAGGTGTTTTAGTCTATTTGTGACGGTCTTTTAGAACGTCGATAACATCGTTCAGAGAGAAGCCTTTCGCTCTAAGCAGCACAATAAGATGATAGAGCAAATCGGCGGACTCTCCCAATAAAGCATCCTC
>CAYTAJ010000033.1:0-1328 GCA_964435725.1 uncultured Algimonas sp.
CGTTCACCACCTGATAAGGCAAGCGCTGGGCTATTTTTAATATGGCCGATATTCAGCTCATCTAAGAGCGCATCGACATTATCACCCCATTTGGATTTATCTTTTTCTGTGAGTTGAACAACGGCGCGAATATTCTCTTCAACCGTCAGACCGCGGAAAATGCTTTGCTCTTGTGGCAGGTAACCCACACCAAGACGTGCGCGTTGATACATGGGCAGAGAGGTAATATCTTGCCCATCCAAAGAGATCATGCCGCGATCGGCCTCAATTAGGCCCATAATCATGTAAAAGCTGGTTGTTTTACCCGCACCATTCGGACCCATCAGCGCCACGACTTCACCGCGTTGCACAGTGAGTGTGATATCTTTCACCACAACGCGTCCACGATAGGCTTTGCCAATATTATTGGCAGCCAAGCCTGTAGGCGGTGGTGTTATCGTTTGTGATGTTGTCTCAGCCATAGAAGTGATGCTTCTTTATTCTTATTATTTTGTTTTAGCTTGCGCTTTCAGAGGCGCCAGCATTCTTAATCAAGACGCGGACACGCTGTCTTTGACCGCATTTTCGGCCTTTACAATCGCTGATGACGCGGGCTTGTTCTGTGTCGAGATTATAAATCAAACGGTCACCCGTAATAACGCTATCGTCTTGGAGTAAGATAACATTACCGGTGACGACGAAGTTATTATCGGATTGCGTAAAGACACCGCGCTCGCCGCGGACTTCTTGCTCGGCCGTGATATAATAAAAATTACCTGTCGCGACGACGCGGTCAATCTCTGAGGTCGAGGCAATCGCACCACCGCTTTGACTGGCTGTATAGATTTGCACTTTGTCGGCCAAGAGACGCACATCGCCTTGACGAATGTCGGCTTGCCCGGTGAGGGTAATGACCCCTTTGCTGGAAACAATATCATCCGCATCTAAAATAGTGTCTTGCCCTGAATTAGCAGCGAATTGCGCCATGGCGGGCGCAGAGACTGAGAATAGGCTAAGCGCAAGAATAGCAGAGAGCGCTGACTGTCTTAAAATGTTCCGCATGTTTATTTTGTTCCTTATCAATTTCCGCTAATCACAACGCGCGTACTGCCTTCACGACCACATCCCGGACCTTGGCAATTGCCTGAGAACCGGATGGTCTCGGTCACCGTGTTATAGGTCAGGCGATCTGTTCGCGCTGTATTTCCGCCTGTTTGTTTGACGCGTACATCCCCTGTAACGGTGATAAGGCTTTTATCGCGTTCGTAAACACCTTGATTGCCGGTGATGTCATTCTCTGTAGTCCGGTAACGGAAATCGCGTTTCGCCGTGATTTTATTCACTTCGCC
>CAYTAJ010000033.1:1428-17002 GCA_964435725.1 uncultured Algimonas sp.
TCTCTGTAGTCCGGTAACGGAAATCGCGTTTCGCCGTGATTTTATTCACTTCGCCCAGGCGGAGCGTACCGTCAACGTCAGAGGTCGCTTCACGACGCAGGATTGTCATTTCCTGCGCATTGATAATGGCGCCGTCTTGAATGACTTCAACATTATCAAACAGGTCAGTGGTCCCGCCTATATAAACGGCGCGATTGGCTTTGACATTGATCGGGCCATCGCCGCCAAAGGCAAATTCATTTTGAACCTCGGTGGCTTCGGGGTCGATTTCTGGTTTTTGTGCCGGGTCCTGATTAATTACGGCGCTCATATTATCTTTGAAGACAAATTCGCGGTAATTATCATTAATCTCATAAGCCTGACCTTTGACCGATCCAAATGTGCCATTACAGTCTATCGGCTTATCGCCTTCCACACGCTTCTCGCGCGGAAAAATCCGGGCATGGGTCGTTTTGCATTCATAACCATCATCGGTTTCGAGGGTCACCGCTGTGTCAAGATTCAGAATTTTGTTCACGTCATCATATGTACCCGCATCGGCCAAGACGAAGGACGACTCCGCGCCATCTGTGCGAATAAATTCCAATACAGGTTTGACAAGGTCAACTTCATTACGACGCGCCAATGTGCGTGTCGCCGTGTCAGCGGTGAGGTAAAAGGGAAGCCCATCGGCCGTACGGCCGCTATAGCGCGGATTTGTCATTTTCACGGACTCAGTCGGGTTGTCCGGGCCAAATGTTGTTGATCCACGTCCTAAGAAGAATTGCAAAACAAGTGCACTGAGTAAGAGGATAGCCATGCCCATGAGGACTTTGCGTAGAATCTGAATACGTTGCGTATGTTTACGCGCCGCCTCTAGCGTGAGGGTGCGTTTCGGTTCCCAGAGGCCGAGGGCTTCACTGGCATCGTGATTGCGCACGGGCAGGGCCTGTGATGGCGAATTTGCATTCATATACAGCCTATAGGACAGTCACGCGCCCATGTGTAGCGAGAATTCCCGCAGATGACGACTTGTTAAGGTGTTAAAAGCAGAGGGCTTAATCGTTACGGCGCATGCGGTGAGAGAAAATATCAACATCATCCCACCCTAATAGGTCGAGTGCCGCCCGTGTCGGAAGAAATTCAAAGCAGGCTTTTGCAATATCATATCGTTTCTCTCGCAAGAGACGCGCTGTTAGGATTGTCTTGAGTTGATGAAGATAAAGCACGTCCGAAGCCGCATAATTGAGTTGCGCTTCCGAGAGCTCATCAGACGCCCAATCCGAACTTTGTTGTTGCTTGGACAAATCTACGGCCAAAAGCTCTTTACAAATATCTTTCAGCCCATGCCGATCCGTATAGGTGCGTACCAAGCCGGAGGCGATTTTCGTGCAAAAAATCGGGCTCACATCAACGCCGAGGTCACGTTTTAAAATTGCCACGTCAAAGCGGGCAAAGTGATAAATGGTTTCAACCTCTGGATCGCCGAGCAAAGCTTTCAGGTTAGGCGCGTCATAAGTCTCGCGGTTCATCTGGACGATATGCGCGTCGCCGTCACCCGCCGAGAGCTGCACAAGGCAGAGCTTATCGCGAACAAGAGAGAGGCCCTGTGTCTCTGTATCCACAGCGACAGAGCGACCCAAATCCAACCCATCCGGAAGATCACCTTTATGTAAATGCACGGTCATAAATAAGCCTTCATTATCTCAGCCGTGGGATAGGCGAGTGAAGGGGAATTGGCAATGGGTGATGTGGGAGCTCTTTGGAGCTTTTTAGATGTTAGATGAGTGTCTTAATCTTTCGCAATAAGACGTCCACAGATATTTGGTACGAAGTGATTTGAGGTATTTGATTTTTCTTCTGACATTAGGGTGCTGTCCTAACTTTCAGACATTTTGGTTAGAATCCTTAGTCCTGGCATCCGCTTATAAGGTCACCGGTTCGAGTCAGAATTACAGGGGGGTTGAATTTTGAGCTAGGGTTAGGTGTGACTTTTCGTTCGCCATCTTTATAAGATGTATAACTCCGAGTCCAGAAATCCATGAATAAACCGCCTGACTCCAAGAGTTTCACATTACGCGTAACTCGGGGCATGCGCTTATGTTCTTTTACGGAAACATTATCTGTTTGAGCGTCAATACGCAAAATTGTGCCTTTTCCCGGTATCATATGATTTAATCCTGATACGCTCCAATAAATTCCATGCTGTTCGCTCTCAATAATTGCGACTATGTTTCTTTGATCCAGTATTTGGGGGTCGCTTTCTTCGTCAGCATAATACATCAAACCTCCACCAAATTCACCTCTATCATGTCCTGTCAAATATCCCGATGGTGTTTTTAACGTCAGTATAGGCGTACCCAATCGAGAGAATTCTAATGTTTCCGGCGATTTGAAAGACGGAGTGTCTATATAATTGAAATCCGTAACCGTGATAGGTTCACAATAGTTGCGACGCTCATTGAGGATTATTTCTGCCTCTGCGCGAGGCCCATTCCAAAAAATATGGGTACTATCAGAGACATTAGACGGTACTTCATGTGATAAGGCAAACTGTCGGGCAACACGAATAGATGTGAAAGGATTATCCTCTTTTATTGCAGCTACAGCCTCTCGTATATACGTGTCGGAGCGAAGGCTTTCAGAATTCGTAATTAAAGAGAGCGTTTGTATTAGCCTGGGCAAGTCATCTGTATTCTCGAGTCGTTTTCTTAAGCAGGAATTTAGGAGCAAGCTGTTAGGGTTTAACTCTATGAGCTGTCTGATTAAAGCAGTTTCCTCAATATTTGGCTGGCACTTCAAAAACAACTGAAATTTCCTTTCCCAAATGTCCGGGGTCTTAATGGCGCTATCTAACACTTCAGAAAAAGGAAGCTTCCTTGATGCTAGGAACGAAGTATTAGAATTCACGATCTCAAAAATTTTGAAATAATTTTCCAAAGTTATATTTTCATCTTTTGCCAGGAAAAACATCGACGTCTCCAAAACCTTTGGAAGTGTAGCGAGGCGGATTTCTTCTGCTTTAATTTTTTGAATCAAACTTTCTTCAGACAAATAGTCAGGTCGACCTTCTGGGTTTTCCAAGGTGTATTGCAGCCACTTTTGGTAGTCTGGAATTCTTTTGTCGGAGTTAGTACTTTCATTCGTTATTTTTTTGTGAAAACTGAAGAGTAAATAAGTAGGTATAATAGTCTCGACGCTTTCTGAGTCCGTCGTGTCATACCATAATTTCCAGTAGTCAAAAGTTTTTGAGCTTGGCCTTATTTTGCGACGCTCATGTTCTATTGTTTGCGCAATCATCAGTGCGCGATTTCGATCTTCATCGGTTTCTTCAAAAGTTAGTTTTCTTATTTTTGAATAAAGTTGTGAGGAATCCTTTTTTCGTAAGATTCTGAACGCATTTTGGAAGGTTTTTTTGTCTTTCGAATTAAGAGACTGCGAAAGCGCATATTCTTCGACACAGCCCTCCGGTGCGGAGCAAGCCATATCTTCTGCGAAGACTGTACTGGTCAAGACCCCGATAAAAACCAAACTCGTAAAAAGGCAGTATGGTAGGAGTAGATAATTCTTAAGCATATGCATTTGTATCACAGAACTCCGAAACCTCCTACACTCATAGACTTTCCAACAATCGTGATGAGTGACATTAAGGCTTTGAGACAATAGCCTTCATTGGTTGAGAAAATATCATTTAAAATCAATGTTTTAATATATTTTTGAGTTCCTTAATCTTGCAAACATACAAAATGATATCATATTATATTCATCAAAGGAGGACCCAGAGAGCAATGAGGCCTAGGGTATAAAATTATGAATGATATTCGAGAGAGAGACGTTAAATCGGTTAGCGGTATTCCGCTGCTTTTTGTTTTATTGGGATTATCGGCATTTGCTGTTTTCGCCTTTATTACGATGGATATGAGCAAGGCCATGCGCATTGCGACACTGATCATTGGGGTCCCTGTACTGCTCATTGCCTTTTCAGGACTTTATAAGGTTGAACCTAACCAATCGGCTGTGTTGAGCCTGTTCGGGAAATATATAGGCACGGTGCGCACACCAGGTCTGCGCTTTAATAATCCATTTTATACCAAAAAGAAAATTAGCCTGCGCGTTAGAAACTTTGAGAGCGGTAAGTTGAAAGTCAATGAGTTGGACGGCTCACCGATTGAAATTGCGGCTATCGTGGTCTGGGAAGTGAACGACTCTGCCGAAGCTGTGTTTAATGTCGATAATTATGAGAGCTTTGTGCAGATTCAATCCGAAGCGGCCATCCGCTCTATGGCAACGAGCTATCCTTATGATCAGCATAATGACGGCGATATTTCGTTGCGTTCACATCCGGCCGAAATCTCTGAGCGCTTGCGGGATGAAATTCAGGATCGTTTGGCCAAGGCCGGCATCCATGTGATTGAAGCGCGTATTTCGCATCTAGCTTACTCGCCGGAAATCGCGGGCGCTATGCTACAGCGTCAACAGGCCGGTGCCATTATCGCTGCGCGTAAGAAAATTGTCGAAGGCGCGGTCGGCATGGTTGAAGACGCTCTGACCGCTCTCTCGTCAAAAGATATTGTCGAGTTAGATGAAGAGCGTCGAGCCACTATGGTATCCAATCTCTTGGTGGTGCTCTGTTCGGATAAGGCGACCCAACCGGTCGTAAACACGGGTAGCCTTTACTAACCCCCGTGCCGACCAAAAAACAAAATAAGAAATCTTTTCCTCTGCGTGTCAATGCAGAGGTTTTGGACGCCATGAAACGGTGGTCCGATGATGAGCTGCGCTCGTTAAACGGGCAAATCGAATATGTGCTGAGAGAGGCCCTTCGCAAACAAGGCCGCCTCAAAAAGAAAGGAGATAATGATGAGTGAACGCTGGGAATATAAAATCGTACAACCTTCTGTGAAAGGCATGGGTATGTTTGGTGCCCATGGCGAAAAACTCGCCGAGCATGTTGCGAGTTTTTTGAATGAATTTGGACGAAATGGATGGGAGGCCTATCATGTGATAGCAGACTCTTATCCCCCTGTGGTTTACATGAAACGTCGGATATAGGGGCACGCTATGCATGATAAAAAATGGCAATATAAAGTCGAGACGGTGAAAATGAATTCCTTCTCGATCGTGAAAAGTGACGCGCAGTTGGAAGAACGTCTTATGCGCCTCGGTATGGAGGGATGGGAGCTTGTGAACACAGTTGCTTATGGCGCCTCGGTGAAATTATTCCTCAAACGCTGATGGTGTATAATATTCTTTATACAGTGCGGCAGGGGAGGCGCCGAGCGTAAAACGAAGCAGGAGTCGAATGTTCATCATTTGCGTGCGTAAGACACCATGTTTTGCAAAACGCCTGGCAGAGCTTATTATGTGAAGGGCGGACCGTTTAATTTTGCCTCGCCTTTTAAAGGCCCGCCGTAAGGCCACATCTTCCATCAAGGGATAAGCATTCAGATCAAGCGCCAAATTCTCAAAATCTGTTTTTCGGAACGCAAAGCCTTGATCGCCAAAGGTTGAGAGAGCACTGTCCCACCGCGCAAACCAAGCAAAGAGCGAAAGCCAAAAAGAAGGTTTGTCGAAACCTAATGTGAAGGTGAGCAGAGCCAGTTTTGGGTCTTTAAACTCTGCTTCTATCCTTTCCGGCCCGAGTTCGGGCGGGATGCTGTCGGCATGAAGCACCCAGATAAGAGGGTGTGTCGACGCCTTAATGCCTGCTGCTATTTGGGTGCCGCGACCTTTTTGAGATGCGATGAAAGTAGCTGAAAAGCATTGCAGGCTTGGCGGTAAATTTGTTCGGTTCTCTGCATCCGCAATTATAATTTCATCTATCGGGAGGCCGTCCAAATATTTGAGCAGCAAGGCCAGAGCCTCATCATCTTTGAAGGTCGGTATGACAATGCTAACCCCCATTTTCGCCTTGTGCTTCTGCCGCGTTTTTCAGGTTTCTAAGTATGAGCGGCATATCCCGTTCTACACCCTTTCTGATAAATCGCCTTGGGACGGGCAGTCGCGACTTCATGCGGGCGCGGTACGATATGCGGGTGGTGTTTGATGTGATGGGGTCTAATAACCATTCGCCATTCAAGACGGATAAGTCTCCCCCTGTGCGAGTGATCAGAATGGAGTGAAATGGCGTATAGTCAGACCGGAATTCCGAGCGAACATTCGGTAAAGGAAAACCAAGCTTCATAATTTGCTCGCGCTTGTCCCATTTTTTATCTTCGCTTTGTTCTAAGACATTGCAGGCCTTTAGGTCCGGTATAATGTCCAATTGTTGTGTGCAGTCCTGCATGATGGCCCAGATGGTCTCTGGCGTGGCGGTAATGTCGACGACGCCAAAGACATCGATTTGTCCGTTCGGGGCTTTACCGACATCTGATACGAGCATGCCTCTTTCTAATTCGGCGATATGAGAATCCGTAAGACTGAAATATGGTAGGTCTTGAGCGGCGGCAAATCCATGATACGCCAAGGCAACAAGAACTAAACAGCATCGCAAAAGGAACGTCATAAGTCATCATCTTGCGTCAAAGTCTGAAAAACAAGTCAAGGCTTTGTGAAGAGACTGTCCTATTTTGTTCTTGGCACGGATTTACCTCTGAGGATACGCCAAATCCGTCTTAGGCCCACTTTCAGACCGTGATAGGGGCTACTCGCGATACGCCCTAAGCGCCGAATGCGTCGCCACCGTTTCCGAGAGGCAGGCGTATATTCGGGCGTGAGGTATTCGAAAAAGACTTCGGATACCGCCTCCCAGCTATAATTTTGGGCGTGGGCCACACAGTCGGTGCGTTTCATTTCCAAGGCTTCCAGACAAGCGGTGCGTAGATCTTCATTCACGGCCCCGGCGTTTGACCCGGGGATAATATCAATGGGCCCTGAAACAGGATATCCGGCCACAGGCGTACCCGTCGCCATGGCCTCGATAATCACAAGCCCAAATGTATCCGTTTTTGAAGGAAAGACAAAGACATCGGCGTCCGCGAAATACCGTGCCAAGTCTTCACCAAATTTGGCCCCGGTAAATCGAATCTCCGGATATTTCTTTTTGAGTTGTTCGAGCTGTGGGCCATCCCCGACCACCACTTTGGAACCGGGTAAGTCAAGTTCCAGAAAGGCTTCGATATTTTTCTCGACCGCCACCCGTCCGACATTGACCCAGACAGGGCGGGGTAAGTCCGCATAAACATCCTCGGGTGTATGACGGCGAGAGGGGTGAAATGTCTCCATATCAACGCCACGCGCCCAAGGCGCGAGATTTTCAAATCCGCGCTCTTGCAGAAACTCTACCATAGACGGCGTTGTCACCATCACACGCCCGCCGGAATTGTGAAAATCCCGCACAAATTTATAAGCCCAGGACAATGGAATAAACGGAAAGCGGGCTTTGATATATTCCGGAAACTTTGTGTGATAGCTGGTCGTGAAGGGCATGCCCCATTTTAAACATAAGGACCGTGCCATTTGCCCAAGGGGGCCTTCGGTCGCGATGTGAACCGCTTCGGGCGCAAATTCCGTCATGCGTTTCTTCACACTGCGATAAGCAAAGGGGGCTAAGCGAATGTCAGGGTAAGTCGGCAGGGGCATCGTAAAATAGCCATCTGAAGGCGCTATAACCTCAAGCTGATGGCCCTGTGCTTTGAGTGCCTCCACTGTATGAGTCAAAGTTCGCACCACACCATTGACCTGCGGGTGCCAAGCATCTGTGACTATGAGTATTTTCATAATGTCGAGATTACTATGAAAATACTGGCTTCACCATGCCTATTTATATCAAGGTTTTATGACTTGCCTAAAAACAGTGCATTTGCACAAATTGTAGCAAATCTGCAACATGGTCGATGAAATTGCCTTTATAGCAGCATTACGAAGTTGTCATGAAAGTCACAATCATGCCATGCCGCACAAAATAATGCCGAAGGGACAACATTCATGACTTTTTTTGCGAGCCGTAAGGCATCATCATTTTTTAGCGGGTCAGCCTTGGCGCTTTCCGCTGTATTATTGGCAGCATCTCCATCCGCGGCGCAAGACGCTGCTGATGACGAAATTATCGTAACGGGTTCACGTATTCCGCAAGATCCAAACTTGATTTCATCCGTTCCGGTTCAGTCCTTGGATGATGAAGACATTCGCTTGTCCGGTGAGATTAGCTTGGCAGAAATTGTGAATGATATTCCTGCGCTTATTTCTTCGACATCTGTTGAAAATTCTGTCTCTGGCGGAAGTTCGCTTAACCTTCGCGGTCTTGGCGGTGTCAGAACGCTTACTCTCGTTAATGGCCGTCGTCACGTAGCAGGCTTTAGAGGGACATCTGCGGTGGATGTGAGTTCTATCCCGAGAGCCTTGGTTGAAAGTGCGGAAGTCACAACAGGTGGCGCTTCAGCGATTTACGGTGCTGATGCTGTTACAGGTGTTGTGAACTTCATTTTGAAAGATGATTTCGAAGGTTTTGAAGCAGATGTTCGCGGCGGTATTTCAACGCATGGCGATGCTGAGAATTTCGTCATTGATGCGACTTATGGCACAAATTTCGCTGATGACCGGGGTAACGTTGTCCTAAGTGTTAGCTATGTAGAGGACACATCCCTAACAAATGGGGATCGTTCATTCTCACGCGACAATAACATTGCTGTTGATTTAGCGAACCCAGCATTGCGGTTGCAAGCGAGCGACCTTGGAGCGGATACGCCGAACTTTAATGGCTTAACAATTGGGTCAACGATTTTGGGTATTGATACAACGGGTTTGACGCTGACATCCACTGAACAAGCCTTAATTGACCGTGCAACAAATGCACCTGCCCGAATTATAGCGCGCGACCCACGGGTGTGGTTGTCTTCGCAAACCGGGTCTATTGCTCCCGGATTTGGTGGACGTGGAACAACTTACGTAGATTTAAACAATAATGGCATTGCTGACTGTCAGGAATCGCGTGGTGGTCAAATCGGGTTTTTGGCAGGGTGTTGGGTCACAGGTGCTGACGGACAAGCTGTCGTCTTTGAAGAATCGCTAATTGCAGATACGAGTTTCCGTGGTGTTGGTAACCCTGATGGAAGCGGCAGTGGCGGCTTATTCAATTTTAACCGAGACACACTTTATCCAGAAACCGACTCAATCTCGATTAACCTTAACTCGAAATATGATCTTGCCCCAGGCTTGACCGCGTTTTTCGAAGGTAAGTATGTCATGGCTGAGTCAGAGACATTTGGAGAGCAGGACTCATTCTATGATACGCTCTTTATCGCTCCGGATAACCCATTTATCCCAGCTAACCTTCTGCCCGTCGTGGAACAAACAGGCGGCCTATTGCTGACACAAGACCCGACGGACCTAAGTGATAACAACCCAACGATCACAAAACGTGAAACCTTACGTTTTGTTGGTGGTTTGGAATGGGAAACAGAAAGCGGTCATAACTTTGAAGTGTCCGTAAACCACGGTCGTTTCAAGAATACACAAGACTCAACAGAGGTGTATCTTGATCGTCAATTTGCTGCAACGGATGCCGTCGTTGACCCGAACACAGGTGAAATCGTCTGTCGTTCCGATCTGGATCCAACGGCATTTTACGAAATTGATTATTTCACAGCGGGGAACGGCTTCGCAGATGGCGGATTTGCTTCAAATCGCTATTACTCATTCACGCCAGGTGATGGGCAGTGTCAGCCTCTGAACCCATTCGGTCTTTATTCTGTCAGTCAAGAAGCACAGGACTTTGTGACGGCGAATGTCACTGATGAGATAGAGATTACGCAAACTGTCTTGCTTGGTTTGGCATCGGGTCAGTTTGATTGGTTTGAAAACCTCTTGGATGGACCAGTTGGATATGCTGCGGGTCTCGAATACCGCCGTGAAACGAGTGAAGATACCAAAGACCCTCTTCGCTTAGGTGTATTGCCACAAGGTTCTTCTTTAACACCCGGCGTTCTCGTCAATACAATTGACCCTTTCCTCAATACATTCATCAGTATTGATAATGATCAGCAGTTTAATACGAGTGGCGATTACGATGTTGCCGAGGCATTTGGCGAAATTCGCGTACCAATTTTCCGTGATCAACCATTTGCAAAAGAGTTTACGCTTGATGCGGCGGTTCGTCATGCTGATTACTCGACGCTTGGAGGTCAGACCACTTGGAAAGTTGGTGGTACTTGGGCGCCATATGAAGATTTGAGCATTCGAGGTACCATCTCAAGTGCTGTACGTGCTCCGAACATCTCGGAACTATTTGATCCAGAGTTGCCAATTCAAATTGGTTCGAATGAAGACCCTTGTGACCCGGGTAATGTTGGCTTGGGTACCAATAATAGAGAGGCAAACTGTATTGCAGATCTTCAAGCGGCGGGTGTCGCGATTGGCGATATTGTAGATGGAACGACTGGCGCATATATCTGGCAGAATCCGTTGACGGGTCGTTTTACAGGTACGTCCGGGGGTAATCCAGATTTGCAAGTCGAAACGGCTGACACTAAAACCATTGGTGCTGTTTACCGTCCATCTTATTTCGATGGTTTCTCATTAACAGTCGATTATTGGGAAATTGACATCGAAAACGCTATTTCTGCCGTCGCTGCAGGCGACATTCTTGAGGGTTGTTATGACTCCGGCGACTTCCCGAATGTGCCTTTTTGTGGTTCATTTGAACGTCGTTCGGATGGTGGTTTGAGTGATTTGTCAAGTGGACAGATTAACTTTGCTCAACTCGAGGCCAGCGGTGTTGATTTTGCGGCCAACTACTCGTTCGATATGGGAGAAAATACCTTTGGTGCGCGTCTTGTTGGGTCTTATCAAGAAAAGCTTGATCGCTTCTTTAATCCACTTAATTTGACCGAGGTTGATCCTGAACTCCAAGAAGTTCAGCGTCCTGAACTTTCAGGTAATTTGACCCTCTCATGGGATCGTGGACCTTATAATCTTGCATTCCAAACAAGTTATCAAAGTAAGCAGTCTGTTGATGAGATTGAAGATATTGTCGCTGGTCAATTTGGTGATGCTGGTTTCTTTGGTGAAACTTTTGTCTTTGACGTCAATGGTGCCTATGAATTGAGTGATAGTCTTTCTGTCTATGGTGGTGTTAACAACATTACTGACAAAGACCCCTTCTCAACACAAACAGCTTGGCCTGTTGGTCCGCGTGGACGTTTTGTGTTCTTGGGCGTGAACTACAGAATGTAGTTCATTCAATAACTCAGAATCTAAAGGGAGCCTCGGGGCTCCCTTTTTTATTTCCTTTATTTCAAAGTAAGTGATTTGTAGGAGGGCTTATGGATAAGTCCGTTACATCCAATTTTGATAGTTTAGAGGCCGCCGAAGCCTATGTGCTAAACCACCCGCAGGATTATGATGTACTTATTGCGTTAAGCCGTTTTTATTTTGATGTTGAGCGCTTTTCAGAGGCTGTTGAAACTCTAGAAAAATCGGATCGTTGTGACCCGCTTGGTCAAGACTTTCAAACTATACAAAACGCTATGCAATTGGGCGATTACAGCAGAGCTAGAGATTGTGCTGTCAAAATGCTCGAGAAAAAGCCGAGCCACCCTCGTGCTGTTTATACACTGCATCATTTATATCGTCGGCAAGGCGAACATGAGGAGAGTCTAAAAGTTTTGGGCGAAGCTCTTGCCATAAGGCCCGCTCATATCCTGCTGCGGCAAGAATTCATTCGTGCCTGTGAAGATTGTGGTTTGTTCGAACAGGCGGTCAAAGAGGCTCGAAAGCTCATTAAAATTGAGAAGAATTTCTCAACCTATTGGGTCTTTATGAATGTCTGCCTGCGCTACGGCCTTTACCAAGATCTTTTGGATGTTGCCGATGCAGCAACTGAGGCTGCGCAAAATAACCAGATAAAACTCGGTGAATTACAACTTCTATGTGGGCATGCTTGGCGTATTACCGGACATAAAGATAAAGCTATTCAAAGCTATCAATCATGCCTGAAACACCAACCCCAAAATGGGGCGGCTTGGTGGGCCTTAGCTGATTTGAAAACATATGCGTTTACTCAGAATGAGCGAGAGACATTACAACGCCTCTCCAACCAATCCGACTTTCATCCTTTGCAGAAATGCCAGGCCTTATTTGCATTGGCGAGGTCTTATGAAGATGATGCGGATTTGCAGCGCGCCATGTCAGCCTATCATCAGGCAAATGCATGCCACCCTGCCAATCCTTTTAATAGTACAAGTTTTGAACAGGCGATTGACCGCATAACTAAGGCCTTTTCTCCTGAAACACTCTCCATACAAGCTGATAAAACTTCAAAAGATGTGACGCCCATATTTATTTTGGGGCTGCCGCGGTCAGGCTCAACTTTGATTGAGCAAATATTGGCAAGCCATTCTCACGTTGAAGGGACGTTGGAGCTACTTGCTCTGCCAAGCGTTAAACGCGAAGCGCACCGTCTTTGTGTTCGGAATTACGACGGGCATTATCTGGATAAAATAAGTTTACTCCAAGCTGATCTCTTAGCGTCTCTGGGACATAGCTATCTGGAAAAGGCAGAGTTTTTTAGAAAAGAAAAAGCGCCTTATTTTATTGATAAGCTCCCCCATAATTTTGAACATGTCGGGCTTATTCATAAAATCTTGCCGCATGCGATTATCATTGACGCACGACGAAACCCCATGGATTGCGGTTATAGCCTTTATAAACAATATTTCAGTGCGGGTTCTGGTTTTAGCTATAATCTTCAGTCTATCGGTGCCTATTATAAAGGCTATCTCAAGCTTATGGACCACTGGGATGCGCATATTCCGGGGAAAGTCGTGCGTTTTCAGTATGAAGCGCTTGTGCGTAACCCGACCATTATCATCAGAGAGTTATTGAGTCTCATTGGTCTGTCTTTCGAGGAAAGCTGTTTGAACTTCCATAAGAATGACCGAGCTGTAAGGACAGCCAGTAGTGAGCAGGTCCGCCAACCGATTTATAGTAAGAGCTTTGGCGCATGGCAGTCAGTCGAAAATTATCTTGCTCCCCTTAAGAACAGTCTCGGAGAAGAAACGCTGGATCGGTTTAAGTCTTACTTAAGTGGCTAAGTTTTAGAGTCCTTACGGTTCAAGCTACTTGAGACTTAAAATGCTATTTTGCCGCAGGTTTCATCCCCAATTTACGCACAGATTCTTTTCTATTCGACACTCCCCACACCCTTAAATATGCGGTTATCTATTCTAGCGCGAGAGCAGGATTTCTATGTCTGGTTTTGTGTAAAAAATTATGTGACAATTTTGTAAAAAGTTTTGCGTATTCCCAATGACTTAACGGTTCGTAAACCTTTTTCGTCCCATTTCGATACTACTAAGTATTGACGTGAAAGCCGAATTACACACTATATGTAGTCGAAACGGTTCGTTTTCACGTTATATTGCAGATTTATAGGGGACCGCCGGGTTGTGGCGGTTTGAAATGTGCGAAACGCTGAGTATCGGGCCTTGAATTGGGCAAGTTGGAACAACACCTTGGGAGGGGTATAAAGAATGGCTGAGATGACACAGAGTGAGTTTACGACGATGAGTGACGCCGATATCGACGTTATGGACGAGGCTGCCCGCCGTGAAGCGACGGTTGAGCCTAAAGTCCTGTCGCAAAAGCAAAAAACATCTCAGCCTCTTAATCCGGATACAGCTCGCCCCAAGACCATCCGTGCGCGCGATGCGCTTTTGACGGATTTTGGTAAGAAGACTTTGGTAGATCGCTACCTCCTGCCGGAAGAAACCTATCAGGATATGTTTGCCCGCGTATCTCAGGCCTATGCCGATGATACAGAGCACGCCCAGCGCCTCTATAATTACATGTCCAAGCTTTGGTTCATGCCAGCGACGCCTGTCCTGTCCAATGGGGGTGCGGATCGCGGCCTTCCAATCTCTTGTTTCCTGAACTCTGTTGACGACAGTCTTGATTCCATCGTTGATGTTTGGAACGAAAATGTGTGGCTCGCTTCTAATGGCGGCGGTATAGGGACTTATTGGGGCAATGTTCGCTCTATCGGTGAGAAGATTGGCCGAGCCGGTAAAACATCCGGCATTATTCCTTTCATCCGCGTCATGGACTCTTTGACTTTGGCGATTTCTCAAGGGTCTTTGCGTCGCGGGTCTGCGGCTGTCTATCTGGATGTGCACCATCCGGAAATTGAAGAGTTTTTGGAAATTCGTAAGCCATCGGGCGATTTTAACCGTAAGTCCTTAAACCTGCATCATGGTCTGAATATCACAGACGAATTTATGGAAGCAGTCGCCTCCGGTGCTGAGTTCGGCTTGCGCAGCCCTCATACTGGCTTGGTTATTAAAACCGTCAATGCGCGTAAAATTTGGCAGAAGATTTTGGAAATGCGCCTCCAGACAGGCGAGCCTTATATGGTCTTCTCTGATACGGTGAATAAAGCCTTGGCCCCGCATCAGCGTGACGCCGGTTTGAAAGTACAGCAGTCAAACCTCTGTGCTGAAATCATGCTCGCGACAGGCAAAGACAAATATGACAAAGAGCGCACAGCCGTCTGCTGCCTCTCTTCTCTGAATGCCGAACGTTGGGAAGAGTGGAAAGACCAAGAGGGCTTTATCGAAGATATTATGCGGTTCCTCGACAATGTTCTTGAGAGCTTTATCCGCAACGCGCCCGATAAAATGAAAGAAGCCAAATACTCGGCCATGCGTGAGCGTTCTGTGGGGCTCGGCGTGATGGGTTTCCATTCTTATCTGCAATCCAAGAACATCCCATTTGAGAGCGCTCTGGCGAAGAGCTTCAATAACCGCATGTTCTCTTTCATCCGAAAGCAGGCCAATGCCGCGTCAAAGGTCTTGGCGGCCGAGCGTGGGGCGTGTCCTGATGCGGTGGATGCAGGCGTGACAGATGAGCGTTTCAGCCATAAAATGGCGGTCGCACCGACAGCCTCTATTTCCATTATATGTGGCGGCACATCCGCGGGTATCGAGCCTATTCCGGCGAATATCTACACGCATAAAACATTGTCCGGATCTTTCACCGTGCGTAATAAATTCCTTGAAGCGCTCTTGGAAGAAAAAGGCATGAACCGAGACGGTGTATGGGCCACAATCCTAGAGAATGAAGGGTCTGTCCAACATCTTGATGAGCTAGATGAGCATGAGAAAGCTGTCTTCCGCACAGCTTTTGAAATTGATCAGCGTTGGGTGATTGAACATGCGGCGGATCGCGCGCCGCATATTTGTCAGGCGCAATCGCTCAATATCTTCATTCCGGGCGATGTGGATAAATGGGACCTCCACATGTTGCACTGGCAAGCTTGGGAAAAAGGCGTGAAGTCACTTTACTATTGCCGCTCTAAATCGGTGCAACGCGCTTCCTTTGCCGGATCCGCTGATAAATCGGATATGGAAAAGGCGATGGAGCAGGCCGCACCGACAGATTACGAGGAATGTCTCGCCTGTCAGTAGGCATTTTTTAAAAATTTTACGTGTCTCAAGTATAAACTTTACACTTTAAAATAGAATTTTAAGGCGCCAATCTCTCCGGATTGGCGTTTTTTGTGTCTTTCGCGCCACAATCAGACAAAAATCGACTTATTCAGACTTCGTTAAGACGCTTTAATTATTCATTAACCCATAATCTTGTCATATTCTTATGACAA
>CAYTAJ010000033.1:17102-25782 GCA_964435725.1 uncultured Algimonas sp.
GTTAAGACGCTTTAATTATTCATTAACCCATAATCTTGTCATATTCTTATGACAATTGCCCCTTATTATGATAATAAGGATGCCCAATTTTTGATAACGCACGTTAATGTTGCGTAGAGAGCGCAAAAGTGTTGAATTTGACACAACACATCACGCGTAAACGCCACGGCAAAAGCCGTTACGCCGTAATTGGCGTCGGAATGGCGCTCGTCTTGGCAACATCTCAAAGCGTAATGGCGCAAGACAACGCCCAAAATAATGAAAAAGTTCAGCAAGCTAGTGACGGTCTGAACCTCAATTTGGGTAATACAATTAACCCAGAATTTGCGTCCAGTTTTACCGGCCAAGGTAATATTATCGACCTGCCGTCCACGAGTGTAGGATCGACGCTTTTTAAGCTCGATATTTCTGATCCCAATTGTTTGGCGGGGGTAGGGCAGTGTTTACGCCGAGATGATCGCGTGAACTTAGGGCTTTCAACCCAATTTACTAGTGTTTCTGAAAAAGGTCTGGATGTTTCGCTTAAACCGCGCGCCTCCATGAAATTTGATGACGAAAACTCTTCCGCTCTGGTCGGCGCGGTCGTTGAGATTGGTGAAGACCTCCGTGAAGGATCCGAGTTCAAGAGCAATACATGGTATGTCTTTGCGGGCGCTGACGCCGAAGCGCTGACTTATTCGCCTAATTCAATTAATCGCCTGACAAGCGGGCAGTTCCATCTCCAAGACCGCATCATTGTTGGCGATGCGCAAGCGGGTGTCGGTTACCGGATCGGTGACGCCGATGTCTCATTGTCCTATATGCGCCGCGAAGCTCAGGCTGAAGATTTCAGCTTTACGGAGGATGCGGCGGCTTTGTCCTTTACGTGGAAGCGCTAGTCGCACTTATCCTGCATTGCCGAATGTGACTTTCGCCCTTCTTGCTTTTTTATTGGTTAGCTAACTTCCAAACTAGGAATCAGAGACAGCCGCAATTTATGTTTCCAATTTACCCAGAATTGCACTAACTCCCGCGCATGAGCATTGATACCTATATGAGTTCCAAAGCGTGGCCGTTCGAACAGGCGCGCCTCATCCTCAAACGTTTGGATATTGAAAAACGTCGCGGGATTGAGCGTGGCGACAAACCCGTGGTGTTTGAGACAGGTTATGGTCCCTCCGGCCTGCCGCATATCGGTACCTTTGGCGAGGTTGTGCGCACGACCATGGTACGTAATGCGTTTATCGCGCTGACAGAAGGTAAAATTGCGACGAAACTCATCTGTGTCTCTGATGATATGGACGGGATGCGCAAAGTACCCGGCACCGTGCCTAATCCAGAAAGTTTGGAAGAATACCTCCAAAAGCCATTAACCGATGTGCCAGATCCTTTTGGAACGCATGAGAGCTATGGCGCGCATATGAATGCCCGTTTGCGCGCGTTTTTGGACAGCTTTGGTTTTGAATATGAATTTCTGTCTGCGACAGAGCTTTATAAAAACGGTGCCTATGATGATTATCTCCTGCGCGCTCTGGAAAAATATGATGATATCATGGGCGTTATGTTGCCGACTTTGGGCGAAGAACGCCGTGCGACTTACTCTCCTTTCTTACCGATTTCGCCCAGCACTGGGCGTGTCCTCTACGTGCCGATGAAAGAGGTCAATGCCAAAGACGGGACAATCACATTTGAAGATGAAGACGGCACTGATGTGACGATTCCTGTCACCGGCGGGAATGTGAAATTCCAGTGGAAGCCAGACTTTGGTATGCGGTGGGCCGCGCTTGGTGTAGACTTTGAAATGTTCGGCAAAGACCATCAGGATAACGCTCCCATTTATTCGCGGATCTGTAAAATCCTCGGTGGCGAAGCCCCTGTGCAATATGTCTATGAGCTTTTCCTGGATGAAAAAGGCGAGAAGATTTCTAAGTCCAAAGGGAATGGGATTTCTGTCGAAGACTGG
Organism: uncultured Algimonas sp.; assembly: GCA_964435725.1. Taxonomy (GTDB): domain Bacteria; phylum Pseudomonadota; class Alphaproteobacteria; order Caulobacterales; family Maricaulaceae; genus Litorimonas. Next base: position 19,045 of record CAYTAJ010000033.1, read on the forward strand.
CTCGCCTATGCCCCACAAGAAAGCCTGTCTCTGTTTCAATTCCAAAAACCACGTGCGGCTAAGAAGCTGTATTTTGATGTTATTCCGAAAAATGTGGATGAGTATTTCCAACATTTGGCGGCCTATTCGAAGCAAGATGAAAAAGCGCAGACAAGTAATCCAGTCTGGCATATTCATAATGGCAATCCGCCAAGTTTTATCCCGCCCGTCACTTTCGCGCTCCTTCTGAATTTGGTGAGCGCGGCGAATGCGTCGGACAAAGATATTCTTTGGGGCTTTATTCAGCGTTACGAACCGACGGCTAACCCAAAAGATAATCCGGCGCTGGATGATTTGGCGGGCTATGCGGTGCGTTACTATCAGGACTTTGTGAAGCCCAATAAAGACTATCGTGAGCCAACAGCGCAAGAGCGTAAGGCCTTACAAGATTTGGTTGGGCGTTTGCGGGCTGTGCCTGATTCAGAAAAGTCAGATGGTGAAGCCCTACAAACTTTGATTTTCTCCGTCGGTAAAGACCATGAATTTGAAAATCTGCGTAATTGGTTCAAAGCTATTTATGAAGTATGCCTCGGCCAAAGCCAAGGCCCGCGCTTTGGATCTTTCGTGGCGATTTATGGCCCTGATGAAACGGCCGATTTGATAGAAGCCGCGCTCGCCGGAAATTTGTCATAGGTAAAACTCTACTCTTACGCAGATAAATCATCTGTAATGGCACTTAGGCATTTTTTGTGCTACTTAGGGTTATGAAGTGGCGTCACGGCATTCTATTTTTCGCGACCTTTGCGGCATTAGCTACGCCGAGCTATGCGAAGGATATTAAGACCGTCCAATCCCTTATCCGCTCAGGTGACTATGTCTCGGCGCACGATACAGCCATAGCGTTAGAAACCGCTGATGCTTTGGCATTGGCCGCTGAGAGTTTGGCGCGACAGGTTATGTTAGGCGAAGTGGAGAAGCTTAAAAAAACGTCCAAAAAAGCGCGGAAACTGGCGGAACAAGCACTGGAGATTGATCCCAATCATCAAAATGCCCGCCTACAATATGTGATTACGGATGGCTTTGTTGTGCGATTGACGGGGGACGTGTCGGCGTGGATGAAAAAGCTCCCGCAAAAGAGCTTTGCCAAAATAGAGGCCTATCGCGCAGATTTCCCGGATGACCCGAGAGGGGATGCTTTGTTGGCCGCGTGGCACTTAGCAGTGGTGCGTAAGGCCGGAAATGACAACGCAAAGAAATGGTTCGAAGCGTCTGTAGAAGACGGACAGAGGCTCTATGAAAGCGCTTTAGCAGCCAGCCCGAATGATCCGGTTATTGCATTGAATTATGCCTTTGCGCTCATAGCCTTGGATGATGAGTTTTTTGATAATGAAAAAGTCAAAACGCTGCTGGAAATGGTTGTGGCAATGCCAAGCGAAGATGACCTAGCGCAAAAAACGATTACGCACGCGAATAATGCGCTGTTACGATTTCAAGATACAGACAGTTTAAAAAACTATGCAGAGAGTTTTTTGGATGGAGAGCCGACAATCTGAGACGATTGTTTTTACTGCGATACCCAGACGATGCGGGCAATCCATTGGACTTCTTTTCGGGAGAGGCGGCGGTCTTCATAATCTTTATTGAGGGATATAAGCTCAATGTGCGTTTCGCTCATGATGTGAAGCTCTTTTGCCATAACCTCGCCTTCGATTGTTTTCACAACAACGCGGTCTCCTTTGCGCACTGTTTCATTCGGGGCGACGAGCACTTTGTCGCCCGCGCGCAGAACAGGGGACATGGAGTCACCGGCGATTTGTAAGCAATAGACATTTTCATCCCGCACACCCGGCACGCGCACATCTTCCCATCCGGCGCCGAGCGGAAAACCGGCATCATCAAAAAAGCCATGCTCCCCCGCCTGAGCCAGACCTATGACAGGAATAGACGGGCCGTGTGCACCCGCTTGGTCGGCAAAGCGAGCGAAATCTTCAAAACTCATACCCACGGTGGAGAGGACTTTGGAAAGGCTTTCCGTGCTGGGCCAACGGGCCTTGCCAGAGGATGATTGACGCTTGGATTTGTTAAACGTCGTTGGGTCCAAACCGGCTTGCCGCGCGAGTCCGGACGGGCTGGTAGACAGGGCTTGCGCCAAACGATCGAGAGCGCTCCAGATATCACTGTGTGAAAACATGATATCGGGGTAGGAAAAAAAGCCTATCGGGTCAAATAAAAAGCCCACCGCAAGGGTGGGCTTTGATATTAATCCGGCAATTGAAAAGTTTTAATTATAAGCGCTTTCACCATGAAGGCTTGTATCCAATCCTTCAAATTCCTGCTCCTCTGTGACGCGTAAGCCGAGGGTGACTTTTAGCACGCCAAGAATGATCGCAGAGACAACACCGGTCCAAACCACAACCACGACCAGGCTGATAAGCTGATTGATAAAGACACCATCGCCTGTGCCCCCTAAAGCCGTGGCCGAAAGGAACGGTAAAAGAAGGATGCCGAGCATGCCGCCCACACCGTGAACGGCGAAGACGTCAAGGCTGTCATCAATTTTCAAACGCACACGGATAAGATTGACCGCAAAGTAACAGGCGAGACCTCCGGCCAAGCCCATCAATAAAGCGCCGCCCGGCCCAAGCACACCTGCGGCAGGCGTGACAGTCGCCAGACCGGCAATTGTCCCGGTGGCCGCACCGACCAAAGTGGGTTTGCGAGATTGTAGGGCCTCCATTCCAATCCAAGAGAGGGTCGCGACAGAGGCTGCGATATGTGTGACGAGAAGCGCCATGCCCGCGCCACCATCAGCGGCGAGTTGAGACCCGCCATTAAAGCCGAACCAACCGACCCAAAGCATTGAGGCACCAATCATAACAATACCCGGACGATGAGGTACTGCGAGTTCAGTTGGGAAGCCTTTGCGCTTACCCAGCATAAAGACATAGACGAGCGCGGCGACACCGGCTGTAGCGTGAACCACTAAGCCACCGGCAAAATCAACAGTGCCGTATTTCTCTGCCAAGAAACCACCGCCCCAAATCCAATGGGTGACAGGCGCATAAACCAGTAAAATCCAGAGCGCTGTAAAGATCATAACGGGTAAGAATTTCACACGTTCAACAAAGGCGCCGACAATCAAGCCCGGCGTGATAATCGCAAATGTCATTTGGAACGCTAGGAAAACCGATTCCGGTATCGTGCCCGAGACAGCATCGCGCCCCAAATTCTTCAGGAAGAGATTATCTAAGCCACCCCACCAAAGGCCTGCATTGCCAAAAGCAATAGAGTATCCAGCGACAACCCAAACGATAGAGGCAAGAGCCGCAATCGCATAGACTTTCATAAGGACAGACAGGTAGTTTTTGGCGCGAACGAGTCCGCCATAAAAAAGGGCGAGGCCCGGTAAGCTCATGAACAGTACAAGTGCCGTGGCGGTTAATATCCACGCCGTGTCACCGGAACTGACGGTGTCTTGGGCAAAGGCTGAACTACTGCCAGCCAAAGCAAGAAGGCCTCCTAAAAGGCCAGGTTTTAAATATTTCATCGTGATTTCCCCTCACGGATTAGTCGTTGTTTTTATGAGAAATCGATAGGGGAGGATTTGTGCGGTGTAGGCTCAACTTTGTGCAAGCCTTGGGGATAGTCGTCGCGCGCACAGAATTTGGATAAAAAAACCCCGACTTTGCATAATTTCTATGCAAGCCGGGGAAGGTAATTCGCACTGCTAAAAATAGCGAAGCGCGAGGGGAAAGTTTGTTAAGCGGCGCCCTCTCTGTTGGGCGCGCCGCTAATTCTGTTAAGTGTTCACAAACTCAGGGTAGCTTGGCACACCAATCTCGGCTTGGTCTAGCCCGGCATATTCGTCTTCTTCGCTGACGCGGATGCCGATTGAGAGCTTCATGACGAACCAGATAAGTAAGCTTACAGCGAATATGAAAGCACCAATCGCGATTACACCCAGAGCCTGAACACCTAACTGTTCCATGACTGTGCGAGTGACACCGTCAGCCTTATCTGTTTGTGTATTAAGGGCAACGACAAGCGTACCAAAGATACCTGCAAACAAGTGAACTGGGATAGCACCGACAACGTCGTCAATCTTAAACTTGTCCAAGAGTGGGACTGTAAAGACAACGATTAGGCCACCAACGCCACCAATAAGGATTGAAGAGGCTGCGCTTGGAGCAAGAGGTTCTGCCGTGATAGCAACGAGGCCAGCTAATGCACCATTTAAAGCCATGGTTACGTCAATCTTCTTATAGATAAGTTGTGTTGCGATTACCGCAAAGACGACGCCACCTGCTGCCGCTAGGTTTGTGTTGGCGAAAATCTTAGAGACGTCAGCCGCATCACTAATTGTGCCCATTGCGAGTTGTGAACCGCCATTAAAGCCGAACCAACCGAGCCAAAGGATAAATGTACCTAAAGTCGCCAATGGAATTGAGCTGCCGAGAATTGGCACAGTTTTACCATCGGCGGTAAATTTGCCTGAACGTGCCCCAAGCAGAATTGCACCAGCGAGAGCGGCCCAGCCACCAACAGAGTGAACAAGTGTTGAGCCAGCAAAATCAGAGAAGCCTGCTTCTGATAACCAGCCAGCACCCCACTGCCATGATCCTGTGATTGGATAGAGAATACCCGTAAGGACAACGACAAAAATCATGAATGGCCAGAACTTGATACGTTCGGCCAATGTGCCTGACACGATAGAGGCTGTTGTCGCACAGAAGACCATCTGGAAGAACCAATCAGAAGCAACGGAGTAATCTCCGCCTTCGCTTTCACCAGCTCCGGGCCAATCATATCCGAGCGGATCCGTTGTGACAGCACCACCTGGTAACCAGGCGAACACCTCTGATAGTTTGAAGCTGAGTGAGCCAATGAAGCCACCATCAACGCCTGTATACATGAGGTCGTAACCTACGGCCCAAAACATCAATCCAGCGACAGAGTAGAGACAGATGTTTTTCAAACACTGCATCGACACATTTTTAGTACGAACTAAACCTGCTTCCAACATGGCAAAGCCTGCGGCCATCCACATGACTAAAAAGCCGCCGATTAAGAATAAGAGTGTGTTAAAGACAAAAGCATCATTGGCCGCGAGACTTTCAAGTGTCGGCGCGTCCTGAGCCAGTGAGAGAGTGGGTAGCATAGTCAGCAGTGCCGCCCCTCCAAGAATTTTCGCAGTTTTGCGCATGATGTGGTTTCCCTTACAGTTTTGTTGTGCTCTTCCTTTGGCTGTGTTTTTAACGAGTCGGAATGGATTCACTTTGCGCAAGTGTGGACTCGCAGCGTGCGGATAAATTCTGTGCGGCGAAATTTCGGTTCTGCCCTGTTATTGTGCGAGGGGCTTTATGAGGCGATATTATGAATGAAGAGACCCTGATTTTTAAAATCTTCACCGAGTCCGAATGGTTGCAGTTTCAATTAGACGCTGTTTTCGAGGGCAGTGATTTGGATAAGGCCGATGGTTTCATCCATATGTCTGCTGCGGGCCAAGTGCAGGGCACATTGGATAAATGGTTCACCTCAAAAGAGCGACTTATTCTGGCGACCCTTGATCCTCTGGCGTTGAAAGATGATCTTAAATGGGAAGTCTCTCGCGGTGGGGCCGCGTTTCCGCATTATTATGCCTCGCTGACATTGGATCAGATTGAGGCACATTATCGCTTGTCGCCTGACGCGCAGGGCCGTTATGACGTCTCGCATATAGTCAGTGAGTCTTGAAAAAAGAGTTGTCATGAGCGCCCTTTATAAATTTGGTACGGCCGTCATGCGGTCTCTCCCGGCGGAGCGGGCGCATACAACAACGATTAAAGCGCTACGGGCCGGGTTAGGACCCAAAGCGCCTGCGGATAGCTATCCGGACTTAGTCACAGAGGTCGGCGGTTTGACCTTGCCCAATCCCGTGGGTCTCGCGGCAGGGTTTGATAAAGATTGCGATGTGCCGGATGCGATGCTCGGCGCAGGGTTTGGGTTTGTCGAATGTGGGACGGTCACGCCACGCCCACAAGCCGGTAATCCCAAACCGCGCCTTTTCCGTCTGCGGGAGGATGAGGCCGTTATCAATCGCATGGGCTTTAATAATAAAGGCTTGGATCATTTCTCGGCCCGACTGCGCGCACGCCAAGGACGTGATGGCATTGTCGGCGCAAATCTTGGCGCGAATAAAGACAGTGACGATCGTATCGCCGATTATGTGACGGGGCTCGTGCGCCTCTGGGGGATGAGTGATTATTTCACAATAAACATCAGTTCGCCCAACACGCCCGGCCTGCGTAATCTCCAAGGCTCGGATGAAATGGATGAGTTATTGGGGCGCTTATCCGAGACTCGACATAAGTTGACCGAAGGTGGGGAAGGCTATCCCATGTTTTTAAAAGTCGCTCCGGATTTGGACCTCACCCAAGTGGACCGTGTGGTGGAGCAAGCGCGGACTTATGGTCTTAATGCTATTATCGTCAGCAACACAACGATTGATCGTCCTGATAGCTTGCGTAGCGATCATAAAGGCGAGGGCGGGGGGCTGTCAGGACAACCGCTTTTTGAAAAATCGACTGATGTGTTGCGTGAGTTTTACAATGCCGCTGAAGGCAAAATTGATCTCATCGGTGTCGGCGGTATCGGCAGCGGCGAGCAAGCCTATGCCAAAATCAAGGCCGGGGCCAAGGCGATACAACTCTACTCAGCCCTTGTGTATAAAGGCCCGCAATTAGTTCAGGAGATTTGTGAGGATTTATCCGCGCGGTTAAA
>CAYTAJ010000034.1:0-2994 GCA_964435725.1 uncultured Algimonas sp.
AGTTGTAAAACCGCCAAACGGAACCAAATCATCAGAGGCCAGTCGTTTTCAATCCTCATGAAAGGCCTCCTCAATCATATCCGCCATAAGCGTCATCGCTTTGGCCAACTCCGTCTGTGTGACATTCGGCAAGTCAGCGTTAAGCAGGAAGCAGGATAAAAGGACACGCGCGGTCTCTAGCCTAATCTCCAAGCGAGGTTCAGACATGATACGCGCGATAGCCTGCGGCCCATTAGCGCCCAATCTGAGCGCAATGAGGGCCAAACTTCTTAGTGAAAACCGTAAGGTATAAAGCTTTCCACCTATCTCTAACCGGCGGTCACACGGATGATGTCTCATAAGGCGGTAAAGACCGGTTCACCCGCACTTAAGAAACGAATATCAAAGCCGGCCTCCCCTTCATAGCGCCCGGAATAGGTCAGCGTACCAATCAGAAACGGCCCATCAATGCGTCCGAACCCCGGCAAAATAAACTGAAGGTCTTCGATGGACTGGTCAAAAAAGGCCAATCGTGCTTTGGCCGCACTTTCATCATCTTTGAAAATGCCTTCACCACTGATTTCAGCGGATTTCACGCCTGCTTCTGGTAATAACTCTTTCCATCCATTGGCGGAGTCGCTGTCTGTGACATCAACAACACGCGCATTTAAGCGCAAAGCTTTACTGCGAAGCCCTGCTAATGTGCGGAAATCGCCATCATTATCCTTATATTTGACGAGCATATCTCGCCCCTTTTGTGCGCTCATTTCGCGGCTCCTATTGATCAGTGAGGATGGATAGGCGCAAAAGTCCGTGATGGGTCCGCCCATCAGGCGCGCGCAAAATATCCGTGTATAAAAAGCTAAGACTGACCAGATTTCGCGTATTCAACGCCGTTTGAAAGTCTGCATCATCTGATAAAACGGTTTTGACCTGCTCCACTAAGGACAAAATCTCGGAGCGCCCTGAATAACGGGACCAGAGATGCAGTGTCATCTGATGGGATTGCAACGGGCTTTCATCGCCGCCCACATCTTGCTGACGCATCGCGCCATAGGAGAGATAAGGAAAAACTGGATCTTCAGGCGCATGATCATAAAGGCGTGGCGGTGTGCCCAAACTGTCTTTGATGATGTTGCTTGTCGCCAAAACCGTGTGAACCGCGCGGGCAATATCTACTAAGGCGGTCATTCTTGCTCCTCCTCACAAATGAGATGCAGTCTTTCGCGGCGATTATCAGGATCAGAGGCCGCAATGACGCGCAGCATGCGCTCGCCCCACATCAACCGTGCGCGTTCAGGAAAATTGTCCCTGAAATGAATGACCACATGATAGCTTTGGGTGATGGCGAGGCGGCCATTAGCTTGGCGTTCTGTCACCGTCTTCGGTGTGACCTGCGCCCAGAGGCCCGTTACCAAAACCCATTGCGTGACCGAGCCACCAAAATCATCCGGCGTTTCCTCTGCGCGATACAGACCGAGCCGCGTGCGTAATTGCCCAATCATAGCTTTAGGCTCCGATAAGGCATAATCAGTGCATCCACCATCATCGGAATGGCAGGCAGCTCTCCTCCACTGCGCGTCTCATAAGCCTGCCCAATCAAAAGCAACATGGCTTGACGCAAAGGCATGGGAATGTCCTCAGGGCTGTCGCCATAACCCGCAATCACATCAACGCTGATGGCCTGCACATCCGAGCGGTTATGGAAATCAAAGAGTTTGAGCGTTTTGGCTTTGAGGCTCGCCGGTGTGGCGCGCAGATTTATCGCCAAACTCGAAAGATCGAGGCTTTCATCTATCCCATCTTCGAGGTGAAGCGTAATAGACGTCACCGTCTCAATCGGAGCCATTTTCAGATATAGCGTGCGTTTGAGCGGTGGTGTAAACGTCATCCGTCGCGCGCGGCGTATAAGGCTCCGCCCGCAGAGACTTTCAATACGCTCTCGGGCTTGTTGAATTAAATCGACAATTAAATCATCTTCTTCATCGTGGTCTAATCGCAGGAAAAGTTTCGCGCCCTCCAGACTTACGGGCTCTGTGGCGGGCGGGGTAATATCTGTAATCACAGTAGCCTCCTTATCTTACGGCATAAAAAAAGCCGCAGAGACCGCGGCTTGGTGAGTTAAAATGATGGCTGTTTAAGCGGCCGCTTTGAGGAGCTTAATCGCATCAAAATCTTGCACGCCGCCGCCCACACGTTTCGTCGTGTAAAAGAGAACATAGGGTTTGGCGGAGTAAGGATCACGCAGGACCCGAACACCTTGGCGGTCGACAATCAGATAGCCGCGTCTAAAATCGCCAAAGGCCATGAACGCATTCCCCGAAGAAACATCCGGCATGTCTTCCGCTTCGACCAAAGGATAACCCAGCAAGGTGCTGGGTTGTCCAGCCTCCATCGCGGGTTGCCAAATATAGTGCCCATCGGCGTCTTTAAATTTGCGAATATCGCTCAGTGTACGGCGGTTCATGACAAAGCTTGAGCCCGCACGATAACGGCTTTTCCCTGCATAGATCAGGTCTAAAATCGCATCGACGGGGGCGCTGTCGTCAAAGGCACCGGCGACACCTGTTGAGACTGTGCCTAGTTCACCGAAGCCCTGCGTACCGTTATCGGCTTGCGTATAACTCAACAAACCTTTGGGCTTGTTTATACCGTCACCTGAAACGAAAGCCGCCGTTTCTTGTGCAGAGAAGACATCACGCACTTCATCCGCTAACCATTGGTCCACATCCGCGAGACCATCATCTAAGAGTGCCTGCGTCGCGGCGGGCATGGCGTATAATTCTCCGGCTGGGAAATCGAGCAATTCCAATTCCGGGGCTTGTGTCTCTAAGCGTTGATCCGTCTCTCCCGCCCAGCCCGAAGCTGCACCCGAAACACTGACCGGTTTCTTGAACAAGCCAGCCCCAATACGGCGCACGGTAGCAATTGATCTGAAGGGGGAGCTTTCAGACAAAGCTCGGTCAATGCGGCTCTCGGTTTCAACCGGCGCGATATAGCCGCCCTCACTATCGA
>CAYTAJ010000034.1:3094-8740 GCA_964435725.1 uncultured Algimonas sp.
TTCAGGCATAGATATGCGCTCCAATTTCTGTTTGGTTCGGTGTGGAAAGGGTTAAGTCGTCAATCTGTGAAATGCGCGCCGTGCGCAGCATTGGGAAAGCCACGACCGAGACCTCCCAAAGATCAATGTCTAAGAGCCTTCGACCCGAGGCGGTTTTCTCAGCCCGTTTCACGCGATAGCCAATAGAGAGCCCTGAGACAGCGCCTTCTTTAATCAAACGCGCCGTTCGCTGGGCCTCCGTGCTGTCACCAAAAATTCGACCTGAAACAAATAAACCCGTGCGGTCTTCGACAAGACGGTCCCAAACGCCTATCGGTGTTTTCGTCTCATGACCAAAAAGCATAGGGATCCGCCCTTGGCTTAGGCTCAGAACAGAGGCAGCAAACGCCCCGCGTTGAACGCTATCGCCTGATAAATCCGTCTGCCCAAACAGACTCGCATACCCTGAAATCCGCAAGAGGCTGTTCTGAAAATCATCACTCATGGCCGTCTCTCCGCTTCAATGGCATTAGATGTGACTTGTTTTTCAATGCGGTTCAGGCTGTCGCGGATCATCGACATTTGCCCTTCCAAGACGGCCAAGCGTTCATTGGCATGAATGGAATGAGAGAGTTGCGTTTCAATCGTTTGCAGACGCGCATTGGTGGCCCCGACCCAGACGAGCCCACCGCCCGTTTGAATACAAAGCGTCAGCAAAACGCCTAAGGTCATCGTGCTGTTAAGCGTAAACGATCGTTCGTTCATTCCGCCCCTCCCTCAGCATCCACCCCTGCGAGCATGCGCTTTTCGCTGTCAGATAAGAAATCGGCCGCAGAGAGTCTTTGCCAAAGGCTCGCGCGGTCTTCAGATAGGGCCGGCACTTTTTCGAGATCGGCTTGCACGCTTACGGCGTCATCGAACCAGGGCGATAGCCAGTTTTGCAAACCTGTCGCCGTTTTCTGGACCAACGGTAAAATGGTTTGTCGCCAGAAGGCCAAATTCGCTTCGCGGTAATTAGCGTAAGTATTATCGCCCGGCAGACCGAGTAACATGGGCGGCACACCAAAGGCCAAAGCAATCTCTCGCGCCGCCTCGCGCCGGGCTTGGATGAAATCCATATCTGTCGGAGACAAGCTCATGGATTTCCAATCCAAGCCACCCTCCAAGACCAAAGGACGTCCGGCATGGCGGGGGCCTGTATGTTTGGCCTCCAACTCTGATTTCAATCTATCAAACTGATCATCCGTCAGATGATCTGACCCACTTGCACCTTTATAGATAAGGGCACCGCTGGGACGGGCTGAGTTTTCAAGCAATGCCTTCGCCCAACGCCCGCCTTCATTGTGCAGATCAATCGCTTGAGCCGCCGCTTGCAAGGGTGAGATCGTTTGCATCGGGGAGAAAAGCGACATGAAGAATAGAGGCGATTTTCCTTTGGCCATATCATAATGAAGCCTGCGGTGTGTCCCGTCGCTTTCTGTGATATCCCAAGCCGCAACTCGCCCTGTTCGGGTCTCAATTGGCCTTACGTTTTCAGGATTGAGAGAGGATAGAAAATAAGGCGTCTCGCCCGCTAAGCCCAATTCGAGATAAGCTTCGCCGGAGAGCTGTAGCAGGCCGTAAAATTGCTCGAAAATTTGCACGGTTCCGGTTTGTGACGTGGCGCGCGACAAACAGGCGACAGCCGCGTCATCGCCTTCAACTTTGAACGGAACACTGGCGGCCGCCTCAGCAATTAATCTCACACAGCGATAAACAATCGGGTTACGGGAAAAACCTTCGCGACAGAGTGAAGAAAAATCATGGGGCGTCCAATGCGCACCGCCCCCTAATTGCAAAGCGATTAAGGGCTGCGCTGATTTCTGCTCAGACATAGCATCAGCCATCGACGCCGACGGCGCAGATTTAAAAAATCGAAACATAGAAGCTTATCCTGTTGGGGATGCGAGCAATGCAAAAGGTTGTCGCAATTCCGGCGATAAGCTGTTTATAGGGGCAAACACCGCAGGTGCGGATTAATCCCTTTATTTTTCTGACAAAGGATTGAAAGAGTTAGGTTTTATGCAACCTTAAACAGGGATGGAGTTGGACGGTGCTTTCCAAGCAATGTCGACGCCAGTTTATAATTCACTTTCAAATCTTGGCGGCGGTCTTCATCCCCCACCAGTGAGGCCAAAGTAATGGCACTGCGATAAGCCTCAATTGCACTTTCTAAAGCCTCGCGATTTTGGTTTTTACGACCCAAGGCTAAAAGTGTGTCAGCCAAGGCTTGTTGTATCTCGACAGATTCTGTCGGGGCGGTCTCAACGCTGTAATAGGTTTTGGCTTTACGCAGGGCTTGAACCGCTTGTTGCAGTGGTTCTGTATCGCCTGTTTGGCCCGCGAGTTGAATCATTTTTGCCGCGAGTTCGCGGTTTAATTCACCGAGTTGGGAATTCGTTTTATTGAGTTGAGATTGTAAGGCGTCTCTGAGCTTTTTTTTAGACTTCAGTCCCACAACACGTCTCCCAAATCCTGTTGGACCATAACCTGCTGCATGGCCTTATTCAGGGACGTATCTTGCGCTTTCTTGGTTAAGGAGGACTTAAGGTTTGACAGAAAGCCATCATAATCAGAACTATAATCGTCGAATGTTCGGGCCTGATTTGGCCTCCAACAATAGATGTGTCACCGCCCAAACCAAGGCATCAGCGCGATCCGGGCTATGAGACATTGCTTTTGTTCCAAGTTGTAAAAGCTCGCTCTCCAGCTCTTTAAACCTCCGCATATGAAACACCCGACCTTGCTCATAAAGCATGGCAACGGGCTCGGCGCGCGCCGCTTTGCTTTTGGTGGCAAAGACGGTTTTGACGGGCACAGTGGCATCGAGATTATTTATCAAGGTCGTGACCAAATCGCCGCCCTGGTTTCTCTCCACCAAGAGACCATTCGCATCCCATGAATGATAGAGCATTATCGCTCGCTTCGCCCAGCTCGTCGGCGACAGACCTTGTGTTGTGTCATCTTGCAAAATATAGGCGCGGGCCTCTCGGCCTGTTCCAACACTGCCCGCTACGATAACGCCGCATTTATCTGATTGCCCATGCGAGGATACGGGCGGATCGACAGAGATAATGATCTTATCAAACTTTGGTAATTCACCCTGATAATAGGCTATGTCCAAGAGGTCATGAGTCCATAAGGCACCCTCATAATCGGTGAGTAATTCCCCGTCTAATTCCTGCCGCCCTAAACGCGTTTGGCCATAGGCATCATCCATCGCCTCCAGAAACACTTCCGACAGATGATGTTGATTATCATCTGTCGTCGCATGGGTTTCGAGCAGGCCCTTCGTCTTGACCAAAGACATCATCGCCGGAGTAGACCGCGGTGTCGTTGTGATGGTCAGTTGCGGGTTTTGTCCCATCCGCAACCCTAAACGAAGATTTGACAGGCTGGCTTCCGGATAGGTCCAAGCGGCATACTCATCAGCCCATGCCGCACCGAATTGCGGGCCACGCAAACTATCCGGATCTTCAGCAGAGAAGAGATATCCGACTGACCCGTTCGGCCATTCTAACAAACGCCGAGACGGGAAGTAGCGCGGTCTCTCACACGGCAAACCGATATGGAGAAGCCCACTCTCCCCTTCTAGCATCACCTCTCTGGCATCATTGAAGGTTGGCGCGATTAAAGCAATGCGTCCGGTCTCCCTCGCTTTATATCTCACCCATTCCGCGCCAGCGCGCGTTTTCCCGCAACCCCGGCCGCCCATGAGTAACCATATCAACCAATCATCATGTTCCGGGATTTGGTCGCCACGCGCGTGATGATACCAAGAATACCATTCTTGTGTCGTCTTTATGCTGTTTGCCGACTCCCAATGCTCATCTACGGCATCTTGATCCCGACACACGGTGAGCGAGATGATAGAATTCGGCTTTAATTCTTGCCTCGTCATCTGGGTGCAGAGGCGGCAAATCTTCGAGTCGGGTATAGGAGATTTTGTCATTCCGCTCTGCCAATGTGTCGTTGAGGGTGAGAAGATCGCCAAAGGCTTTGGTCACTGTGGAAACAGTCTTGGCTTGCCTATCCAGTTTTTCGTGGAAAGGCGGTGTGTTATCCGCACCATGCGCCGTCGTCCAAGCCTGTATCTCATTTAGCAAATGCTGACCCGCATTCTCGAGCGCCGCGGTTGGAAAGCCTATCATGCACAATTCTTTTTCTGATGAGGGGTTTTAGGCCTTACACCAACAACCGTGCCGTAATGTTCGGATAATCTGGATAGTCCCATTTTCAAAAGCGTCAGCCCTGTTCCGCTCGCCCATTTTTCTGCACGCTCCACCGCGTCCAGGGATTGATCCAAACAGCAGACGGCGATGACAGCAACATCCAATCCACTGCCCATTGCGTCTCTTGCATCTTGAAGTCGGGATTGCGCATCTAATCTATGTGCAAATTGGTTTTCGATACGATCTGTCTTCTGGCCACCGTCTACAGCTGCGCCGTCATAAAATTGTGTCGATGTCACGCCATGTCCACTTTTCTCATAATCTTGAGCAAGGCGTTTACCCGCCTCAATAAAAGATGTTTCCAAAATGGGATATCCATTGGCATCAGTACGAAGCGCCAATCGATCTAAAGCAGAGAGCCGTCGATTAACCCGCGCCTGACGTTTGACACCACCTTCTACAAAAAAGGCTTTGTCTTGCAGATCATAATGTTGGCCGGAAGCCGTTCCGTCTTTTCCTTTCAACAAACGTCGTTTCATGGACGGCACAACAACATAACCTGTCGTATCCATATCAATCGCACCACTGGCTTTTAGAGCCTGCAAATCTTCGGCAAGCACCCAAAAGGCCGGACGTTTGCGACGGTCTCCATTGGGATGTGCCGGAAAGGCATCACACCCCCCTGCGACGGAGATACAAGCTTTGTGATGCAAAAGACGACGTAAGATTTGGATTTGATCATAGGTCAACATCTAAGCGAACGTCCCCTCAGTAAGAACAGGTTGCGGCGCTTGGCGCAGGAAATTTTCCAGTTTGATAAGTTTACGGTCAAACACCTGATCATCACGGCTGTCTTCAATCACTTTACAAGCATGGCTGACGGTGGATCGATCTTTGTGAAATAAATTGGCGATGTGCGTATGGTTCAGCTCATAGACGACATGGACTAGATACATGGCCACTTGCCGCGCGAAACGGATATGTGTGCTTTGTTTCTTAGGCGATGTTAGATTAGGTTCAGTCACACCAAATTCAAGCGAGACGGCCGCAATCACAATATTGGCTTGATGCGCTTGGTTCGCCAAACGAGCGGGGTCTGAATGTCGGGTTTGGCGCGGCATGTATCCTCCTTTTGATGCGATTGAGCCATAATAGCTCTGCATAGCTAAGTGAGGATTATATTCCTATATATGAGAACAAAAAGTCAACATCTGGATGACGGATTTAATGTTCGAAAAGAACTAACACTTTGAATTTAAGCGTAAATTTTATTGATCTGTGTCGACTCTTGGGTTTGAGCATCCATTTTGACAAAGTGGTCATAACCGAGGATCATTGTCACGTTCTGCGCTTCATCCGCTAAAGGAAGACGAATCCAAAACTGCGCTAAGTGTCCACCATTGGGCGTACCCGGGCGAGTGACACCCACATAAGGGCGTTTATTCTCGACCACCCT
>CAYTAJ010000034.1:8840-22349 GCA_964435725.1 uncultured Algimonas sp.
AGCACCATTTGATGTCGCAACGCGTTCCCTTCTAACATAATATCTCCCCGCATAGCTGCCCTATCAGCCGATAAGTCTGTATTCGATATGGGGTGTATTATCGCAACGGCTCGTTAACCATAAATTAGGTTTTTCGTTAAGAAATACGCGCTTTTTTGAATCGGTTCCGATTCAATCTTCTAGACCTTGCAAAGAGCTATTTGACACTGCGATACAGCTAGTTGAAGTTTCAATAATTAATCATCCTAAGGGCGAATAAATATACTCAAGCGTCGAGCGTTCGAATCAAATATGATTAAGGACGATTCTTTCCGAGTCCTGTACGCTTCGCCAGCTCAGAGCGCCGCTTCGCATAGGCTGGGGCAACCATCGGATAATCTATCGGAAGCCCCCATTTTTTACGATAAGCCTCAGGCGTCATGTCATATTTAACGCGCAAGTGACGTTTGAGCGATTGGAAGGGTAAGCCATCCTCCAGACAGATGATAACGTCCTCAGTCAAGGACTCTTCTATTGGCACAGCGGGCTCTAACGGATCTTGGTTTAAGGCTTCGGTCTTGTCTTGGGTTGCAGAAACCAATCCTGCATAGATAGTTTCCAAGACATTCGAAATATCATCCTGTTTCACATCATGATTAGCGAAATAAGCCGCAGCAATATTCGACGTATGCGCGAGGAGGCTCTTTTTAGAGATTACGTCTTCCTCATCGCTCATACGCGCTTAAGCTCCAAGGACATAGATCACAATCAAGGTCAGCAAAAGCATACCTGCCGTCAATACCGCAGAAAGACCGGATGGCGCAGCCTCGCTCATGGCGCCCGCAGGACTGAAAGCCTGATAAAGCTTACGGCCTAAAGCATTGAGTGTTTTGTCACGATAACGCTTTACATGCACGTTCATCCGGTCCCACATGGCGGAGCTCCATTTCACCGCACCAAATCCCATGCGCCGATAAACCCAGTCGAAATCCAGAATTTCAGCCCGACGTTCCGCGGGATACACGCCATAACGTTTGAGGAGTGTGAAGGCGAAAATAGCCGCAAAGAGGAGCTGTAACTGAAAGACAACATGATCCCACGTATAGGGCTTATAAGGATAATCCATTTCAAACGGCATCAACGCGTAGAGCATCTGATACCCGCCAAATGGCCAAGCCAGAACAATACAAAGAATACCTGCAAGACTCATGGCGAGCAGCATATTCCAAGGAGCCTCTTTCACACGTCGCCCACTGTCGTGAGCGAAGAAAGTGAAATGTGGAACCTTAATACCGGAATGTTCCATCACACCTGCTGAGGCAAATAGCATCATCGCAAAAGGTATCCAGAGATGCGCTTCGATAGCCGCCGCTAAAATCATCGCTTTCGTAACAAAGGCGGCCAAGAGCGGGAAGGCTGCAATCGACCCTGCCCCAATTAAGCAGAGGACCGTTGTGTAAGGCATTGAGCGGAACAATCCGCCAAGCTCTGAGGCCTTTGCCGTTCCCGTACGGTACATGACAGCGCCAATTGACATAAAGAGGAGGCCCTTAAAGATAACATGCACGAAGACTTGTCCCACCACGCCGTTCATGGCCAGCGCACCGCCTATCCCGATACCGGCGACCATAAAGCCGAGCTGATTGTTCAGAGAATACGCTAACACGCGACGCAAATCGTTTTCCACAACCGCAAAGAAGACGGGGAAACATGTCATAATTGCGCCAATCCAAATCAGGATATCGACACCCTCAAATCCGCGCGCAAGTGCATAAATCGCAAATTTTGTGGTGAAGGACGCAAGGATAACGGTACCCGTAATAGACGCCTTCGGATAGGCATCTTGCATCCAGTTATGGAGCAGCGGAAAGCCGCACTTAATGCCCATCGCAATCAACATCAGCCATCCACCAGGCGTGTCCAGACCGATATAATTAAACATGAAATCACCGCCACGATCTTGCGCCACCATGACAGCACCGCCCAAGAGCAAAACACCGGAAAGGACTTGAATGGCGAGATAACGCATACCGGCGGCATAGGCACGGTCTCCGCCTTTCCACACAAGGAAGACGGAGGAAATCGCCGTTAGCTCCCAGAAGATAAAGAGCGTAATCATGTCACCTGAGAGCACACCGGCAATGGCTGCCCCTGTATAAATTAACGCAGAGCTATCAGTAATACGGCACTTTTCATGGAGGCCGTAAATTCCATTGATTACACCCGCCAAACAAAAGAGATAACCCCAAACCAGTGACAAGCCATCAATACGCAATGTTGTTAGCTCAACACTGCCGAAGGTCAGTACGCCCCGAATATATTCAGGCGAAATAGAATGCATTTGGAAAATCAACCATCCCGCAAAAATCGGCGCGGCGATCAATAACAGTTTACGCGTGTAATGCGTGGCAGATGACTTTGGTATAAGCGTACATAAGAGCCCGGCTAAAATAACCCAAAGACCCGGATTTATGTTCATAAGGTCAAACATTAATGCTCTCCCTCATGCTCGGTGGAATAATCAGGGTCAGGCAGTCCCCCCTCCCCGTAATAATCCTCATTGCGGGCCAGCACCTTGAATAAGAACGGCGCAGATAAAACAATCAAGGTATAAGCAATAAAACCAAATATAGCCCAAGAGCCGGGCACAAAATCCCACGGCGCAGGATGTTTGAGAGGGTGCATCAGTCCGAATATAACTGTAATCACAATTCCGATGAGTGGAAGCCACATGAAGTTAGCTTTCACGGTGTCTTTACCCAAAAATAAAAAGGGTTTAGCCGCGGGATGAATACCTTCTGCGGCATGCTCAGCAGGGTCGCGTTTCATATCAGACATTATGAGAGCCCCCCGGGAAGAATTGGTTTCAAGAAATCGACAATGCCGCCCGCATAGAAGAATAATACAAGGCTGCCTAATGCTGTGAATACAGGCGGAACAATCACCCCGATATGTTTCTTGCGTTCTGTCACAAGTGCCGCATCAGCCTCAGGGTCGGCTGGCGGTTTCATAAACCCGCGCACAGCAATCGGAACCAGATAAATAATATTCAAAATAGAGGACGCAATTAGAGCCGCTATCAATATGCCCTTCCCGCTATCCAGTGCACCCGCCATCAGGAAGAATTTCGGCCAAGAGCCACCCATGGGAGGAATGCCGATAATGGAAACAGCACCGACCAAAAACGCTCCGAAGACCCAAGGCATTGTGCGGCCCAAGCCATCCAGCTGTGAGATGTTGCTACGATGAGAGATTGTGTAAATTGCGCCGGCGCACATAAAGAGCGTAATCTTGCCCCAAGCATGCATGACGATTTGCAGACCGCCACCGATAATCGCCATAGGTGCTGCCAACATAGCACCCAGCGTGATATAAGACAGTTGCGACACGGTGGAATATGCCAAGCGCGCTTTCAGATTATCTTGTCGCAACGCAATGACTGAAGCCAAAACAATAGAAATCGCTGCCACCCAAGAGAGCGTCGTGCTCGCGGGTGTTTCAGCGGCCAGAGACGGGCCGAACGTAAAGACAACGACTTTGAGCATGGTGAATACACCCGCTTTCACGACAGCGACAGCATGAAGCAAAGCCGAAACAGGCGTCGGGGCTACCATCGCATTGGGCAGCCATGGGTGAACTGGCATAAGCGCAGCTTTGGCGATACCGAATGCAAAGAGGAATAAGAGAATAGATGTCGCCAGTAGCGACGTTCCTTCTGGAAAGACCCCACCAACCATAAAGTCTGTCGTACCGGCAATGACCTGCGTTCCGATAATCGCTGGGAGCAACAGCGCCAATGATGTGCCCATCAATATTAAAGAATAGATTGTCAGACCTTTTCGCGCTTTGGCATCGCCTTTGTGAGATACGAGAGGGAAAGTCGAAATCGTCAACGCTTCATAGAAGATAAAGAGCGTAATGAGGTTGGCAGACGCCGCAATCCCCATAGCCGACGCAATTGCAAGAGCAACGAAAGCAAAGAACCGTGTTTGGTTCTTTTCTTTGTTCCCGCGCATATAGCCGAGAGTGAACACTGAATTCACAATCCAGAGCGAACTGGCAATCGCAGCGAAGGTTGCACCGAGTGGTTCAAGCTTGAACTTAACTTCGAAATTGCCAGCAAAAGTACCAAGCAATAATTCGGGTCGTGCCCCGGCAGCCACTTCACGGCAAAGATAGATAACAGTCGCCAGCAAGGCACCACCGGCAAGGAATGTGACAGCTTCTCTTATATTCGGTGTTCTGTTGCCAACCAAGGCAATAAGAATGGCCGCTGTAATCGGGATGACCAATAATAGGGCTAAGGCGATTTCAGGTGTGAAGACCATTATTTCGGCCCTCCTGCCATTAACAGCGCTTCCGCAGCGCGCTCAGATGCCCCTACTATCATGTCAGATGCGCCAAAGATATTCATACCAATCATGATAGAGGCCAAAGCCAACAGCCACATAGGAATGAGCATAGTGAGGGGCGCTTCGTTACGAGCAACTCGCACACCATCAATCTCAGGCGGATCTTGGAAATAGGCCGTCATCAAAATTCGACCAATGTAAATAACCGCCAGAATAGAGGTTAAAACAATCACGCCAACGGACCACCAATAACCTTGCGACGCCGCCGCTTCAGCCAAAGCGACCTTAGACACAAATCCCGCCGTAAACGGCACGCCTATAAGCGAGAAACCGCAAATCGTGAACGCCCCCATTGTCCAAGGCATCGTCTTAGCCAACCCTCGAAAATCCGATGTGCGTGTAATGCCAAAGCGATACCACATCGCGCCTACAGCTAGGAACAATCCACCTTTGATAACGGCGTGGTTTATGAGGTGAAGATAGCCTGCACCGACACTCGCGGTTGTCGCGATACCGATACCGAGCAGCATATAACCCACTTGTGCCACAGATGAGAATGCCAAAGTTCGGCGCGCATCGGTTTGGAATATGGCTTGAGAGGACGCAAACAGCATGCCGATCACGGCCACAAAAATAATCAAGTAAGTCAGCGTTGCAGCGACATAATCAAACTCTGGATTAAACACAAAGAATGTAAAGCGAAGCAAGAGATAGAGTGCCGCCTTCGTGGCGGTTGAGGCCAAGAATGCCGTCACCTTGGTCGGTGCATATGCATAGGCCCCCGGCAACCAATTATGCAGCGGGAACATAGCAAGCTTGAGGCCTAAACCTACAATAATAAATCCAAAA
The DNA here is from genome assembly GCA_964435725.1 of uncultured Algimonas sp. Lineage (GTDB taxonomy): Bacteria > Pseudomonadota > Alphaproteobacteria > Caulobacterales > Maricaulaceae > Litorimonas. The sequence continues at coordinate 14,021 of CAYTAJ010000034.1, forward strand.
GCAACCATGGCCACGCGAGACCCACCGCCATTATCCGAGAGGATCTGAGCCATTTGCGCCATGTTGAGCGTACCCGTCTCCATATAGAGGAACCCGATACCGATAACGAAGAAAGTTGCGCCGATAGAGCCAACAATCAGATAATTATAAGCCGCAACAAGGGCACGGCGATCTCTACTCGCACCCATGGCAACCAGCACATAGGTCGAGATGGAGCTTACCTCGAGGAAAACGAAAACATTAAACGCGTCGCCTGTAACGACCATGCCCATCAGACCAGCCATACAAAGCAAGAAGGCCGCATAATAGGGTGCATGCTTCTTAGGTTCAATTTCCGCTCGGGTTGCCGGCATGGCGTAAACCATCGTAATTAAGGCCATAGCCGCGATTAAAATCAAAAGCGGGGCTGAAAGCGCATCTATGATGAGCGGAATGCCATGCGGGGGTGCCCAGCCGCCCATCGGGTAAAGAATTTGCCCATTGGCCAGTTCAAATTGCGCGAGAGCAATCGCTGCTATGACAAGAACCAATGTCATAGCCGTCGTAATCCACCACGCCAGTTTGCGACTTGGCATAATAGCCATAACAGCTGCCAATATTAGCGGCACAGCAATCAGGAAAGCAGGGCCATGATCAAAAAGCCAAGCCGGCATATAAGGCGTTAAATCCATGACTAACGCGCCTCGCTTTCGGACCCCGACATCATTTTATCAATGCCCTCAAGGTTATAAGCGTAATCGAGATCTTCTATCTCGTTTTCTTCAATCGTCTGGTAAACTTCGCGAATACGGACAACGAGCGCCAAACCGATAGCCAAAGTCGCGACGCCGACCACAATCGCTGTTAGAATTAAAACATGTGGCAACGGGTTAGAGTACAGGGCGTCGACGACATAAGCGGTATCGCCCGCCGCAACCTTAACGGTTTCCACTTCAACATAGGCCCCGCCTTTTTTATCCTCGATGAGGATTGGCGGTTGCCCGCCCGCGACTTTACCTATGGTGATGTAAAGTAGGAAAACTGACGTTTGGAATAAGGACAAACCCACAAGTTTCTTAATTAGGTTACGCGATGAAAACACGACATACAGTCCTGTCATCATCAAGACGATGACAATGCCGTCGTTATATTGTTCAAAAATATCCGCAAACATTACCAATCATCCTGTGATGTTTCAGGTTGGCGGGAGCCAAAAGCATAAAAGAAGGCAATCATCACTGTCGTCACAGTGACAAGAACGCCTAATTCGACTGCTAAAATACCATAATGCTGACCGTCAGTCGCTTTTGCAGCCAGATAACTATAATTCAGGAATTCACCACCGAGGAACCATGTCACAACGCCCGTTCCACCATAAAGTAAAACACCCAAGGTCATACCGATACGAATCCAAGAAGGAGGAAAAGCCTTTTTGGCTTCGTCTAGACCAAAAATCAGCGCGAATAGAATGACAGAAGCCGCTAAAATTACGCCTGCCTGGAAGCCACCGCCGGGCCCATAATCACCATGGAATTGCACATAAAAGGCAAAGAGCGCGATAAGCGGAATAAGAAACTTCGATATAACGCGTAAGACCACGTGAGGGTCTTGGAACTTAATGCTGTCCGGCAAATCAGTTTTGTCTTTGGGATTATCAGCCATTGGACTCTCCCTTTTGCGCAGTCTTTCGTGGCCGCCCTCGTTTTTTCTTTGGCGCCACCTCTTTTTCTTTCGCTTTTGTCTCACGCATGATCTCAGCAGCAGGTGCCGATGGCGTTGTTAAACGTTGTCCATTGGGCTGCGCACGCCAACGCCCGGCATTACCATTCAAACCAAGGAGTAAAAGAACGCCGAGCCCCGCAGAAAAAATAACGACAACTTCACCAAAGGTATCATAACCGCGGTAACTGGCTAGAACCGCCGTCACAACATTGGGGATACCCACTTCTTCAGCTGTCTTTCCGATAAACTCGATACCGACACCTGTATTGGCAGGAGAATTCGCGTCACCAAAAGCTGACATATCGCCAATGGCATAAAACATGGCCGCCCCAGCAAAAATACACACCAATAATGGACCCCATTGGCGGGACATAGGAACGGGTGCAGACTTTCTATCAGCGAGTAACATAGCGGAGAGCATCAAAACGGTAGAGACTCCGGCCCCTACGGCCGCCTCTGTGAAGGCTACATCAACCGCATCAAGGCTTACAAACCAGGCGGCACAAACGAGACTGTAAACGCCTTGAAGCATCACGATACCAAACAAGCTGCGCATCCGCACAATAGCGAAAGCGACAACGACCAAAATCGCCAAAAGGCTGATATCCAGAATCAAAGTCGAAGGTGTGAAAGAGGTTATGGCGGCAAACATTTACCCCTCCTCTTCCAGATCTGGCGCACGATATTTACCCAGCAGCGGCTTGAGCCCGCTTTTATAGGCCGAATGCGCCACCGCATGCGTTGCAGTCGGACTGGTAATAAAAAGAAAGAACGCTACCATAAGAAGCTTCAACGTCATTTGAGAGAAGCCCGATTGCACAATGAGTCCGAACAATATCAGTTCAGCCCCCAAAGTATCCGTCATCCCCCCAGCATGCAGTCGGGTGTAGAAATCGGGCAGGCGAATGACACCAAATGTACCCGCAAAAACAAAAAATGTGCCGACAGCGATACTAAATAGCGTGACGACAAAGCGCAGAAGCCCCAACCAATCGATTGGCGTTGAACTGCCCGCTTCGGCAACCGCTGGGGCGGCCGCCATTAGGGTCATGAGGACGCTCATTCTTCCCCCTCCGGCTCTCTTGCTCCGGATAAACCAACATTCAATGCGCGGTAATTAAAAAATTTAAGCGCGGCGATTGTCGCGATAAAGTTCATCAAGGCATATAGGATAGCAATATCCACACCATCGGGACGATCGATAATGAAACAAAAAACGCAAAGAAAAAGAACTGTCTTTGTTCCGAATGAATTGACGGCCAATATACGATCATAGAGCGAGGGTCCGCCAATCAGACGCACCAACATAAGCGCCATTGAAATTGTAATGAGAAAGGCCGTGCCGAGATAGATATAGCCGAGGACAACACTCATTTGTCTGCCTCCACAGTTTCACCAACGGCCCATGCCGCCTTTTCACCCATTTCAGTGAAGTCTTCAGGACTGCTCATCTCATTGAGCAAAGCATGTACGAGGATATGATCTTCTTCCATCAGAACGCTTACTGTTCCCGGGGTTAGCGTAATCGAATTGGCAAACATCACTTTGCTGATGTCTTCCTTTTGCGGCAGTGGAATTTTCGTCAATGTCGGTGAGACTTCCATATTCGGACTCATGACTGCTTTCACCACTGCAACATTGGCTTTGATGATTTCAATAAACAGCCAGACGAAATAGGAGAGCGTGACCGGTATCATGAGATAGGGAGCCGTCTCGTAATCTGTGATTTTCATACGCGCTGACATGGCCAAAACCAATAAAATGGAAATGACCCCGAGTGTGAGCAACATCGGTTTAAAATAGCCAGAGAGCCCAAGCCAAGTACAGACCAAGGCCAAAGCCAATATAATGCTGAACCGAAACACGCTTTAAGCGCTCCTTACCCTTAACACCCAGTTTTATTTGCGGGTGCTTTTCGCACCTCTCAAAAAAAGTCTTAGCGGCTGACATACGTCATTAAAAGGCAAATAACGCCGTTAAACAGGAAATGTTTTGTGGATTACTTAAGAGTTTATCGGTTGCGATTGCCAAAGACGAGCGCTGCAGTAATGGCTGCTGCCCCATGGTCTTCTTCACGTGGAATCACACCGTCTTTAATATAGCGTAGAACTTCTTTGTTAAGCGAAGCTGTTAAAGACCAATTCCAATATCGCAGAACAGTTTGTGCTTTTTCATTTGAAATCGTGTCATAAGTTTCAACAACGCGTTGTAGATCCGGGTGTCTCTGCCCTTCCTCATCAACAGTGGGTCTCTGAAGGGCGCGCCATAGCTTTTCCATCATGTCACGCTTTAAGCCCGTCGCCTTGCACATAATCGCAATGCCTTCACCACCTTTGTCAGTCATGATTTGCGCACCTGTGGCAGGTTTTATGCCGCACATATATGAAATTTCTTCGATAAGGGCACGGTCCAAACCTTGCGTCGCTCCCAATTCAATCGCCGCCTCTAACCCTTCATGGTCGCTGCGTGCGATAGCTGCACGGTTGCGTTGACGACGCTCAATAAATTGCAGGGCCTTCCGCACCCCCGCATCATTCCATCCTTCAGCCGCCGCGCTGGCAAATAAGTCAGCACAAGATTCTAACAAGACAGTACGAGGCACAGCAAAACGATGGAGAATCTTTTTACGCGTTGGAGAGTCAGCCCACCAAAACATGGTCAATCCATGACTGGGGCGAAGCTCTTCACGACGATTTAGAAGTTCGACATAAGGCGCGTGACTTCGTGATATTGTTAAAATCCGTTGTAAAGCCGTTTCGCTAAAATTTGCCCCTTTATTCTTAAGCAATGTTTCAACCACGTCCTCTTCGAGGAATTGAACGCAAACATCCACGACTGAGTCAGAGAGCTTTCGGCGTTGGGCAATCATCTTACGATGTGCACTGGAAACTTTTTGCGCGATTTGAATCAGATCAGAGTCTGTTAGGGACTCGCACTCTTCCAGAATATGACGTGCAACCCGAATATCATCTTTTGCTAAGATAATGAGGATTGTACGAGGCGCCTCATTCAGCATCACCAATCTTTTCGCGACGCCCTCACGCAAATCGATATCCGTACTGCGTAAGAGTTCCACAAGGATATCCCCTGCCATGTGACGCTCTTGAGGGGTAAGTTGACTTGCAGGAATACAAATAACATCGGCCAGACGTTTTGCAAGTTGACGCCGTGTGCCGCCTTCAGTGTCACGCGGTAGAGGTTGCAACTCATCTGCCGAAAGCTCCATGCCTTCCTGGCGCATTTGTCGCGACTGTGCCGGCATTGATACCATGAAGACTTACTCCTGAGTGCCATCCCCAACTGAGAATCAGGCTATTCACCTCAAAATGTAAACAAAGAGCGTTAACCAAGCGTGACTATTTTCACGCAATTTTCATCAATGAGTCTATTCAGAATTTGTCTCTATTCCTCTTGTTTTTGAGCCTATCTGGCCCATCTTCTTTAGAGCCATTATCGACCCAAACGGAAACAATCCATGCCCGCCTTTAATCTCACACCAACTGCACCCAAAGCACAGAAGAGACCTGAGACTTTCGAACAATTAGGGCGCAAACGCACAGATGATTATGCCTGGATGAAAGATGCAAACTGGCAAGCTGTGATGCGCGACCCTTCGCTTTTACAGGCAGACATTCGTGAACATTTAGAGCAAGAAAATGCTTATACTGAATCAGTTCTATCACCACTGACACCACTTAAAGAAACATTGTTTGAAGAATTAAAAGGCCGCTTAGAACCTGAATCGTCCACGACGCCTCTCCCCGATGGCGACTGGGCTTATTTCCATCATTACCGCAAAGGGGATCAGCACGGTGAATATGCGCGTGTAAAAATAAACTCCGACACCCCTCTGACGCTGACGGACACGGTCTTGTCCCAATCAGAAATTGTTCTGGATGCAGAAGAACTGTCTGAAGATTATAAGGCCTATTTTGATCTGGGTGACATTTCCCATAGTCCTGACCATAACTGGCTCGCCTATGGTGTTGATGGTCAAGGCTCTGAAAACTATCATGTCTTTCTCAGAGAACTTGGCTCAGATGCGCCTACGATTGATACAGGCATTGATAAATCGGCAGGCGCTTTAGTCTGGGCCTCTGACTCCCGAACGCTTTTTTGGGTCGAGCGTGATGAGAACCAACGTCCGCATGCCGTTATGCGCAAAGATGTTTTTGACACTGATGCAGAACCTGTCTGTGTCTATAAAGAAGATAATCCCGGTTTTTTTGTCTCTGTGGGCCTATCCGATGACTTCAAACATATTGAAATCAGCCCCCATAATCACACGACATCAGAAGTGTGGCGCATACCCGCAGACCAACCAGAAACTGCGCCGGTATGTTTCGCCAAACGTGTTAAGGGACTGGAATATAGTCTGAGCGATCAAGGCGGGCGGACTTATATCTTAACCAATGCCAATGACGCTGTCGATTTTCAAATCATGGTTGCGGACGGCCCCGCCCCGTCAGGTGATTGGCAACCCTTCATTCCGCACCAACCCGGCACGCTTATTTTGGGCATGGAGAGCTTTGCGAACTTCCTCGTGCGCTTGGAACGACAAGACGCTCTTCCCCGCATCGTCATCCGCGATATGACCACCCAAGAAGAACATCTTATAGAAATGGATGAGCCCGCTTATGGTCTTGGGATTGTTTCGGGATATGAATATGAAACCGATAGGCTTTACTTCTCTTACGCCTCCCCCACGACTCCCTCGCAAATCTATGCCTATGATATGAAAACGCGGGACCGTATTCTGGTGAAACAACAAATTGTGCCAAGCGGTCACACTATAGAAGATTATGTGACAGAGCGCCTGTCTATCAAGGCACGAGATGGCGAGGCTATTCCTGTCACACTTCTGCGGCGTTCAGATACGAAAGTCGATGGTACCGCGCCACTCCTGCTCTATGGCTATGGCTCTTACGGTATTACGATTCCTGCCGCTTTCAGAACGACCATACTCTCGCTTGTTGACCGTGGCTTTGTGTATGCCATAGCGCATATTCGCGGCAGTATGGCCAAGGGCTATCAATGGTATCTGGACGGAAAGCTGGAGAAAAAACCCAACACCTTTAATGACTTTATCGATGTCGGACGGGGTCTTTGTGCATTAGGCTATAGCCGTAAAGGTCAGCTCGTGGCGCATGGCGGCTCAGCGGGCGGTCTCTTAGTCGGCGCGGCGATCAATCAAACACCGGACTTGTTTGCAGGCGCGATTGCGGCTGTCCCTTTTGTGGATGTGCTCAACACGATGTCTGACACTTCTTTGCCGCTAACGCCGCCGGAATGGCCGGAATGGGGAAATCCCCTCGAAGACGAAACGGCCTATGATAATATTCAGGCCTATTCGCCCTATGATCAAGTTGAAGAAAAAACCTATCCGGCAACCCTTATCACTGGAGGATTAACGGACCCACGTGTGACCTATTGGGAACCGGCGAAATGGGCAGCCAAATTACGCGAGCACCAAAGAGGTGACGCCCCCATATTGCTTAAGACGAATATGGAGGCGGGTCACCAAGGGGAATCCGGGCGCTATGACTCGCTCAAGGAGACAGCTTTGGAATATGCTTTTGCCCTCGCAGCGGTCGGTAAAGCCTGACTTATTCGGGGATGATGTTTCCTTTCTCATCCGTTAGACGATACACGACACGGTTTGTTACACCCGTCATAGCGACAGCGCGTCCATCTTGGATACGCGGGCGATATTTCCATTTGGAAACAGACCGCAGCGTTGCACGTTCGAAAATCGATTGTGTGCAATAGGTTGTTTCTATGTCGTAAGGCGTGCCCTCTGCGCTTACGTTAAATCGAACGTTACAATGACCGGATTTATTGGCGCGCGATGGCATAGAGGGGACGGATCGAACAATAGGTTGTGGGTTCGTATCAATCGGCACCATAATGGGGCCAGCGATAACGATCTTTGTCCAATCAACGGGTGGCGGCCCGGACGGTGATGGCGGGTTCGGTTCAACTACCGCCTCATGTGTTCCGGTATTCAACTTAGGCGGCGCTGGAGGCACTTCAATCACTACTAACTCCTCAAGTTCCGTGACCTTAATCTCAATCGTTTCATCACGTTCTTCGGGATTGATGGTAAAATCTAATTTTTCTAACTTATCTTGTGCCTTAAATTCTGTCGCAATCATCTGCGCCATTGAGAACGTCAAACCGAGTGTCACCATACTAGCTAACGGCATTCCCAAACCATAACGTATCCATTTCTTCATAAAGCCCTCCTTATTTAGTTTTTATATGTTACGTTATTACATTATAAAAATCAAGAAATCCTTTAATTGTCTTTGGTCAATAAAAAACCCGGCTCAATGGCCGGGCTTTCACTGTATAACAACATGGTTTTATCCTGTTGTTCTAACCTCATATAGTCTTTCGTATTTTTCGACATATTGCAGACAAGACTCGTCTTCGATGATCAACTCATTATCCGTAAAGATAAGGTTACCCTTCGCGTTCTTAATTTGCTGGAAGCAGGTTTCTTCTTTGATCTGAATTTCAACCGCACAGCGCCGATCAAACGTCGCTCTTTCGGACTTAATGAATGAAATCCATTTCTTGGCATTTCCGTTTTCGCGCGATCGGCTCGGTACCTGATTAAAGGCAT
>CAYTAJ010000034.1:22449-25742 GCA_964435725.1 uncultured Algimonas sp.
AGATAAAGCATCTTATTCACTTCAAAGGCTTCTTGCTCACGTCCACCATTGGCCAACATTGACGCCCAGGCATCCCAGAGCGTTTTGTCTTCAGGCCAACGATTGATCATTTGCTTGACGATGTCTGCCTGTTTAGCCGGCATGCCGAGTGTATTGTAAAGGAAGTTCAAAAGATCAAAATGCCTACGCTCTTTCGGCGAAGCATTACGGAACCATTTTTCAGCCCACGGTAAAGCACGCGAATAATTCTCAGCCTGCACCCAGGCTTGCATAATATATTCAACATATTTTGGCTTCTCTTGACCGCCACGACGCAAATAATCTTCCAACATTTGCGCACCTCGCGCAAATTGACCATTACCGATGAGAAGTTGTGCAATGTTAACGCGCAATCCTTCTGCTTCGTTAGGAAGTAAACCACCCGCACTTATGGCATTTTCAAAGGCCTGGATAGCACCGCCATAATTATTGAGCTCGTAATAGCTTGATCCCTGCATCTGATAAATGGTCGACCGCTCATAGGCATTAAGATCCGTTATCGCGATGGCTTCATTGAGCTTGTTGAGAGCTTGTTGATGCTGACCAGCATTAATGAAAGTCAGAGCGTCATTCACAACCTGCCCTGCTTTAGCGCCAAATTGACGCCCTTCTTGAGCAGCTTGGTCTTGAGCATGAGCGCTCATCGGGACAACAAATCCTGTCACTGCCACAGCGGACATTGCAAAGGCGGCTGCACCGACTGTATTCTTAAGAACTTTTTTCAGTGAGATCATAATTACTTTCTCCTTAGCTCATTTTGCTCTGTCCACGAGGGTGGATTTAAATAAAGACTGAAACAAGCGACAGAGTGTCGCCAATTTCAATCAATTCTTACTCAGGAATAATCTTCCCGCGTTCGTCCGTTAGACGAAAAGTGATTTTACTCTCCACGCCAGACCGTGCCACGGATCGACCATCGACAATTTTCGGGTTATACTTCCACTTTTGTACTGACTTAATAGACGCACGCTCAAACAAACGCTGGGTGCAATATGTCGCGACAACGTTAAAAGGTTGCCCCTCCGGGCTCACGTCAAAGCGAACCTTACAATGACCTGACTTATCTGCTCGCGTTGGCATAATCGGTGGAATTCGTACCAAAGGCTGCGCATCGCGATCCGACACCGCAATTTTAAAGGTGGAGCGATCAATTTCTGGGGTTTCAAATTCCGGGATAGCACCTTCGAGGGAAGCAATGGCTTCTGTTGGCTTATCGGCCTGTGCCCGTTCAATCATAGGCGGAGGTGGTGGCGTAACAACTCTTTCAACCCTGTCTATTCTGACTTCACGTTCAATAACTTCAATATCTTCGACTTTGGGATTAATCTCAAAGTTTGCAGCTTCTAATTTCTCTTGTGGCTTAAATTCGGCCGAAATAAGCAATATCATAAATAGGAACAAGCCAAGTGTAGCAGCAAGGCCGACCGGCACACCAACAACCCAACGTAAAATATTTTTCATCTTAAAAACCTCTTACTCGGTACCGACACGCGTTGTAATTTTCAGATCCTGCATCAATTCCTGAACAGCCATGACGGTGCCAACTTCTGCACCACCGGCAGCTTTTATGATGGCTTCAGCCTTTGGACTCTCATCACGTATCGTTGTAATAACTGGACGAATTTCTTCGATAGAATAAGGCCGCTTATCAATCCAAATCTCATTGGAGTCATTAATCGCTATCAAAATTGTTGGCTTCCACTCCGCATCCGTAGACGCGACAGGTTGCTCCGGATCGATACCGGGTGTTTTAACAAAAACGGATGTAACGATGAAAAAGATTAAGAGAATGAAGACGACATCCAACATTGGAGTCATATTCAACTCTGTATCTTCCTCAGGAACCTGAACTCGACTACGTCTTGCCATAATGTTACCTTATCACATTCTATTCAAAAAAGCAAGTCTGTGGCACATCCACGACAGAGCTTGCCTAAAGCACTGCATTTAAAGGCGAAATAAACTTAAGCGTCACTCGCCTTAATGATTTCAATTTTGCTACCCAAGCCACGACCATCGAGGCCGTCTTTGATATCGACTAATAATTCATGTTTGGAACGTTCATCCATGCGCAAAATCACACTTGCGCCCGGCTTGTCCGCCAACAACCGTTCTACAGCGAGAGTAACACGATCACATGTCGTTCTACGTCCATCCACAGCGCACTGATTACGACCATCAACAAAAACCGTGATTGCGGGTGGTGGATCCTTAGGCGGCGGCGAATCCTCTGGAGGAGGTGGCGGCTGCGTTAAATCAATGGCAGTTTCATCCAAGAAAGTCGCGGTTACGATGAAGAAGATAAGCATGATAAACACGATGTCGAGCATCGGTGTCATATCAACATCCGCCTCATCCCCCTGGTTATTTCTACGTCCTCGTCTCATAATATCCTCTTATACCATGCCAGGACGAACAATCTGAAGCTCGTCGGCGAAACGGGCCGTTTCTCTGGCACTCCAGCGCGGAAATGCCGTCGTAAAGAACAGACCGGACAAAGCGGCCGTCATACCAGCCATTGTTGGAATAGTCGCTTTAAACACACCCCCCGCCATCAATCTTGCATTAGACGATCCGGACAAGGCCATTGTGTCAAAAACTTCAATCATCCCCGTTACAGTTCCAAGAAGTCCCAGCAAAGGCGCCAGTGCAACGAATGTTTTCAGCAATATGACATTCGCACTCGTATGCTGTTTGACATAGCTGATTAATTCATCACGGATAGCGATGGCTCTCCAAGACTGCTTATCAGAACGCTCATCCCACTCACGCTTCAATGACGTCTTTATCGATTTATGAGCAAATAAATAATACGCCAAACGCTCTGCAATCAAAGTCCACATCGCCAGGGTTAAAGCAAAGATCCAATTTAGAACCCAGCCACCCGTTGCGAGGAAGTCTTGAATTCCGTTCCATGCGTTCGCAAACAAATCCATTATATTTCACTCTTATTCTTATCGTTTTCTAGCCGACAAATGACCGGCAAATATTGGGGAGCTTGAAAGCTCCCCACCTGCTAGTTTTGTCAGTTAGACGCCTGTGCGACTTTCGACATGTCTGGCAACGATACCAGCGCTTTGCTCTTCCAAAGTCCCTTGGATTGAGCGGGCCAGAGAAGCACAGAAACTATGCACGACAAGGATTGGGATGGCTGCAACAAGACCCAGCATTGTTGTCACAAGCGCTTCAGAAATACCGCCGGCCATCAATTGCGGATCACCTGTTCCGTAAATCATCATAGCTTGGAAGGTTTG
>CAYTAJ010000035.1:0-23870 GCA_964435725.1 uncultured Algimonas sp.
TAATGCGATTGCCCGTCCAATTATGAAAATATTCATGCGCGACGACGGACTCAATCCGCTCGAAATTCATATCCGTGGCTGTGGTGGCATCAGCCAAGAGCAAAGAGGAGTTGAAAATATTCAAACCTTTATTTTCCATGGCCCCAAAATTGAAATCGCGAACGGCGACAATCATGAAACGGTCGAGATCATATTCGCGACCAAAGACCTCCTCATCCCACTTCATCGACCGTTTGAGACTGTCCATGGCATATTCCGCGCGCGGCGCATCGCCCGGATCGACATAGATGGTCAGCGGAATATCGCGCCCGCTCATCGTGACGAAATTATCCTCTAAAATGTCAAACTCACCCGCGACAAGGGCAAAGAGATAGGCCGGCTTGGGGAAGGGGTCTTCCCAAACCGCAAAATGGCGTTTGCCATCATCCAACGCACCGCTGTCAATCATGTTCCCATTGGCGAGGAGATAGGGATAGTCTTTGAGGTCTGCGCTCATTCGAACTGTGAACACGGACAACACATCCGGGCGGTCGAGATAATAGGTGATGCGACGAAAGCCTTCGGCTTCACATTGCGTGCAAAACCGCCCGCCAGAGACGTAAAGTCCCATAAGCGTGCTGTTTTGGACAGGATTACAAACCGTCTCAATCTCCACTTCACAGCGTTCCGGCAGATCTCTCAGCGTGAGATGTGTTTGAGTAAGTGAATAATCACTTCGTTTAAGTGATTTGCCATCAACAGAGACGGATTTCAGGTCAATATCTTCCCCATCAAGAATAAGGTCGCCAGGCGCGAGGCGTGTTAGGGAGAGTTTAGACTTTACCCTGGTCGCTTCTGGCTGAAGATCAAAATCCAAATAAACACGCTCAACCTTAAAATTCGGCGGCGTGTAATCAGAGAGACGAGTCGGGGCAGGGGCAGTATCGGTGCGCATGGGAAATCCTTGTTATTGTGCACACTTTGCAATTCATAGAATTGAATTCAAGTATCAGCTTGAATTTTTAAACTGACTGAACCTATCTCCTAAGTCTATAAGAGGCCCAATTAGCATTGCGAAGACAATAAAAGTTAAGAAAGTGAAGACTAATGATTTTAATGCCGCTTCCGTAACAGAGAGCTTTTCAAAGTTAGATGTATCGCAAGACGGGTTAAGTTCGATCTTTCTGAGAAAATACAAATAGATAAACCATCCTAAAAAAGTAAGAACAATGAAAAGGTAAAAGAAGAAATTTTTCTGCTTCATTGCTTTAATTGTAGCATCACTTTCGGTTCCCAGCTTTAAAACGCCTGTTTCTTCTCCGTTTAACCACTTGGTATATTTTCCCCTGTAGTCCAAGTTTATTGATGTGCCTTTGGGCGAGTTGTTAAAATCAAAGTAATCGTGATTTTCGTCAAAATGGTGCAGAGGAATTATCTCGTCCTTTCCCTCCATTTCAGATTCTAACTTATCGAAAATATGTGTAACTGGGCTTTCTTCGTTAGATTGAAAGTTTGGCTTTTTGTATCCTTCCGTTAAATCCAGTAGGAATTCCGTTAAGCTATTAGCCACAACGACTATTTTTCTGATATCATGCTCAAAATAGACAACTTTTGAGTTGGCGTCTCTTGCATCAAGCAGCAAGAAGTAGTTTCCGTCTCCTGTATCGCCAATCACAAGGCTATGCTTGAATAACCATTGAGGGGAATAAGACCTGTATTCTTTATTTGGGGCGAGACAAATATTTTCTATCCCATTTTGGAAGTGAGCGGCCTCTATGATTTCCTTATCGGCATTGATCTGTTCTAGGTAATTAATATCACCATTATCAAACAGTCTTGGTTCTGACCAATCAAGCTCAAAGGCTGTTTCAATATAGTTTTTCCAAATTGTTATAAGCGAATGCATGAGTTCCTCCGCTTTGATTTTACTATTTTGAGTTTAAATATTTCTGCGAAAGCATAGTTAACAAACTTAAAGATTGAGAACTAAATGCCTAAGTCGTTCGGCTTTAAAACCACAAGCCTTCATTAGGTGTGTACTCATGGTATTCCCCCTAGACATCCGCCCCCAATACCGTATGGAGCGCGCAAGTTTTTATTGAATGGCGAATTCCATGTCTGACTCGATTGAATTTCTTCGCAATGTGGCGATTGTGGCCCACGTTGACCACGGTAAAACCACGCTTGTTGATAAGCTCCTGCGCCAATCCGGTACGCTGGATGAGCGCGGTGAACGCGAAGAGCGTGTCATGGACTCAAATGACATTGAGAAAGAACGCGGCATTACGATCTTAGCCAAAAACACGGCTATCCGTTGGGATGATGCGGATGGGCAAAATTGGCGTATCAACATCGTCGACACACCGGGTCACGCGGACTTTGGCGGCGAGGTTGAGCGCGTGCTCTCTATGGTCGACTCCGTTGTCCTGCTTGTCGATGCTGTTGAAGGCCCGATGCCGCAAACGACTTTCGTGACGAAGAAAGCGTTGGCCCAAGGCCTCAAGCCGATTGTTGTTGTCAATAAGGTCGACCGTAATGGTGCGCGCCCAGATTGGGCTGTTGATCAAACATTTGATTTGTTTGACCGCCTCGGCGCAACAGATGAGCAGCTTGATTTTCCTGTGGTATATGCCTCTGCCCTAAACGGATGGGCTTCGCATGAAGCCGATAGTGTTGGCGAAGATATGACGCCGCTATTCGAAGCGATTGTTAAGAACGCGCCTGTCCCCGATGTGGACCCAGATGGTGCCTTACAGCTGCAAGTCTCGGCGCTCGATTATAATTCCTATACAGGAGTCATTGGTATTGGCCGCGTGGTGCGCGGTAAAATCAAACGCAATTCACAAGTTATCGTTGCCACGCCTGATGGGAAAGAGCGCAAAGCCAAGGTGCTCTTGCTCTATGGCTTTATGGGCTTGGAGCGCGTTGAAATGGACGAAGTCTCAGCGGGTGATATTTGCTGCTTCACCGGCATTGATAAGCTCGGCATTTCAGACATGATTTGTGACCCGGATAAGGTCGAGTTGCTTCCGGCGCTTACCGTGGATGAGCCAACAATTTCTATGACCTTCCAGGTGAATGATAGCCCGTTTGCGGGCCGCGAAGGGAAATATGTGACCTCGCGCAATATCAAAGAGCGCCTCGATAAAGAGCTTATTCACAATGTGGCGCTTCGCGTCGAGCAATTGGATGAGGCGGATAAGTTTCGTGTTTCCGGTCGGGGCGAGCTGCATCTCTCTATCTTGATTGAGAATATGCGACGTGAAGGCTATGAAGTCGCGATTTCCCGCCCACAGGTGATCAATAAAGACATTGACGGTGAGCTTTGTGAACCTTGGGAAACGCTGACGGTGGACGTTGAAGCCGATCACCAAGGGTCTATCATGGAAAAGCTCGGCGAGCGGAAAGGTAACCTCAAAGATATGGTGCCGGATGGTCAGGGCCGTGTGCGTTTGGATTATGAAATCCCGACACGCGGGCTCATTGGGTTCCGGTCTGAGTTTATGACGCTGACTTCGGGCACGGGCCTGCTGTATCACAATTTTGATGCCTATAAGCCACGGACAAAAGCGGGCATTGGCCGCCGTCATAAAGGTGTTCTAATCTCCAACGGTAACGGAAAGGCCGCTGGATTTGCGCTCTGGAATTTACAAGAGCGCGGTAAGATGTTCATCGGCCATGCCGAAGAGGTCTATGAAGGCATGATTGTCGGTATCAATGCGCGTGATAATGATTTGGTTGTAAATGTCCTCAAAGGCAAACAGCTGACAAATGTGCGGGCTTCAGGCTCAGATGAAGCGGTTGTTCTTACAACGCCGATTGATGTGACGCTGGAATATGCGCTCGAATTTATCAACGATGATGAATTGGTCGAGGTGACACCTGAGAATATCCGCATTCGCAAGCGTTTCTTGCTAGAGCATGAGCGGAAAAAAGAAAGCCGCCGTCGCGAAGCGATGGAAGCGGAGTAAACTGCTTAAGCGACCTTATCGAGGTCTTGCGCATTTGGCATCGTCGTTTGCCAAACGCTTAGAGCTTTTTTGATGAAGTCGCTCTCTTCGTCGTGCAATTCATAATCGCAAACGGCGATAATAAACATTGAACTTAGTGTTTTCTTCTGCGCAGCTTTGTCTTTGACAGCAGAGAGAACAGAGATTTTGTAATCATCTGCGTCTGAAGCCAGGAGTGAGGTTTCAATGCGACTCTTATTTTCTTTGTACCAATTGAGTAAGCAGTCACGTGAGACAATTGTATCCGGAAACAAATATTGATTAATTACCACGCCCGCATGGGTGAACTCAATCAATTCTGAATCGCGCTCTTCCTGGTCTATCAGAACTGTTACGGCCAAAATCTCTAATATCGAGAGATAGAGGGGGTCATTGTTCATTAAATCTGTCATGACCGTTTATTTACCGCTTTTGGCGCAAAAGGCCAGTCCTTCACAGTGGATCAATCTTTGCGGCTATCGACTTTGAGTGGCGGGCGTTCAAATCCCCAGATTGACGCCGCAGACCGGATAAGATCGCTCTCTTCGACATGATATTCATTGTCACTGACAGAAATCGCTACCATCGCATCATAAACGTTTTCAATATGAATGTCCTCAGAGAAGCGTGTCAGCGCCCGTAAAACTAAGGTGTTTCGGCGTTTGGTGGATAGCTTTTCCTTAAGGGCCGGTGCGTGTTCTTTATACCACTCTCTGATTTGGGACTCGTTGACGTTCTCAATTTCAAAGAGCTCTGTCAGCCCCAGGCCTTGCTCTGCGAAAGCTGATAATTCAGGGTCGCGGACTTTTTTATCGATAATCACCGTAATGGCGAGCGGGGTCAGGATATCATCCAGGGTTATGTTACTCATCTCTATCTCTATCATGCGCATGCTGCCCTCATGCGTATTATGTCTGAATGTTCATGTCATAGTCAGGCAGATTTTGCTATGGGGAATACGGATTAGCTTGCAATTTATTTACAAATTTTGCTGTTTTACGGGGATATGGAGATTGTTATGAGACGTTTTTTGCTTTCAATGATAGCAGGGTTTTCGTTAGTCGCGTGTGCTACAGGCCCATCTGCTTATGGACCTGCTGCGACAGGGAACGGTCTAGGATTTGAAAATACAAAGATTGAAAGCGATCGCTTTCGTGTCAGCTATACAGGCCGTTCCGCGGCTGAGGCGCAAGATTTTGCCCTCTTAAGAGCTTCTGAAATTGCGTTGGCTGAAGGTTATAGCCACTTCCGTGTCATTAGTGGTCAAATTACTGACGGCAGATCTAACCGTTCCGGTGTATCCACAAATGTGGGCGTTGGCATTGGTGGTGGTCGCGGCTTTGGTCGCGGCGGAACGGCTGTTGGCATAGGTGTCGGGCTAAATGACCTTGGCCAAAGCCTATCAGGACAAAAAGTCACCAATTCAATCGAAATTAAGCTCCTTACATCTGGATCAAGTGATCCGAATGTCTTCGATGCGACACAAGTGTCCCAGAATATCAAGCCGCCAGTGTTTCAGTAAAAGGAGTCAGATTGGCCTAGACAAAACGCACTGTAATGCGTTCCAGTCCTTCGACACCGCCTGAGAGTTCATCACCGATACGCACAGGCCCAACACCTGCGGGCGTGCCGGTGTAAATCAAATCGCCGGCTTGCAAATCCATATCCGCTTTGAGATGAGATATAATTTCATCAATGTTCCAAATCATATCAGACAGAGCGGCGTGTTGCACAATATCGCCGTTTTTTCGCAAGACGATATGCGCTTTGGATAAATCGACCTTATCAGCTGGCGTTAAGGCAGAGCAGGGGGCGGATTGGTGAAAATTTTTGGCCCGCGCCCATGGTCCCCCTTTTGACTTCGCTTTGGCTTGGAGATCGCGCCGGGTCATGTCGATGCCAACCCCATAACCAAAAATACCATCTGGGCCCATAGCGACGACAAGTTCGACTTCGTGATGAAGGTCTTGGGTATTCGGCGGGAAGGGGATGTCAGACCCACTTTCCACGAGTGTTTCCGCTGCCTTGGTAAAAAATACCGGTTCTGTGCGACCGGAACGCGCCGCGTCTATATCGCCGCCCATCTCTGCCACATGGTCTAGATAGTTTCGGCCAACGCAATAAATGCGGCGTACGGGAAAACGCTTATCTGTTTCCGCTATCGGCAGAGAGACCGGATCTGCTGGATTGAATACATAGTCTGCCATAGATTTGCGCCTCAAATTCGCCATTCAGACATTGTCAGGCGGCAATGCCTGACATAACTTCAAATCAATATAGCACAAAAGGTTTCTATGCGCATCGTTGATATTCCAATTGATAAAATTTACGTGCCTGCGGCTAAGAAAAAGACGCTGGAGGTCGAAAAAGTCGAACCTTTGGCCGAAGATATTTTGGAAAATGGTCTGCAAAGCCCGATTTATGTGCGCATAGGGAAAGACCGTTACGTTCTCCAAGAAGGCCTACACCGTGTCGAAGCCATGAAGCTTTTGGGTGAGACGCTTATTGAGGGCCATATTGTCCAAGCCCAGAAGAAATAAACCCAAAAGAAATAGGCCCATAGACAAAGGATAGAGATGAAAGCTTTACGCACGCCTGATGAGCGATTTGAAAACCTACCGGATTACCCCTTCGCTCCACATTATGTAGAGGTAGGGGATGGCCTGCGCTTGCATTATGTCGATGAAGGTCCTCGCGATGGACGCGTCGTTATCATGATGCATGGCGAACCTAGCTGGTCATATCTTTACCGCCATATGGTCAGTGCCGTTTCAAAAGCAGGCTATCGCGTATTAGCACCAGACCTGATAGGGTTTGGCCGTTCCGACAAACCAACGGACGTTACAGATTACACCTACACACGTCATGTGGCGTGGATACAAAACTGGTTCGATCAGATGGACCTGTCAGACGCTGTTTTGTTCTGCCAAGATTGGGGCGGGTTGATTGGTTTACGCCTCGTTGCTGAAAATGCTGGAAAATTCTCTGGTGTTGTGGCCGGAAACACGTTTTTACCAACCGGAGATCGTGACCCCGGTGAAGCCTTTAAAAAGTGGCGCGAATTTTCAAAAACGGTGCCCGAATTTCCTGTGGGTGGCATCATTCGTGGTGCAACCGTTAAACCGTTGGGAGAGGGCGTCGAAGAGGCCTATAACGCACCTTATCCGTATGAGAGTTACAAAGCAGGCGCGCGTATTTTTCCGTCACTCGTGCCGACATCGCCTGACATGGACGGCGTAGCGGAAAACCTCAAAGCGTGGGAGGTATTAAAGGCGTGGGAGAAACCATTTCTGACGGCGTTCTCTGATCAAGACCCGATTACCTCAGGCGGGGATAAGCTATTCCAAAAACTCATCCCGGGTGCTCAAGGCCAACCCCATAAGCTTTTGAAAGGCGGCGGTCACTTCCTGCAAGAAGATGTACATGAAGATCTAAGTAAGATGATTATTGGATTTTGTGAACGCGTTTAGGAAGAAAAAATTTAGGTAATAAATCCTCGAGGAAAGCATTAGCGTTTCCCTTTGAGGTAAAGAAGAAGGGCTTCACGATCCCTTTTGTCCTCCAAACCATTATACCCCATATATGTTCCTGGCATCGTTTCCTTTGGGGCTCTCAAAAACTCGTCTAGCAGAGCTTCGCTCCAGACAGGGTTCTGAATTGAGAAATTTTTTATTGCTGATGAGTAGTTTGTGTAATCGCTATCACTGGCCACGTCGCGATTAATGAGATTGGTTAGAGTGGGGCCGACAGATGCGCCGTTTTCACTATGACACAGAGTGCATTGCGCATATAGTTGGCGACCGCGTGAAAACAGGTCATCAGGTTGTTTTGAACTTTTTCCTGTATATTTAGAACGCAAATCCAGTAGCGCTGTACGCTGCGCGTCCGTCATATTATCTCGCACCTCAAGCATAGCCATTGCCTGTGACCATGTCATATCGGCTTCTTTTCGGCCCATTTTTGAACCGATTTCCAAAACGTCTTCGTGATTTATGACCTTACCGTCTAATGCGACCTCTAAGGTTCGCATGAGGCTCTTTCGCAAGGTCATAAATTCATCAAACGCGTCTATATTATAATGCGTTGATCGATCGATTGGCGTTTTCTGATCAGCGGATAAAAGGTCAAGAACTTCATTGGCAACGGCCCCGCGTTTTACACCGTGATTAGATTCAATTCTTAAACTCACAAAACCAAAGTGTTGGCTTGGTTTACCAACCACCTCAAAATCGTTGAATGACTCATTACCTGTCGTCCAACTCAATAACCGTGCCCCCAAATTGATAAGCTCTTTCTTATCGGCTTTTGAGAGTTTTGTTTTGATACCTTTTATTTTGGTCTTACTGGCATTCCCCGAGACGTATTGCTCTCGGATGTTTGATAATTTGGTTTTTTGAGCCGCTGTAAGAGATGTTCCGACCTCTCCCAATCTTTGACCTATAACGCGCCCGAGTTCAGCTTCTGCCGCGCCGTAACGTTCTCCCAGCATCAAAAAATCTTCACGGCTTATTTCTTCCCCGACGAGTAACCCCTCTAGGGCTCTGTTCATGTCGAATCTGGCGGTTTGAACATTTTGAAAGGCTACCTTCTGCTCCTCAACGAGCGAAACAAGCTCATTTTGCTGCCGTTTGTTCAATACATGAAGTGTTTCCTTTGCGACTGCGCTACGTGACAGACTGTGATTGCTGGATACACGCAGGGCGACGAACCCAAAAAAATTGGCGAGTCGTCCGACGGACACATAGTCATTATTGGAGGAGCTTCCTGTCAACCATGTTAGAGTACGAGAGGCGATGGCTTGTCGAAGTTTCTCTTCATCAACTTCAATTTGGCTTATGTCGCGTGCGGCTTGGCTGTCATTTTTTGCAAAGCTTGGCGTAGACGCAATTATCAAAGTTCCTGTAAGCAATGAAGCAAACAACTGTTTCTTTCGCATCATATTCCCCTTTGCGATAGCAGCTCTATATGTACAAACGAATTACGTGCTGAAATCCTTTGAAAAAATACTTTTAATACTCGGTCTTCCAAACCAGACTAACTTTGCCCACAAAAAAACCGCCCATTTGGGCGGTTGTTTTATTTCATCTGATAACAGAGATTTATTTTTTCATGCCGCGACCGGTTGTGCGTTCTGCGATACGGGCAGATTTACCACGACGCTCACGCAGGTAGTAAAGCTTGGCGCGACGGACGCGACCACGACGCTTGACTTCGATTTCTTCAACAAGCGGAGAGTAAAGTGGGAAAACACGCTCAACACCTTCGCCATAGCTGATTTTGCGAACAGTGAAGCTCTCATTGAGGCCTGCGCCGGAGCGAGCAATACAAACGCCTTCGAAAGCCTGCAAACGTGTGCGTGTGCCTTCTGTAATACGAACCTGAACAACCAGTGTGTCACCGGCAGAGAAATCAGGGATAGTCTTGCCATTTTCAAGAAGGCGGGCTTCTTCGGCTTTATTTAGTTTTTCAATCACGTTCATGACCGTCTCCTTTTTGGTACGCATCCCATAAATCTGGGCGACGTGCCTTTGTAATCTCTATTTGTTTCTGGTGACGCCACTCAGCAATCTTTTTATGATCACCGCTTAACAGCACCTCCGGGATAGCCCGGCCTTTCCATTCGCGGGGCTTGGTATAGAGGGGATACTCTAATAAGCCCGTTTCAAAACTTTCTTCTTCTGTGCTCTCAATCGCCCCGAGTACGCCCGGTAACAATCTGACACAGGCTTCGATCATGGCTTGCGCCGCAACCTCACCACCGGCCAAAACGAAGTCACCTATGGAAATCTCTTCCATTTGGTGGGCTTCAATAACCCTTTGGTCGAGCCCTTCAAACCGTCCGCAAAACACAATAAGACCCGGGCCGGAGGAAAGCTGCCTCACGCGGTCTTGCGTCAGAGGCTTGCCCCGGGGGGTCAAATAAATAAGCGGGCGACCATTCTGGGCCACACTCTCAATGGCTGCGTCTGCGACATCTGGTTTTAAAACCATGCCCGGACCGCCCCCCGAAGGGGTGTCATCGACAGTGCGGTGTCTATTAGTCGAAAAATTTCGAATGTCTACTGTTTCAAGCTGCCAAATACCGCTTTTTTCAGCGCCACCAATGATAGAGCTGCCTAAAACACCGGGAAAGGCGTCCGGAAAGAGGGTGAGGGCGGTCGCTTTCCACGGTTTTGCGTGCTTATGTGAGGATTGGCTCGACATGGGGGGGCGTTTACACAGTCTAAAATGAAATGAACAGGCTGCATTATGGTTAACGAGACGTAAACCGTTTTGGTCGAAACAAAGGGTATGATTCGTAAGTATATAATTGCTGTGGCATCGCTAGGTCTTCTCACAGCTTGTGCTGGCTCATTGGGGCAAGCCAATAATGCGTATCCTGTTGCCTTTCCTACACCGGGACAGGGGCAATATGTGCGCCCCGCCTATCTTAATCCGACACCCACACCTCGTATTCCCGATCCCGATATTTGCCAGTCACAGATGTTCCGAGGCTTATTAGGGCAACATGAAGGCGCTATTTACATTCCGGGCTTGCCGGGTCGGAAGCGCGTTTTAAAACCAGCCTTTTTAGAAGACTTTGACCGTGAAATGATTGCCGGAATTGACCCGGACCCGCCTTTGATTGAAGTGCGGGATTACCTGCCGCAGCAAGTTCTTTATGCGCCTTCCATACGAACTGTCACAGACCGTATTCAACTTGGACCGGCTGACGAAAGTCGTTTAACACTAGAGCTTGATGTAGACGGCTATATTCAAGACGTACGGTGCGGTTAAGCCCGCATCGCTGCGATGTCATGTAAGTCTGCACCGTGTCTCGGCGGGTTGACAACGAGTTTTAGGGCTTCCAACTCTGTATCAAATTTCTCGATTTGACGGCATGCCAAGTGAACTTTCTTCCGTAGCTGTGGCGAGGTCAGCTTTCCATAAGTGGCAACGATTTGTTCCTCAGTACGATTAAGCGCTAATAAGCCAAGGCAAGTGCTAAAAATAAGACCGTTATGAATAATACGCTCCGGCAGAGGCGCATCGTCAGAGTTTGGGGTAAGCGCGTGTCGCAAAGCTTCGCTCATCGCCAGAAGCGTAAACCCCTGTCCCATATAAGCTGCACTACAAAGTAACATCATCGCACCCATAATGGGGCTCACACCATATTCAGGGGCATAATTCATCAGTTGAATTTCACTGAGTTTAGATATTACGCGGGTCGCGAATGCACCCGGAACACCGCATTCTTCAGGTTCAAAAATGATAACAGGCCGACCAAAATTGTCGACGCGATAAGGTTCTCTCGCGGCCATGTTCCAATGTTTGGCAAATAACATATGTTGTAAGTGAGTGTTATCGGCCACGGCCTGTTCTATTTCGATGGACCAACCGTCCATGCCACATTCCATTTTGATATGCGCAAAGATATCTTGAGACCAATCGAATACGGGCCTCTGATCAGACTCATCCAGAAAAATATCAGTCAAACAAGGACTGCGATGTAGCGGAGAAGGCACTTTTGGCGCCCGAGGCGCGCCATAACGTTGGATGAGCCAAGCCATTGTTTCAAATAGCTCAATCGCATCCTCATCACGGATCAAGTTTTTCTTAAAGAGGTCAACTCCAAACATAACGCTACATCTCTGTTTAAAACGTCATTTTTATGACGCTGACAAACAGCCCGCTTTGCAGAGACGGTCTCGTCATGCTTTAGGTTTAGCGTCCTAGTCGTCGCTTAGACCTTCCGCAATTTTTGCTTGCTCATAAGCTTCAAGGGCTTCGAGCCATTGCATTTCAAGTGTCTCCACTTCCCGCGATAACTCTGCGCGATTTTGGGAGAGTTGAACAGCCATTTCGGGATCTGTGGTAAACAGACCTTCAATAGAAAGCGCTTTATCCGTCGCCAAAAGTTTTCGTTGTTTTGCTTCTATGGCTGTTTCTAACTTTTCAGCGGCTTTTTTAAGCGGCGCTATTTTAGCCCGGGCTTCTGCCCGGCGTTTTCTGTCTTGCTTTTTCTCATCACCTTCACCATCGCTTGGTTTTTTGGCCTTTTTCTCTTTTTCGAGCTGTAAGGCGCGATAATCATCCAGCGAGCCTTCATAAGTCGTCACGGTACCTTTATCGACCAACCAAAGGCGATCCACGACCATCTCCAAGAGTGAGCGGTCATGTGAAATCAATAAAACCGCGCCGGAATAGGCATTGAGGGCGCGCATGAGTTCGGCGCGACTATCAATGTCCAAATTATTGGTCGGTTCATCGAGGACCAAGAGATGGGGATTATGAAAGCCGATAAGAGAGAAGAGCAAACGAGCTTTCTCACCGCCTGATAAGTCACCCGCTTTGGTTTCTGATTTTTCAAACCCCAGACCAAAATTTGCCAGACGCGCGCGGCGCTGCGCTTCAGTGGCGTCCGGCATCAAGTCTACAATATGATCATAGGCTGATTTAGAGGGATTAAGGGCATCGACTTGGTGTTGTGCGAAGAAACCAATTTCCAGTTTTTTATGACGTTTTATAAAGCCGGATTGCGCCTCCAAGTGTCCCATAATTGCCTTGGCAAAAGTCGATTTACCCTGACCGTTTTTCCCTAAGAGACCGATGCGGTCATCCGGATCAATACGTTGGTTTAGCCCACGTAAAACGGTTGTTTCGTCATAGCCCAGACTTACATCATCAAAGCGAATTATCGGTGGTGAGAGGCTGCGTTCCGGACCAGGCAGGTCGATAGGAGCGATGGGATCGCTGATTATGGTAGCGACGGGCTGCATCTTTTCGAGACGTTTAACACGGCTTTGGGCCTGTTTTGCCTTTGACGCTTTGGCTTTGAAGCGACTGACGAAAGCTTCGAGGTGACGCCGCTCATCTTCTTGTTTGGCCATAAGCGCCATATTGAGGCGGTTTTGTTCCGCGAGTAGTTTTTCAAACGTGTCATAACCCCCCGTATAGGAAAATAACTTCCGGCCACGCAGATGCGCGATATGTGTGACAGCCCGGTTCAAGAAATCTCTGTCGTGTGAGATAATAAGCGCCGTGCCGGGATATTTACGAATATGGGCCTCTAGCCAAACCGCACCTTCAACATCGAGATAATTGGTCGGTTCATCCAGCAAGAGCATATCAGGACGTGCAAACAGCATAGCGGCGAGGGCAACGCGCATACGCCAGCCCCCGGAAAAATCAGAGCAGGGGCGTAGCTGGTCTTTCCCATCAAACCCCAAGCCCGATAATATGGCGCCAGCGCGGGCTTCGGCGCTATAGGCCTCAATATCGGCTAGGCGTGTATGAACGGCGGCAATACGCTCCGGCTCTGTGGCTGTTTCTGCTTCTGCGAGCAGAGCGGTGCGTTCTTTGTCGGCGCTCAAAACAGTTTCAAGGAGGCTTTGCGGACCGCTGGGAACTTCTTGGTCAACGACGCCCAGTTTCATATTGCGTCGCAGGTTGATGGAGCCATCATCTGCGCTGATTTCGCCTTTAATCAATCGGAATAAAGTTGATTTACCCGTTCCATTGCGCCCCACGAGGCCGACTTTAGAGCCTTCATTAATGGCTAACGTGGCTTGTTCAAAAAGCGGTCTGCCTTCTATGCGATATGTAAGGTCGTTGATATGCAGCATGGATCAATATGAGTTTTTGAAAAAGGCACAGCTATCACGGCTTTACACAGAGGCCAACGCGCATTAACGGGTGCGCCAAACTTATTCACCTGCAAATAGGAGCCCAAAATGGCAGTCCAACGCACATTCTCAATCATCAAGCCTGACGCGACGAAGCGTAATATCACAGGCAAAGTCAATGCTAAGATCGAAGAAGCCGGTCTTCGCATTATCGCACAGAAACGTCTTCAACTTACTGAAGAGCAAGCCGGTGGTTTTTACGCCGTGCATAAAGAACGTCCTTTCTACAATGACCTCGTTAAATTCATGACATCAGGTCCTGTCGTTGTTCAGGTTCTCGAAGGCGAAAATGCTATTGCTAAATATCGCGAAGTTATGGGGGCAACGAACCCGGCAGAAGCTGACGCCGGTACAATCCGTGCTGAATTTGCCGAGAGCATTGATGCCAATACTGTTCACGGATCAGACGCACCTGAAACAGCAGCAGAAGAAATTCCGTTCTTCTTCTCAGATGATGAAATTGTTGGCTAAAATTTAGTACATACCAAATGCAAAAGGCCGGGTTATTCACCCGGCCTTTTTTATTACATTTGATATAGTTTATCCGGAAATACGGATGATTTCATTGACGATGTCATTACCAATCGTCTGAAAAGCTGCCGTAAGGGACCCTGCATTTTCTGCAGCTATGAATTCTTGTGCAGATGATGCACAACCTTGTAAGAATGCGTAGGCTTGTTGTGATGTATCACTCGAAATATACTCATATTGCATGTCACCCCACCAGTTGGTGTAATTGGCTTCGTACCAACCTTCTTCAAGTGCGAAACCGATTGTATACACTTTTACGCCGTTATCTTGGAGGGCTTCACAATCAGCAAGTGTTTGCTCATTGGAAAGAAGTTTGTATTCACCTTCTTCGTAACCATTAGCCGCAAAATTATAATTCGGATTATATTGCTCACTATAGTGATAATATTTGCAGCCTCGACGTCCGCATAACCATTTACGCCAATATCCTGTCGTATCATCAGCGCGCCATTCAGTATCGCCTGCGGTATTGACGCCATCTGTCATAAATATAGCGAATTTTAGAGGCGATTTGCCATGTTCAGCTTGATGAACAGTGTCTTCGAGTGCCATCCATTGACGGGCTGTGTCCATTGGTGGCGCAGAGTTCGTTCCGCCATCGGCAGACATCGATGTTATATTACTATTTGATAGTGTACCCCATTTCATACTAACGGTTCGGGCGCTAATCGTATCGCTATTATAGGCTAGCATACCTGTTCTGAGCACACGTTCGCCTTGTGCAACAGTTGTTTGATCTCCGACAAGATTGTTAAGATCAGTCATGAAATCGATTACACTATCTTCCAAAGCATCAATTCGCGGTATTGCGTCTGATGGCGTGTAATATGTGCCGTTACTATTCCATTCGATTGGCTTATCGTCCCACGCCATAGATCCCGAGTTATCGAGAACAAGCACGATGGAAGCTGGGTCTTTCAACTCAATATCATAATATTTAACTGTAGATGTCGCTTTAAAATCGAGTTCGTCATGACCCATGACTTGGGCGAAAGTCGGCAAAGTTTTACCTTCAACGGTAACGCGAGCTTCTTTTTTGGTGTCATCGTAAACAACATTCACGCTTACACCAGACGCACCGTTTTTAACCCAGCCGGATACATCATAACCCAGTTCACTTGCAGTGTAAGAGCCATAAGGGCCTTGTTCCTTACTGGTGGGGGGCGCATCATGATTTTTAACATAGATTGCCGCGTTAAGGGCCACAGAGTCTGCGATAGATTGTGCTTTTGAGTCCGCATTGGACAACGTTGTGTAGTCCATTGCCGCACCGGCCGCAGAAATTACTGCAACTGCACTGACTGACATCATGAGGGCCATTTGGCCGTCTTCGTCTTTTTTGAAACGTTTTATCACGTTTCTAAATTTATTTAGTGACACCATCGTCTTTTCCCAACTTCCAAAACCCACACTCCCAAAACACGCAAAGATCGCGCAATGGGGTTTTCCAGAAACTCTATTATGACGGGGATATATAAATCGCTTTAAGGTTTAGCGTTAATGGAAGGTAAATTTCCAGAGATGTGAAACAACCTCAATAAGAGGTTAATTAAGCGATTGTTTTAGCCACTTTTTCGAGCGCTTTAGGATAAAGTAACAACTCAATTGGGAGGAGTCGCTGCGCAAGGCTCTCTGCTGTATCGTCCAACTCTATCTCAATAGCCTGTTGCAGAATTATTGCGCCGCCATCCAATTCTTCGGTCACCCAATGGACTGTACAGCCAGCCTCTTTATCGCCAGCGTCAATTGCGCGTTGATGCGTATTGAGCCCCTTATATTTAGGGAGTAGCGAAGGATGTATATTGAGGATTCGTTTTTTCCACTGCCCGACAAACCAGGGCGAAAGGATGCGCATAAAGCCTGCACAGCAGATTAGTTCTACGCGCATTTCAACAAGCGCTTTATGTAAAGCCTGTTCAAACGCCTGACGGTTTTCGAAGTCTTTATGGTCGATAGAGAGGGTTGGCAGCCCCAATTTGTGAGCGCGTTCTAATCCTAATGCGTCAGGTCGATTGGATATGACCCCAACGATTTCGGCAGGGAAGTCATTGTCTTTTGCTGCTTCAGCCAAAGCCACCATATTGGAGCCACGCCCTGAAATCAGGATGGCTGTTCTGACTTTACGAGCCGTCATGATTTAAGCGCTTGTGAGCCTTCCGATGGACCAAGCGGTCTCACCGCTATCCGCTAGGCGGGAGAGGACGGTCGCTTCATTCTCAGGCTTTATGCATAGCACCAAACCAATGCCGCAATTAAAGGCCCGCCGCATCTCGTCCTCAGCAATATTACCCGTTTCCTGTAACCACTGGAAAACGGCGGGACGAGGCCAGGCTTCAAAATCGAATTCTGCGGTCAGAGTTTTGGGTAACATACGCGGCGTATTATCGGTCAACCCACCGCCCGTAATATGGGCGAGGCCGCTGACCAAGCCATCTTTGATGAGAGGTAGAGCCGAACGTATATAAAGTTTTGTAGGTGTCATTAAAGACTGGCCTAAACTTTGACCTTTGGCGAAAGGTGAGGGAGCGTCCCAAGTAAGGCCTGAGAGCTCAACGACTTTACGGATAAGGGAATAACCATTGGAATGCGGGCCGGAAGAAGCGACACCGATTAAAATATCACCTTCGGCCATATCCGCATAACGCGGAAGCATCTCATCACGCTCTGCTGCGCCGACGACAAAGCCGGCGAGATCAAAATCATCGCCGTCATACATGCCTGGCATTTCGGCCGTTTCACCGCCAATTAAGGCTGCACCGGATTGCTTACAGCCCTCCGCAATGCCTTTAATAACGGCCGTTGCTTTTTCTGTATCGAGTTTGCCCGTTGCAAAATAGTCGAGGAAAAAGAGAGGCTCGGCCCCATTCGCCAAGACATCATTGGCGCACATTGCGACGAGATCGATACCCACTGTGTCCAAAACACCTGTATCGATGGCGATACGAAGCTTTGTACCGACACCATCTGTGCCTGAAATAAGAACCGGGTCTTTAAATCCTGCGGCTTTGAGGTCGAAAGCCCCACCAAAGCCACCAATAGATCCATCGGCTCCGGCGCGGCGCGTCGCTTTGACGAGGGGTTTGATGGCATCGACGAGGCGATCGCCTTCATCAATATTCACCCCGGCGTCTGCGTAACTCAGCCCTTTATTGGTATCAGACATGACATAGCCTTTTATAATCGCTTCTTGCGAGTTTGAGCGCTTAGAAGCGGATTCTGTGCGCTAAAGCAAGTGTCTCGCGCCGTTTCAAAAGCTTATTAACAGGATTGGCCACAATTTGCACAGAAACTGATTGCACTTCCTGACTTTTAAATTGTCTAAAAGCCTTGTATCGACACCTTATGATAATACGTTTTTTACTCTCTTTTGTTGTCTTTTTAGGGTTGTCTTTATCCGCCAGAGCGGCTGACCCTTTCACGATTATTAGTGTGCCTGTTGATGCAACCGGCGATAGCGCGATTGAAGCGCAGACTTTAGCTATTCAGCAAGGTCAAATGCAGGCGGCCACTTTGGTCCTTGAACGCCTTACTCTGGCCAGTGAACGGTCGCAAAACCCTCTGCCGGAGATTGACCAGGAAACAGCGGCCAAAATGATACGGGCGCTTGAAATTGCGAATGAAAAACGCTCTGCCAATCGCTATTTAGGCGATATTTCTGTCGCCTTTAGTCCACGTGATGTTCAAGCCTATCTGAAAGAGGCGGGTTTGAACATGATTACATCGCAAGCGCGGCAAAGGCTCGTCTTACCCTATTCACAAGGTCAGCTTGATACCTCCAGTCCATGGTTTCAAGCGTGGAACACGCCTAAGTTTTCCCATGCTTTGACTCCCATTAACCTGCCCAAGCCGGAACAAATCTCACTTATTCCGCGAAATTCAGCCACTGTTTTGTCTATGAGCCCGGGTGAGTTGGCGGACTTAGGGCGGTCTTTGGGCGTTCAGCAGATTCTTGTGACGGATGGCTTTAATGGTGTTGCTGGTTTCGATGCCAGTACAGTCGATATCGCTTTGGATACAAATCAAAAGCAAACCATTCGCGTCGACCGCTTCGCCCTTAATGGTAAATCTTATGAAGACGCCATTGTTGAAACTATGGAAAATGACTGGAAGCAGAATACGGTCACTTTAGCGTCAGAGGCGGTATCGATGACAGTGTCGGTTCTGTACGACTCGCAAGCCGAATGGCAGCGATTGAAAAGCGCGATTGATAGCTCGGCTCAAATTCAAGGCGCACGGTTAGATGCTATGTCAAAAGACGGGGCGCTAATGACAGTGACTTATGCCGGAGATTTGGGGCGTTTACAGCGTGAGCTTTCCTTTAAAGGCGTCGATATCCGTGAAGATGAAACATTAGGTACGATTTTGACACGTTCGGGTCGCCGTTAGAGATTATGACGCAGATTCCGTTCGATCTGGCTCCGAAGACGGGCTCAGGGTTCGATAGCTTTTTCATTACCGATACAAACCGTATTACGGTTACAGCGCTGAAAGCTTGGCCCGATTGGCCTGCACCTATTCTTCTTTTATTGGGTCCAAAAGGTACAGGCAAAACGCATTTAGGACAAGCTTGGCAGGCGCTCAGCCATGGTCTGCTGGCTGATGATGCCGACCAAGCGGAGGAAGCCGCATTATTTGCGCAAATGAATCAAGCCCTGAATGGGGACGTGTCGGGCATGCTTTTGACCTCTTCAAAACCTTTATCTAACTGGGGCGTGAAGATGCCGGATTTGAATTCTCGCTTACGCAGCACGCCCGTCATGAAAATGGATGATTATGATGAGGCGGCTCTGGAGCCTATTTTGCGCCAGCTCTTTGAGGCACGCGGACGCGTGATAACGAAAGACCTTGTCGACTATATTTTAAAATATCAGGACAGAGATGTCGGCTCATTGCGAAAGCTTGTCCAAATCATGGACGAGGCTGCCTTGGCTGAAAATGCGGACCTGACAAAGCACTTTGCCATCCACAGGCTCCCGGAGTTGTTAGAAGGGGATCTTTTCGCCAGCCCAATCGAAGAGTGATCCTGTATCTTCTGGCGTCACTTGATCGATTACAACCAGTAGCTTTTCCGTTGAAAATTCAGGGGTAAATAGCTTTCCTTCTGGGACATTTTTTTGAAACGGCTTGGACAGATTGGTATCAACAGTGCCGGGGTGTAAGCCAATAAAAATAGCTTCTTTAAAACGTCGACCATATTCAATCGAAAGTGTTTTGAGTACCATGTTCAGCGCAGCTTTTGACGCGCGATAGGCATACCATCCGCCAATACGATTATCCGAAATACTACCGACACGCGCGGATAAAGCGGCGAAGACGGATTTACGGTTCCGGTTCAACAGAGGCAGAAAGTATTTCGCGGTCATGGCGGGGCCAATTGTATTGACCATAAAACTTGTCTCAAACCCTTTGAATGACAGGTCGCGAATAGATTTTTCCGGGGTTATGCCTTCACCTTGTAAGAGACCTGTGGCCACAATGATAAGATCAAACGGATCGAGTTCGCGTAAAGCTTCCGCCGCCGCAACCAAACTATCCTCGTCGGTAAAGTCGAACGTCAAATTAGCGACTTTAGGCGAGGGATGCGCTATCCCTTGACGTGATAAAGCATAGACTTGTGAAACTTGGTCAGAGTCAATGAGGTGGTCAATAAATCCCGCACCGATGCCGCCACTCGCACCAATTATAATGACGCGTAAATTTTCGCCCATGCTGGGTAAGATCATGACTGAGCCTTTTTATTGCGTTCGCTTTGACAACGCTTGGAACAATATTTGACTTCATCCCAAACGCGTTCCCATTTCTTCCGCCACGCAAAGGGTCGCCCGCATGTCACGCAGGTTTTGCTCGGTAAATGGGGTTTAGAGTGAGCCATGCAGACTATACGTCTGAAACGCACTTGAGTTTAGTGATAGGTTATAAAGTCGCGCAAAGTGCGTGTTTTATGTTTCGGGCACGATTCCAATGCGATCAAACAAGATACGGTCATCCGTTTCATTGGGGTTGTCCGTGGTGAGCAGGGTGTCACCCACGAAAATTGAGTTTGCGCCAGCAAGGAAGCATAGCGCTTGAGCTTCATCCGTCATTTGTTCTCGACCGGCTGATAAGCGCACATAGCTTTCAGGCATCATGATGCGGGCGACGGCAATGATACGAGCAAAATCGATGGGATGAATAGGTTGGCTATCACCAAGTGGCGTTCCTGGGACAGGCACAAGCGCATTAATAGGCACAGACTCTGGCGCGGGATTCAGGTTGGCCAAAGCCATTAATAATCCAACATGGTCTTCAGCTGTTTCCCCCATGCCGACAATCCCGCCGCAACAGACCTTCATGCCACTTTCACGCACGATATTCAGTGTGTGGAGGCGGTCTTCAAACGTACGGGTTGAAATCACGCGTTCATAGTCATCAGGGGAGGTGTCAATATTGTGATTGTAATAATCCAGTCCGGCCTCTGCGAGGCGTGTCGCTTGGCTCTCGCTCAACATACCAAGGGTCATGCACGTCTCAAGCCCCATCGCTTTGACACGACTGACCATATCGCAGAGCGCGTCCATATCTCGCTCTTTGGGTTCGCGCCAAGCCGCGCCCATGCAAAACCGTCCGGCACCGCCCGCGGCTGCCTTATGCGCTGCATCCAAAACGGCGTTCATGCCAATGAGCTTTTCAGCCTTTAGACCTGTCTCAAAGTGAGCAGATTGGTTGCAATACCCGCAATCTTCAGCACACCCACCCGTTTTAATGGAAAGGAGCTGTGACATTTGCACAGCGTTTGGCGCATGAAATTGGCGATGAATAGTCTGCGCTTTTAGAATGATATCCATAAAAGGCAGGTTGAACAAAGCCTCTACATCGTCTCGCGTCCATTTTTGTTGCGAGGGATGCGGTGTGTAGTTCTCAGGTGGGCGTGCTTTGGGTAGTGGTGTTGATTTTTTTTCAAATAAAACCGTCATGAATTTTACCCATTATAGCAGAATTTTCGTTTGATACGGTCTTTGGAGTGTCAGCTCAATAAGAGAATTCTTCGAAAATGTGCGTTTTTATTGGGTCAAAAGTAAATGCGACCCTGTGGATATTAATGTCTTGGTAAGTCGTCCTAACAAATTCTTAAAAACATAAGTAAATCAGTTATTTACGTGCCGTTTACCGAATCACCCAAACTGTGCCTTTCAATCAATGGTTACGGCGGGTGGAGCCGTAAAAATAAGAGATACTTATCCTATGTCTTCAAAAGACTCACAAAAGCCGACGGCTGATAACCCCCATCCTCACTTACGCTTGGTTTCTGACCTTGATAAGGTGGATATGCCGCCGTTACCGCTTGGTCGTATTATGCAAGGTGACTGCATAGAGGGTATGAACGCCTTACCGGAAGAGTCTGTCGATCTCATTTTTGCGGATCCGCCTTATAATTTGCAATTGGGTGGCGATCTCTCGCGACCCGATAATTCTGTTGTGAATGGTGTCACAGAAGACTGGGATCAATTTGATACAATGGATGCCTATGACTTATTCACCCATGATTGGTTGAAAGCGGCGCGTCGTATCTTAAAGCCTGATGGGTCAATCTGGGTCGTGGGCAGTTATCACAATATTTTCCGCGTTGGGACAGTCCTTCAAGATCAGCAATTTTGGATTCAAAACGATATTATCTGGCGTAAATCCAATCCTATGCCGAATTTCCGTGGCACACGATTTACCAATGCAACAGAGACATTGATTTGGGCGACCAAATCAGAAGACGCCAAGCCGACCTTTAACTATGACGCAATGAAAATGATGAATGATGGCGTCCAAATGCGCAATGATTGGGTTCTACCAATCTGCACAGGTAAAGAGCGTTTGAAAAAAAGCGATGGGACAAAAGCGCATCCGACACAAAAACCGGAAAGTCTTTTGCACCGCGTTATTATCTCAACATCAAATCCAGGTGATGTCGTTTTGGATCCGTTCTTTGGTACGGGTACGACTGGCGCGGTGGCGAAGAAATTAGGACGTCATTTTATCGGCTTTGAAATGGAGGAAGAATATATCCTTCATGCTCAGAAACGTATTGATAAAATTACGAAAGGCACGGGTGAGAATATTCAAGTGACAGCGTCGCGCCGTGCCGCACCGCGCGTACCCTTTGGACGTGTCATTGAAGAAGGTTTCCTAAGTCCGGGTATGTTTTTGTTCAACAAAACCGGTCATGTCAGTGCCAAAGTCCGCGCAGATGGATCACTTTTGGTGGGTGATTTCTCCGGCTCAATTCATCAGGTCGGTGCGCGCGTTCAAAATGCACCGAGTTGTAACGGTTGGACCTATTGGCATTATCATTCGACAGAAGGCCTTACGCCGATTGATGCCATTCGTGATGAAATTCGCGCGACAATGGAAGGCAAATTGCGCCCGGCACCCGTTCAATAAATCGTTAGATTGCGCCTATTGATTACCGTGACTTTTCTGGCAAAGACCGTGTCATGTTAGCGGTTGTCCTCCCTACATTAAACGCAGAGCGTTGTTTGCCGAATAGTCTCCCCGCACTTAAGGGCGAAACAATTATTGTCAGCGACGGCGGGTCCACTGATAAAACGCTGGAAATTGCGTTGAAGGCGGGGGCCTCACTCTGTCTCGGGTCCCCCGGACGCGGTCCGCAAGCGGCGCGTGGGGCGAAATTTGCTTTGATGAAGGACGCAGATTGGCTCCTAATTCTACATAGTGATACGCAACTGCCGGAGAATTGGCAGTCTGCTGTCAAAGACCACATTGAAAATCACACCGATAAAGTCGGCTATTTCCGATATGCGCAACAAGCCAAAGGACTCAAACCCTGGCTACAGTCATGTTTGGTGGGACTTCGCTGTTGGGCGTGGAAATTGCCTTATGGGGATCAGGGGCTGCTCATTAGTCGGGAAATTTATGAAGCTATAGGGGGGTATTCCGATCTTCCCTTATTTGAAGATGTCGACATCATGAACCGGCTGAAAACCCATTTAGGGAGGCAGGGCATTCGCCCTTTGCCGGCCAGTGTAGAAACGGATGTGAGCGCTTATGAAAGCCAAGGCTGGTTAAGGCGAGGATGGCGGAATTACAGATTAATGCGTCGCTATCAAAAAGGGGCTCCCGTGTCCGATTTGATGGAAATTTATTATAATGACTAAGCCCGTTCTTTTTGTGTTTGCCAAAGCGCCTGTTTTAGGCAGAGCCAAAACGCGTTTGGCCAAAGACACAGGAATCGTTCATGCAAAGCGGCTCTATCGAATGATGGTTGAGCGGGTTTTAAGGCGTGCCCAGACTCCTCAATGGGAAACAATCTTAGCCGTGACACCGCCCGAAGCTTTAGGCCGCGTTCCGGATTGGGAGGGTTTTGCGCAAGTCGCGCAAGTGTCCGGAAGTCTATCTCCCAGACTCTCCGCCTGTTTTTCACGGAAAGGACCGGTCGTCGTGATTGGAACTGACTCACCCCAAGTGAAAGCGCAGGATATTACGGATGCTTTTCATCTCCTGAAATCAAACCAACTCGTTTTTGGCCCGGCCAGCGATGGAGGTTTTTGGTTGATTGGCGCAAACGGACCCTTACCTCCCTCTGTTTTCGACAATGTCAAATGGTCATCTGAGTCAACATTGGATGATGTGAAGCGTAATGTGCAAGGACGCGTCGCAGAGCTCCGCACACTCACAGATATTGATGATATCGACGCGCTTAGGGCGTATCGTCGGAACT
>CAYTAJ010000036.1:0-23297 GCA_964435725.1 uncultured Algimonas sp.
GAGGCCGATGCTTTGGCGAAAATTATTTGATAAATTGTCAGTAGTGATTTGTTGATTTTTTAAAATAGAAGAAGCTAGTCATTGATTAATTTGGAACGAATTAAGGACACTCACAGGACGTTCATTTTGGTGGCGACAATTATGGGAGGATCTGGTTCTTGCGAACAGTCAACTTCACCAGCTTGCATTAATGTATTGCCTTTGTCTATCGTCTCAGAAATCAAAATATCGGCACGTCGGAACGTACTTGGCGGTAATTCAAGCCTCATAATCGCATATCCAGCGTAGTTGTTGTTGACGGTATCTGGCACAATTTTTTGAACCCAAATCTGCAAAATTTCATTTTCTGCGCCTGCTTCAAGATCGAGCACAGTCGCCCAACGCGCACTCGCAAAATACTCATTCTCATCGTTGCGCTCGCTAATTTCTCCGTAACGCATGCCCCAATCTACATAAGAGTAAGCCCAAGGATGAAATTCTAATCGGACCAGATCAGGGCCTTTTTTACGAGGCCTAGTAATTAGATGAAACTGTGCCTGCTCGCTGAAAGTCGGGCTATAGGTTCCGCTTTGCCAATAAGCCCGAAGCGTGGTCGAACCCTCTTTTTCATCCGAAATACTGGCTTCCCAATAAACTCTAATAGGTGTCAGAGAGCCATCATCCGGTTGATATTCTACGGTCGCTATTCCATCCTCATTGGTTGTGGAATACTTGCAAACCGTTTGAGTCGGTCCGTCATAATATGTCTCTATTGTTTCATCTAAGCCAGACGTCGCGCAGGCAGCAAGAAGTAATACAGGCGCTACATACGGAAATTTTTTCATACCTAACTATATCACGTATCATATTGCTCACCAAGCCGATGAAGAGCAACAGATTAAAGTAAAATATTTTGATTACAGCTTTCTCTACCAAGTAGTAACCTATCATTCCTAAACGGCCTTCTTTGGGTGTTTTACGCCTTTCACATGATGGCTGTATTTTTCTCATGCCTACGTTAGAACTTATCCATTTCAAAAAAGTATGGCCCAATAAAAAACCCGCCTGAAAAGACGGGTTTTTGTGTTTGTATGTAAAGAAGGATTACTCTTCTTCGCCCTTTGGCTCTTCAGCTTCGCCTGCGTCCGGTGCAATGAATTCGTCCGGCGCATCGCCTTCGAACATATTGACGGCAACGGCGGCACGTTCAGCAGCAGATTCTGCGGCGTCAGCTTTGGCTTGCTCTTGTTCCATCTCGATGACGTTTTCACCGCGCTCTTGACGCTCGGCTTCGTCTTCGGAACGGGCCACATTCACTGTGATGCCAACAGAGACTTCGGGGTGAAGACGCAAAGTAACGTCGTGAACACCCAAGGTCTTAATTGGTGTTTCAAGTACAACCATATTACGCTTTACGCCTTTATCAGCCAATTCTTCGGCGATGTCGCGTGCAGAGACTGATCCGTAAAGGTTACCTGTATCACCGGCTTTACGAATGAGAACAACTTTCTCACCGTCGAGGGCTTTGCCTTCGTCAGCGGCCTTTTGCTTCGTTTCTTCATTGCGCTGCTCAAGATATTCACGCTCAGCTTCGAAACGGGCCAAATTGGCTTTCGTCGCGCGAAGCGCTTTTTCTTGTGGCAATAAGAAGTTACGACCATAGCCCGGCTTTACAGTGACAACGTCGCCCATAGCGCCCAGCTTTTCGATTCGCTCTAGGAGGATTACTTCCATGATAATTCTCCTTACTTCACTTCATAGGGCAGAAGGCCCAAGAAACGGGCGCGCTTGATTGCGCGGGCCAATTCACGTTGCTTCTTGCCGGAAACCGCTGTGATGCGAGACGGTGCGATTTTGCCTTTTTCAGACATGTAACGCTGGAGCATCTTTGGGTCTTTATAATCAATTTTCAGGCCGTTATCGCCTGAGAATGGACATACCTTGCGGCGACGGCGGAAGCTCGTGCGGCTCGGTAGGTTTTCAATTTTGATTTGGTCTTTGGCCATGATCTTAATCCTCCCGATTGCGACGCTTGCGCTCTTCGCGTTTCTTTAGGATCGGTGAAGGCTCGTCAGAGAATTCATCGACGCGGATTGACATATAACGCAAGACATCTTCGTTGATGCGGTGCTGACGCTCAATCTCATGGATTGTGTCAGAATGTGCGTTAATTTTAAGCAGTGAATAATGTGCCTTGCGGTTCTTATTCATGCGATACGCCAAATTACGAAGACCCCAATACTCAGCACCTTCTACGGTGCCGCCGGCGTTTTCGACTTTTCTGGCGAGATTTTGAACAAATTCTTCGACTTGGTTCGAAGAGATGT
The DNA here is from genome assembly GCA_964435725.1 of uncultured Algimonas sp. Taxonomy (GTDB): domain Bacteria; phylum Pseudomonadota; class Alphaproteobacteria; order Caulobacterales; family Maricaulaceae; genus Litorimonas. Next base: position 2,307 of record CAYTAJ010000036.1, read on the forward strand.
CCGGACGTGAGATAACCACGTGCTCATACAGAGACATAACAGTCCTTCAATGTTAGAGGACGCGGCGCGGGATAATCCGTGAAGGCAGATATCCTACGATGGCTCTATATGTTTGTTTGACCCCATGCCAAACGGACAACACACAGACCGCATCCAGTGAAGCGCGCCTTATAGAAGGGATTTGAGAATAGGCAAGCGGTTTTGTGCATTCTAATCCTGAGTCGAGCTTTTGTCTTCTCAATCATTTTAGATGTGAATAAATTCCTTGAACATTTTATATGTTCATGATATGTTCTATTTTCGAAATGAGGTGGAACATGGCAAAGCGTTATTTAAATGTCAGTTATAAAGATCGCGACCTAGCCAAAAGACTGGGCGCAAGGTGGGATCCGTCAGTAAAACGGTGGTATTGCCCTGCAGGCAGTCCACTAGCGACAATTTTTGAATGGCGAAAAGAAGCGCACCTTTCAAATGCTTTGAAAGCTCAAGTCTTTAAAGAGCCTAAAAACAGGACTGTTGCGCAAAACGAAAATTTTGAACTACCATTAGCAGGATAGTAAAAAGAAAAGCCCGATGCCAGTTTTGGGGGACAGGGCACCGGGCAAAAGCGCTAAAGTAAGGGGAGGACATAGCGCATATGCCCTCTTCTACGCTGTATGCCTGGTTACGGTTTTAAAAATATTGGAATTTTCCAATATTTCTCTCTGGCCTGATTAATCGCGCAAAAGCTCATTTACGCCTGTTTTAGAGCGTGTCTGCGCATCGACTGTTTTTACAATCACAGCACAATCCAAACTATGGCTGCCATCTTTGGCGGGTAATGTTCCTGGGACAACAACAGAATAGGCAGGCACTTCACCATAAGTAATCTCACCTGTGCGACGGTTATAAATTTTTGTCGATTGTGAAATAAAGACACCCATAGCGAGAACAGAGCCTTCTCGCACAATAACACCTTCAACGACTTCGGATCTTGCCCCGATGAAGCAGTTGTCCTCGATAATGGTTGGATTGGCTTGCAGGGGCTCCAAAACACCGCCAATGCCTGTACCTGCACTAATATGGCAATCTTTACCGACTTGCGCACAAGACCCAACGCTCGCCCAAGTATCCACCATCGTGCCTTCTCCGACATAAGCCCCGAGGTTTACATAAGACGGCATCAACACAGTGTTTGGCGCAATGAAAGCCCCACGTCTTACGGCTGCCGGGGGAACCGCACGAATCCCGGCTTTGGCAAAGTCATCGGCTGTCCAATTTGCAAATTTGCTAGGCACTTTGTCAAACCAATGACCACCCGCCGGCCCACCACTCATGGCGACATTGGCCTCAAGACGAAAGCCCAACAGCACGGCTTTTTTAAGCCATTGATGAACCGTCCAGTCACCATTGTCTTCGCGCGTGGCGACACGGTACTCACCTGAGTCGAGTCCCATAATCGCGGCTTCGATAGCGTCACGGCGCTCGCCCTTAGTATCAGGGGAAAGTGAGGCACGATCATCCCATGCGGCTTCAATGGCAGTTTCAAGCTCTTGCGTGTTCATTTTAAGCATCCAATTTGGGGTTTGAAAAATCGCGCGCACCATAGGCATGGAAGAACGGGAGTCAATTCCTCTCAAGCAAGAGATGGAGAGCCTCAAGAAAGTGTGACCTATCACGCTGGGTAAAAGGGGGTGGCCCGCCAATATTAGGCATATCGGCCCCGGCGCGAAGATCGGCCATAATGGCGCGTGTGGCAATCTGCGCACCAATACTGTCCATGGTAAAGGCTTTCCCATTAGGCGCTAAAACATAAGCGTCGGATTTAAGCGCTCGCTCTGCCAAAAGAATGTCTGACGTAATCACCACAATGCCCTCTTCGCAACGCTCTGCGATATAATCATCCGCCGCATCAAAGTTATCGGATACACATATGAAGCTGATAAGTGGTTCTTGTGGGATGCGCAGAAATGAATTGCTGACAACGGTCACGGGGACTTTATGCCGACGGGCTACCTTGTAGGTTTCCTCGCGCACAGGGCAGGCATCTGCATCAATGTAAATATGTTTCATATCAAACCTTGGTGGATTGAACGTTAGGACTTTTAGCTATCATGAGAGATGAGTACATGTCGGGTACAGTCATAAAAATTGGAACAGCATAAACGAATAGTTCAGGCTTCAATTATTTCATCAACCCATTTGGGAACAAGCGTTCCCGCTTTTCCCAAACGTGACTCATCAAACAAGTAGGATCCCTGACTGGGATCAAGGTTGAGTTCCAAGGTGGGTGTTCCTCGGCGTTTTGCTTCACTCACTAAGCCTGCCGCCGGATAGACGGCCCCACTCGTTCCGATAGACACGAACAAATCGGCTGTTTGCATGGTCGCTTCAATTCTATCGAGATAATAAGGCATCTCTCCAAACCAAACAATGTCAGGTCGTGGACCGGTTTTGACATAACATGTAGGACAGCTCATCTCATAATGCGCGTCTTCTGTCCAAGTCCAACGTGCCTCGCAAAATTGACACAGAAGCGATGTTAAAATGCCATGCATATGAATGACGTCTTCGGCGCCACCCTGTTCATGAAGATCATCCACATTTTGTGTTATGATTGTCAGCTCTCCGCCGAGCGCGCGTTGATGATTTTGTAATTGTGCTAGGGCTTTATGCGCCGCATTAGGTTTCACCGTTTTGAGGGCGGCCCGCCGCATATTATAGAAGTGGTGAACAAGTTCAGGGTCTTTAGCAAAACCCTCGGGCGTTGCGACTTGTTCGATCGGATATTGCTCCCATAGTCCACCTTCAGAGCGAAACGTGTCAATGCCACTTTCCGCGCTAATTCCGGCACCTGTAAGGATGACAATGTGATTTGGTTTTGTCATAGAGATAATATGCCATCTGTTCTGTTTGTTTGTCTCGGTAATATTTGTCGCTCCCCCACAGCAGAGGCGGTTTTTCGTCAAAAAGCGTCTGAAGCTGGTCTCGATATTCATATCGACAGTGCTGGTACGTCAGCTGCGCATGCAGGTGAGGGACCAGATAGGCGAAGTATCGCGGCAGGGCAAATCAGAGGCTATAGCTTTCTTGGGCAAAGGTCACGACGCGTTACGCCAGAGGACTTTCATGCTTTCGATTACATCTTGGCGATGGATGAGAGCAATTTACGAAACCTCAAACGCTTAAAACCCGAAAGCGCCAAACATGAACCAAAGCTCTTTTTAAGCTTTTCAGAGGCCTATAGCGAAAACGAAGTGCCTGACCCTTACTACGGCGGGGCTGATGGCTTTGACCATGTGCTGGATTTGATTGAGGACGCGAGCGCAGGTTTACTGGCAGAGATCCAGTCAAACGCATAGACATTTGCCTTTAATGCGACTAGTCATCCGCTGATATTATTTAACGCGTTAGGTGTGAAATGAATAAGGGTTTGGTCACCGTCTTTGGCGGCTCTGGTTTCCTCGGTAAACATGTCGTTCGGGCTTTAGTTGCGCAGGGTTATCGTGTTCGTGTCCCAATGCGTCGGCCGCATACAGGCATGGACCTCAAAGTCATTGGGGGTGTCGGTCAGGTGCAGTTGATGCAAGCGAACCTGCGCTTTGAAGACTCAGTTGCGCGAGCCGTAGACGGGGCTGATGCCGTTATAAATTTGGTCGCTGTCCTCTACGAAGAAAGAAAACAAAGCTTTGAAGCGCTCCACGTCAAAGGGGCTGAAACCGTTGCGAAAGCTGTCGCTTCGGCCGGTATCACGAACTTCGTTCATGTTTCCGCTATAGGCGCCGATGAAAATGCTGAGAGTGATTACGCCCGCACGAAAGGCGAGGGCGAAACGCTTGTGAAGCAGCATGTACCAACAGTGGACATAATAAGGCCCTCTATAATTTTTGGCGTAGAAGATGAGTTCTTCAATCGTTTCGCCGCTATGGCGCAGTTGGCTCCGGCTTTACCACTCGTCGGTGGTGGCGATACGAAATTCCAGCCTGTCTATGTTGTTGATGTCGCTGAGGCGATCGCGAAACGCATTGTCGCCGGTTCTTCCAGTGAGACATATGAACTGGGCGGGCCTCGCATTTATTCTTTCAAAGAGCTACTCGCCTATATGTTAGAAGTCATCGCCAAGAAACGATTCCTCGTGCCAGTGCCATGGTTTGCCTCTAATATGCTAGGTTTTATGGGCGAATTGTCGGGGGCTTTGCCTTTCGTAGCGCCATTCTTGACACGCGATCAGGTCACAAATTTGAAAAATGATAATATCGTTTCAGAGGACGTCAAAAGCTTTGCTGAGCTTGGCATTACACCGGAAACGGTGGAAGCCATTGTTCCAACTTACTTGGTGAAATATCGGAAATATGGTGAGTTCCATCAACCGGGAAAAGATAGTTGGCCGGAAGAAGCTTAGATTTTCGCGCGCCGAATAACGCGCTTCAAACATATTCATAAGAAAGAGGAGTATGACGATGTCACTCAAAAAATCTTTATTGGCCGGATTGGCTGTGACAGTCTTGGCTGCATGCGGCAATGCGAATACTGACGCCGTAAGCGATACAGAGGAAGCCGTAAAGGCCGAAGCTATGGCACAGCAAATGGCGGCGAATGAAGCAAAACTTGATGTCGTCTTAGCCGCACAAGAAGAGGCTAATAAAGCCCGCTATGATGCGCGAAACCCGAAAGAGACGCTCATGTTTTTCGGTATTGAGCCGGGTATGACGGTTGTAGATGTTTTGCCTGGGGGTGGTTGGTATACAAAAATTTTATTGCCCTATATCGGATCAGAGGGCGGCGTGATTGGCGTCGATTATTCTCTGGATATGTGGCCGGAATTCGGGGGGTTCGCGACGCCGGAATTTATTGAAAACAAGAAGACTTGGCCGACAACTTGGACCGAGAGTGCGAATGAATGGCGTAGCGAAGGCGACGCTCCAATTGTATCCGCTTTCGCCTTTGGCAATCGTGAGAATGCTCTCGATGGAACGGCTGATGCTGTGCTTTTCATTCGCGCGTTACACAACTTGTCACGATTTGAAAGTGAAGGGGCCTATTTGACGAAAGCTCTAGAAGACACTCATGCCCTTTTAAAACCAAATGGAATAGTCGGCGTTGTTCAGCATGAGGGTCCGGAAGATGCAGACGAAGCCTGGGCTGTCGGTAATAATGGGTATTTGAAGAAAGCAAATGTCATTGCGGCCTTTGAAGCTGCTGGGTTTGAATTGGTCGCAGAGAGTGATGTTAATGCTAACCCTCTAGATAATCCCGACCCAGCTGCAAAGGATGCGGTCTGGCGTCTGCCACCAACATTGGGAACATCGCGTGACAACCCTGAACTGCGAGCTGAGATGCAAGCGATTGGCGAAACAAATCGTATGACTCTCAAATTCGTAAAGAAATAGACTATTAAAAATAAATGATTGAGGCAGCGAAAGCTGCCTTTTTTATGGTCTATCAGCGTTGGAACTGTAGGGCGGCGAGTTTGGCATAAGCGCCATTCTTCTTCTCCATAAGGCTCGCATGTGTACCACTCTCAATGATGCGGCCCTTATCCAAGACATAGACTTTATCGGCGGTTTGTACCGTAGAAAGGCGATGGGCAATGACCAAAGTTGTCCGTCCTTGGGCAAGGCGTTGGAGGGCCGTTTGTACATTGGCTTCTGACTCAGCGTCCAGAGCAGATGTGGCTTCATCTAATAATAGAATAGGCGCATTTCTCAGCATAGCGCGTGCGATAGAGAGCCTTTGTCTTTGTCCCCCCGATAGGCTTAAGCCGTCTTCGGTTAATCGTGTGTTATAGCCTTGTGGGAGAGCCATAATAAAATCATGGGCATCGGCATTTTTGGCGGCCTCTGTGATTTGCTCACGCGTTGCGGATAAATCGCCAAGGCTAATATTGGCGGCGACTGTATCCTCAAATAAAGTCACGGACTGGCTTACCAAAGCAATGTTCTTGCGTAGCGACTCAATGGTGATGTCTTTAATATTAATTCCATCAACCAGAATGGAGCCATCCGTCACATCATAAAGACGCGGAATGAGGTTGATAAGGGTCGATTTGCCTCCACCTGACGCACCGACAAAGGCTACGGTTTCCCCGCTTTTTATTTCTAGTGAAATATCGCTCAGGGCTGGCGTTTCATCTTCATAAAGGAAATCAACGGCTTCAAAGGTAATATTGCCTGAGACATCGCTCAGCGTTTTCGCCTCTATTTTATCCGTAATTCGCGGTTTTGTATCAATTACATCGAATATGCGTGAGATAGCGGAGAGCCCTTCTTGCAAAACATTATTGAGGGTTCCTAAGGCCCGCAGGCGCGGAGATAAAACGAGCAAACTTGTGAGCACGGCTGCGATTTCTCCACCCGTTGCAAGCCCAGCATTCACGAGATAAGCGCCAGCAATCACAATACCTGCAATCACGAGACCGCCCATTATCTCTAATATGGGGTCAACGCGGGCTTGTTGGGTTACAAGTCGAAGAAATAATTTTATCCGCTTATCAAAACTTTGTCCGAGTCTGTCTTTTTCATACTTTTCAAGGCCATAGGCTTTGACCATGCGCGCGCCCGAAAAACTCTCTTTGAGTTGAGATGTAATTGTCCCAATGTGTTCTTGAACATCTTCTGCATTACCGCGCATTTTCCTTGAAATATGGACAAGGGGTATCAAGGCGATAATAAAGACAGCCATAAGCGAAGATAACTGCCAGCTATGCCAAAACATGGCACCAATTAAAAATATAACCATTAAAACATCACGAAAGAGGTTTCCGATTGTACGAATTATCGCACGCGAAATGACAGAAACATCATTCGTGAATTTCGAAATTAAATTGCCTACGGGCTCTCTTGAAAAAAAGACAAAGTCTGCCGCATGACTGCTTGCAAACATTTGTTTTTGTAAGTCACCAACAGTATTGAGCGCGATTGCATTTGACAGAATGCGTTGTGCATAATTCGCCACCCCTGAAACGATAGGTACGCCAATTAAAAAAGGTATGATGATTTTAGCATACGCAATGACAGAGGCGTCTGAATTTGTGTCGCTTGTCAGTAAAAGGGCTTTATCAATAATAATTTTCACAACCCAAGTATAAGCTGCGGTAGCGGCCGCTAATACAATCATGAAAAAGAATGCGGAGAAAAGTGTTAGCTTTTGTGGCCAGATGTAATCCCGCCAGAGACGCGCAAGACGCTGTCTATCCGTTACGGTTTGACTCATTATCGAAAGAGGATTTTATCCAATAATTCCATCGCCATCAGGATCAAGCAGGTCATGGGCATGAAGGATAAAGTAACGTGTATGGGCATTATCGACTGTGCGTTGGGCCGCCGATTTCCAAGCTTTTTGTGCCTCTTCAAAATTGGCATAAGCGCCCACGAAATCAATTTTAGAGAGGTCTTTAAATTCCGTACGATTTGGGTCTACTAGTTCTCCACCCATGACGATGTGCAAGAGTTGAATGGATTTCATTTCGCGATCAGACATTTTCGTTCCCATATCTTTAAAATCAGCATATTTGTCCTCGCTTGCATCATATTGCGCAAGAACAGGTTTCACGCGTTCCAATAACAAAGCATGTAAGGCGGGGCCAGCACAAATCACGCCTAATCCTGATGTGCTGTCCTGATCATATTGCGGCTCTTGTCCGCGAAGGTTCGTCATGATGGCGCCGGCTTCGGTAGCAATGAGGGCTGCGGCCGCCACATCCCAGTCGGATTTTGGCGTGAACGCGACCGTCGCATCCGCTTTTCCGCAAGCCACCAAAACCATGCGATAGGCCATAGAATTTGCGACTTGAACACGCATAGGCGGAAAATCAAGACGTCTGAATTTGCGGGGGTAACCCACCATTTCAGCGCCCTTAAGGTCTGTGCGCACTGAACAGGCGATAGGATCACCGTTTAATGTTGCCCCACCCCCAAGATGGGCTGAGAAAAATTCATCGCGCAAAGGGTTATAAACGACCCCAACTATGCTTTGTCCATTCTCGATGATTGCGACGGATACGGCAAAGTTAGGCGTACGGTCGATAAAGGCACGAGTGCCATCTATTGGGTCGACAACAAAGGTTCGGGGGCAGGAATGACGGGAATGATCGTCTTTTGTCTCTTCCGATAACCAACCATAACCGGGACGGGCTTCAGTCAAAGCCTTATGCAAAAAGTCATTTACTGCAATATCGGCATCCGTCACGGGGTGACCCTGATCCTTATCCCAAACCTTAGCATCATTTGCGAGAAACGCCTCTTTCGCAATTTTTCCGGCTTGTTTGACGACGGTTTCCAAGAGCGCGCGGTCATCAGATAAAGGCTGACATATAGCGTCACGATCCGCCATTTAGGAACCTGCCACCGTCAGGCCTTCAGCCAAAAGGCTTGGTGCATTGGTCGCCCCGTCGAAACGAATGTCATTGGCCGGAATAAATGTTTTGAAGGCGTCTTTCAGGTTTCCGGCGATTGTAATTTCTGACACCGGAAAGGCCCGTTGCCCGTTTTCAATTTTGAATCCGGCCACGCCGACACTGTAATCACCCGTATTAGAATTGAGTGATGGCCCAAACATTTCTGTGATTAGGACACCCTCATTCATATCGGATATCAGACCTTCGAGTGTTTTTTCGCCCGGAGCAAGATAGGTATTTGTGGCGCTTATGCCAGGCGGGGAACCAATGCCGCGCGTTGCATGGGCTGTACTCGGCAAGCCTAATTGTTTTCCGGCAGAGGTGTTTAACAACCAGCTTTGTAGAACACCGTCTTTAATCAAAGCGCGTTTTTGCACCGGGAGACCTTCGCCGTCCCACGGCCGAGACCCTTGGCCGCGAACTATCAGAGGGTCATCAATAATCTGAATATGGGAGCCGAAAACCGCATCATTCATTTTGTCCTTCAGGAAAGAAACACCCCGGGCAATGGCGTTTCCATTGATCGCGCCCAGGAATGACGAGACTAATGAGCCTGCTAGGCGTTCTTCGAAGATAATGGGATAATGACCAGAGACTAATTGCTGGGATCCTAATCGGGCAATGGCGCGTTCTCCTGCCATCCGGCCAATATCCTCAGGGCTTTTCAAATCTTCGATCCAACGTGTGCCGTCATAATCATAATCACGTTCCATAGCGCCATTCCGTTCAGCAATGGCAGAGACTGACAAACCATGGCGTGAGGACTCCCATCCGGATTGAAATCCATCGGATGTCGCGAAATATATTGCGGACGTCGCCCAGCTTGCATTTGCCCCTTCGGCTTGGCTCACACCTGCGACTGAAAGAGCGGCTGCTTCAACATCCAGTGCGCGGGCTTTCAGGTCTTCTGGCGTTTTCGTTGTTGGATCACAAAGTTCGAGGTTGTCGCCAGAGTCAGGTTTAGAAAGAGAGCTTGGTTCAGCGAGGCCGCAATAGGGGTCTTGCGGCGCTAACTTTGCCATAGCAACGGCACGCTCCGCTAACATTTTTAGGGAGGCATTGGACATATCAGAGCTGGATACACAGGCTTGCCGCCCGTCAATAATGACACGCAAGCCGATATCGCGGCCTTCGCTATTATCGACATCTTCCAAAGCACCTTCACGCACGGCGACGGAGAGTGAACGTCCATGCGTAGCCACGGCGTCACAAGATTCTGCACCCGCAATTTTCGCGTAATGAAGCAAACTCTCCAAAGTTGGCGCGAGTGAGTCTGCGTTAATCGGTGTCTCTATGTCAGATTTCATGATAGCGCTGTTATCAGGCTTCACGACCTTTGACACCCGAAAGCTTCATATCAAATAGATTTAAATGTGAAGACTAAGAAGAGGAGATAAAGCCCCGTACCGAGAAGAGTCAGAAGCGTTAAAACTGCCCCAATGACCCGACCTTTTCCATTCGCGTTTTTTTGGTCCATACCATGGGCATGCGCAATACGGCCTAACAAAAAGCCAGTTCCGAAAATATGCAGCGCAATGACATGGGCATTCATGAAGGCGAGAGCGAATAATCCAATCAGGGCTAAGGGGGCATTTTCGATATAGTTTCCGTGGGCACGAATACGCGCCCTTAATCCCGCATCACCACCATCTCCAAGACTGACTTTTTGACTGATACGTTTATTACCGACGCGTAGCATTAAGACGCAGGCTAATATCAGATTGAGTGCCGCATAAAGTGCGATGATTTGAAATGATGTCATTTTCCTTTTCCTTAGTCCGGAGGGCCGGCTTTAGCGGCTTGTTGAATGGCTTGAATATGAGCCTCAGGGTCTTGTGCGCCTTGCACAGCAAATTGCCCATTGTAAATAAAAGTTGGTACACCTGATATACCCAGGTTTCTGAAGAACAAAATCTCTTCACGTACGGCATTTGCATCTTTATCGCTTGCCAGTAAGTCTTTCGTAATATCGGCCTCTAAGCCTGCCGTTTCCGCTATGCTTGTTAGAACGTCTGTGTCGCCAATATCTTTGCCTTCTGCGAAAAAGGCTTTGAATAGCGCTTCAGCTGTTTCTGACCCCGCATCTGCATTATTTTGTGCCCAGCGTATAATACGATGTGCATTCAGAGTGTTGGGTCTTTTGATAATTTTATCAAATTGAAAGTCTATACCGTATTGCGGACCTTTTTCTTCGAGCATGGTACGCATAGCCTTAAATTTATCGGATGGCCCATCACCAAATTTGTTCTTCATATAGGTTTTATAATCCATACCTTCAGTAGGTACGGCTGGGTCGAGCATATAGGGTCGCCATGACAGCTCTGTTTGAATTTGAACCTGGTCGGTTGCCGCTTTGAATAATCGATAGCCCAACCAACACCAGGGACAGACGACATCAGAGACAATATCGACTTGTACGGCCAGTTTTGGACCTTTGGATTTCTTGCGTTTCGCCATAGTCAAGGTTTAGCGATTAAGCTTAGGGTCGTCTATGTGATTTACCTTTTTAAACGTTTACTCCGAGGCGAGTTTTAAAAATTTGAACACTGTTTCGATTTCGTCTTCTGTTAGCCCTTTGACGAGTTGCGTATTAAAGTCCCTAAAATCATTCATGACTTCTTCACGTTTGACCCAGCCATCAGAGGTAAGGGCAACGGTTTTAACGCGCCTATCACCGTAGGAGTCACGTCGTTCGACGAGTCCTGACTTTTCCATACGTTCAACAAGTCCGGATATAGCGGCATTATTACGACCTGTTCCTTCGGCGAGATCGGTCATTCGACAATTATCATTGTATCCCAAAAAGACGAGAACAAAGGCTTGAGAACGACTGACGGTAGAACCTTTGGCAAGAACGGCGTCAACTTGTTGAGAGAGTCGTGTATGCACGCGGTCCAAGACAAAGAACAATCGACGATCAACTGTGCGGGCAATAGCCATAGGTATTTTTCCGTGAATCAAATTTGTAAGGCTTATGGCATGAAAAAAGCCCTCTGACAGTATCAGAGGGCTTCTTTTTGAAGTTTGGGTCTCACCGGACGCCTTGCCGGTTTCATTAATAGATAGCTTAATTACCCAATTTCGCTTTTACGAAAGGGCTGATCTAACAGCTTCGGGCAGACCCCTCAAAACAGATAAACAAATCACACCTCCTTTCATAAACGCGGCGCCACAATGGCACGGCAAACAATGGGTATATCAGTACCGAGGAATTGCGATTTGGCAAGCCTATAAATTTTATGAAATTTAGGTGACAGGTAAGGTTTGGTTAACCATAGTTGAAGAGACTATTGTACCTTGAAAAATTACACTATTTGTTTTTGCCAAGCCCGCATTCAGCCCCAAATTCTGCAAAGGTATTATCCACCTTAGGTAATATGAGCTTTACCTGATCTTTAAACTCTAAATTTACAAGAACCTCATCTTGACGAATAGCAGCATTGTAAATTTTGTTACGGGTTGATGTTTTCATTGGTAAAAGGATTTTTGTTTTTGGTACATAAGTCCAATTCTTAAGCTTTTGGCGCTTACCATTAATAAACATAGGTACTTTGCGAGTCCTGCGTCTTTTAGATTTTTCATTGTCACGAATGAAGGCTTCAAAATCAGTCGGTTCGAGTGCTATAGCAACCGAGAAAATGCCGTTTACGCATGTAAAAGCAACATTCCCTTTTTCAGCAACAGCATTAGAGTAGATTGCTTCTACTTTGTAACTTCTTGCACGCTGCTCTTTGCTTGGCATATTTCCAGTGAATCTGATTGCATAATTCATACTTTGCCATGCGATTTTATTTGCAGGCACTTGTGAATTTTTTGATGTGGAATTGTCTGATGCTCCCGCGATATGATTAAAAGCGACTGATATAGAAACAAATAATATAGAAATTATTGCACGGTACATATAACTCTCAAACTAGGCTATGCTCTAGTAATAGTTGTATTGATATTTATTGTAAACACGCTTTAACCTAATTTGCGCAGGTGCGCCGTATTACGCATCCTTGATAAAATCTAAGGCGATACCGTTGTTGCAATAGCGTAATCCTGTTGGGCGTGGGCCATCTTTAAAGACGTGGCCTTGATGGCCGCCACACCGTGCGCAATGATATTCTGTTCTTGGCACGATTAGCTTGAAGTCCTTCTTTGTCCCAATCGCGCCGGGGATATGGTCATAGAAGCTAGGCCAACCCGTGCCGGAATCAAATTTTGTGTCTGATTTGAATAGTGGCAAGCCGCATCCTGCGCAAACATAGGTGCCTTTTGCTTTGTTATCATTAAGAGGACTCGTGAAAGGGCGTTCTGTCCCTTCCTTACGCAGAACATAGAACTCTTGCTCTGTCAGGCGGTCTTTCCATTCAGAGACTGTTAGATTGGCCCAGTCGTCATTGCTCATAGTCTTGTCCTTCGCATAATTAGTGCCACTGCCTTTGGTGTTCGGCTCTTCTGTTTCAGTTGCATTTGAGGCTGCAGTACAGGCTGTAAGCACGAAAGCAGCGCCTGTCAGCGCTAGATCGCGTCGATTAATTTTACGTTCAAACATCAGCATACTCCTATGGTCGAAGATACCTTATGTAAGACTTTACGGTCCAACCACGAATGAAGTTCCCTTCACAAAAGAGTGAGTTTCTATTTGAAGAGCTTTTTGCGCCACTCATTTGTCACATTTCTAAGTGGAAGCTCCAATAGGTTATAAGTGATAGCAGAAACCAATATCGCGGCTGCAACAGAAATGAAAAATGCAATAATGTTATCTATGGGTGTATTGGGACTGGCAAAGACAGCCCATATTCGACCGACCGCCGATAAAGTTAAAACATGTGTCAGGTATAAAACAAACGACCAATTACCAATAGTTTGCATCCATTTTGGCAAGAGTTTGTTTTGGCGATTCAACTCAATGGCGGCGTAAACACAGAGAATTGCGGGTAGAATATAAATCAAAACGCGCTCAAGGCTGTCATAAATAAAAGGTTGGTAGAGATAATAGGCAGTGAGTGCCCATACAAAACTCAAGAGAAATAAACCCCAAAGTACAAAAGGTTTCAGCGGAATCGTTTTTTTATAGCAATATAAGTATGCGAGAAGTGCGCCCACAATGAAATCGAAAGAGAAAGGGCTAAAAAGCACGTTCCAAACCGGGCCCAAACTGCGCCATCCCATGACGAGCCCTAGGCTAATTAACAGGCCCCAAGCCAAAAGGGCCCAGAGGCGTTTTCTTTGAGGGATAAAGAGTAGGGCTGCAAAAATAACATAAAAGCCCATTTCATGAACTAACGTCCAAGCCACATTAAGAAATGGAAGCTGATTGTCGGGCCAAAGAAAAAAAGAGCTTAAAAAATCAGGTTGACCGGCCGAAGAAAAAACCCAATTCGGCTTCACCATGTAAACAAGCAGTAATGCCCCGGAAATGATCCAGTAAATGGGATAGATACGTGTGGTTCTAGAGAATATGAACTTGAAACTTTTTTGAGCGCGTCGACGAAAGGGGCGTTCTTCGCCCCATGTTATATACACCATAATAAAGCCGGAAACGACGAAAAACATGTCAATCGCAAAGCGCCCAAAGCCCATAAAATTGAAAAGAGAGAGTGGGTCCCCCGAATATTTCGTATCAATCATTCGCCAATGTGAGCACACAATGAGAAGAGTCGCCACAGCCCGTAAGGATTGGATGTTTTCTAGAAACTTCCCACGTTGTTTTGGAACTGAGGCGATTGTCATAGTGTCCCTTTAATAGGCCGAGCTGATAAAGGCCATAAAGTCAGGCGAAGCTGATGCCAATGAATTTAGTAATCCAATCCGGTATTATTCAAAGATTGAAAGGTCTGTATCAGTAAAGCCGAGCAAGTCTAAAGCCAGGGCGTAGTGGAAGGCGGTTCCCAGCAAACAGCAAAGAAGTAATAATATGGCTGCGCCAAAATTGGACTTGAATATTTTCAGGTTAACTTCAGGGGCGTCTAAACGGATGGATCGTACCTGCGTCATGAGGTGAAAGAGAAAGGGTAGAAAGAGAAAGAATATAATAACAATGTCGAAAATTGTCTGATGATAGCGTGTCTCAATGGCGCTGTTGATTAGGGGTTCGCGAAGCTTGAGGTGAAGAGCCATAAAAATGATGAGAGCGGCAAGACCATAGCTTGTTAAAACGCCTGGCTTTACGTTTTTTCCAAATTTGCGCGCGGTACTTTTAATGCCGACCATGGCATCATCTTCTATATCTTGGCAGGCATAAATCGTATCATAGCCAACCGTCCAAAAAATAAGTCCTGCGTAGAATATGATGAGCGGCGTGCTGATTACGCCCGTTTTAGCCGCATAAGCCACCAAAACGGCCCAATTGAACGTCAAGCCTAACCAAAGCTGGGGCCACCAGGTAATCCGTTTCATGAAGGGATAAGCCGCAACAAGGGGGATCGAAAAGAGGCTAATGATCTGGGCAAGCCTTGGTAGGCATAGCAAGACCAATAGACCGATAAAGCATTGTAAGACTAACCATCCCCAAGCCTGGCGATTAGTTACAGTACCAGCCGGAAGAGGACGCAGCGCTGTGCGTTCAACCTGCGCATCGAGGTCTTGGTCTAAAATATCATTATAAGTACAACCGGCGCCCCGCATGGCGATGGCCCCTATTAAAATCAGCCCGGCCCATTTTAAGTCTATCCAAGCAAATCCATAGGACAAAGACGCAAAAGCCAGACCTATCCATCCGGGTAGTGCAAGGAGCCAGTAACCCACTGGACGATCCAGACGCGATAATTGCAGATAGGGACGCACCGCAGCAGGGCTGCGATTGACCCAATGGCGAGTGTCTGAGTCTTTAATAATGGAATTTTTGCCGGCATCGTTCATTTTGCCGTGCTTAACGCTAAACCTTGGTTTAAGACAATCCCATGCGCGAAAATTACACGCTTAAACGTCTTTATATAGATTCGTCTCTCAAAAAGGAGGGCGAGGTCAGTCTGTCAAAAGACCATTTGCATTATCTTTCTAATGTTCTGCGTATGAAGTCTGGGCAAGACCTACGTGTGTTTAATGGCCGCGATGGAGAATGGAGGGCGTCTCTTGAAACCCTTTCAAAAAAACAAGCGACTCTCAAAATCAACGAAAATCTAAGGGCGCCTGTTGAGGCGCCTGATATACGCTTGGCCTTTGCATTGGTAAGACGCCATAGAACGGCCTTTATCATTGAGAAAGCGACCGAGTTAGGTGTGTCTGTATTGGAGCCCGTTATTACGGATCGTACGCAGTTCCCGAAACTTAATCTGGAAAAAGCGCGCACTCAAATTATTGAGGCTGCGGAACAAACGGAAAGACTGGATCTGCCTTCTATTAATGCGCCCCAAAATTTATTGGATTGGAACAATGCCCACTCTGATAGAAGTGTTTTATTTGCTGATGAAGCGGGCGGCGGGGAAAGCGTTGTTGATATTTTCAAATCGCTAGAAAGGCCGATAACGCTATTGGTGGGGCCTGAAGGAGGGTTCTCCGACACAGAAAGAGCAATGTTGAGAGATCAAGAAAACGTCATACCCGTCTCTCTCGGGCCGAGAATTTTGCGTGCAGATACGGCGGCTCTCTCTCTGCTCACTTTGTACCAAGCGATTAAAGGGGATTGGACCTAACCCATTGATGACTTGGCGGTCTCAATGATCATATCTTGTGTATTTTCATCCAAATAGGGGTGCATAGGAAGAGCGATGACTTTGGTCATCGCATCCTCTGTGTTGGCCATGCCGCCTTTGCCCGAAGGAAAATCTTTGTAAGCCGTCTGCTTATGTACGGGTTTGGGGTAATAACGGGCGGTTGGAATACCGACTTCCCGCATTTTAGCGCCAAAGTCGTCCGGGTTTTCAACTTCGATGGTAAATTGCGCCCATGTCGAAATGACGCCGTCCAAAACAGTCGGCACACGCATAGCATTTCCTCTGAGGCCATCAATGTAACGCTGGGCTATGATATTTCGTTTCTTAATTTCGTCTTCAAATATTGAGAGCTTTTGCAATAATATAGCAGCTTGTATTGAATCTAAGCGAGAGTTCAGTCCGACGCGAACATTGTCATATTTGTCTGTGCCCATGCCGTGGATATGAACGCTGTTCATAACATGTAGGTGATCCGCATCATTAGTAAGAACCGCCCCGCCATCACCGTAACATCCCAGAGGCTTAGCAGGGAAAAAACTGGTCGTCGCGACATCGGCGAAATGAAGCGGCTGTTTTCCGTTTTGTGTTGTGCCAAAGCCTTGCGCACTGTCGGCGATAAATTTCAAATCATGTTCTCTAACAATCGGCGCGAGTTGCTCATAATCAGCCGATTGACCAAAAAGGTCGACAGATATGACACCCCAAGGTGTTAGCTTACCCTCAGCTTTTACCCCCTCAATCGCCTGTTTTAGGCTTTCAGGGCACATATTATAGGTTTCGCGGTCAATATCGACATAGATAGGCACAGCGCCAAGCAAAGCAATAACCTCAACAGTCGCACAGTAAGTAAAACTCGGACAAAAGACGGCGACACCGCGCGGCATACCCCAGGCCATCATCGGCAAATGCAAAGCATCCGTGCCATTCGCGCAGCCCATAGCGTGTTTCGCTTCGCCAAAGGTAGCAAGCTTAGCTTCAAACTCCCGCACTTCGGGTCCCAAAATATACTGGCCGTGATCGAGAACTGTTTGTAAAGCCGCATCAATTTGTGACTTTATACGAGCCTGCTGCGCTTTTAAATCAATGAAGTCAATTTTCATAAAACATCCTGTCCTGATGCGTCATAAGCAAAGTTGAAAGCCGGCGCAAAGCCCTTATGCGGCAACAGAGCATCACAAAGTTTTACAATTTAAGGCGAGATATCAAATTAATGTGTTTATTCTTCAATCATGTAGCCTTGTCGCGTCATAGAGGAGAGCGTAAGGGAGCGTAATTATTGTTACGTGCAAGCAGGAATGACAATGGCCGCTCCCAGTTCCGGTGGAAATGCAGTTCCGCTGCAATCAAAATCCGAAATGATTGACTATCTTGCGGCTGGCGCCAAGCCTCGCGGTGATTGGCGTATTGGCACAGAGCATGAAAAAATCGGTTTTTGCCATGCCAAGCTTTTACCTTTGCCTTATGAAGGTCCTTGTTCCATTAAGGCTATGCTAGAGGGTTTGCAGAGGTTTGACTGGGCTCCTGTATATGAGGCTGGAAAATTGATTGCCTTAAAGCGCGATGGTGCCTCTGTGTCCTTGGAACCAGGTGGGCAATTAGAACTTTCCGGCGCACCTTTAGAACACGTTCACCAAACATGTGGTGAAGTTAGTCGACATCTGCGGGAAGTCAAAGAAGTCGCTGACGAAATCGGTGCAGGATTTCTTTCGCTCGGTTTCCGGCCTGATACCAAGCTCGAAGACGTGCCGATTATGCCAAAAGGCCGTTACAAGATCATGCGCGACTATATGCAGAAAGTCGGAACCCATGGCCGGGAAATGATGTTTAGAACCTGCACAGTACAGACGAATCTCGACTTCAGTTCCGAAGCCGACATGGTCAAAAAATTTCGTGTCAGCTTGGCGCTTCAACCCCTCGCAACAGTCTTATTTTCAAACTCACCGTTTAAAGAGGGTCAGCTCAATGGCTACAAATCTTATCGTTCTCGCGTGTGGTTAGACACTGACGCCGATCGCACGGGCATGCTCCCTTTTGTGTTTGATGAGGGTTTCGGGTTTGAACAATATGTTGATTATGCGCTCGATGTCCCGATGTATTTTGTGTATCGCGGCGGGGAATATCTTGATGCCTCCGGCAAGTCTTTCCGAGATTTCTTGGAAGGCAAATTGGATGTGGTTCCTGGTGAGGTGGCCACTCTGTCTGACTTTGAAGACCATCTTTCGACGATCTTTCCAGAGGTCAGACTTAAACAATTCCTTGAAATGCGAGGAGCCGACACAGGACCTTGGGACGAGCTTTGCGCCCTGCCTGCGTTTTGGGTGGGATTGCTCTATAACCAAACGGCGTTGGATGCGGCTTGGGATTATGTCAAAGACTGGACAGAGGAAGAGCGTCAACAGTTAAGAGAAGATGTCCCGCGTTACGGCTTTCAAACCGAATTTAGGCGAAAAACACTTCAGGATATGGCCAAAGACGTTTTGGAAATTTCCAGAGCGGGATTAAATGCGCGGGGGCGTTTGAACGCCCATGGTGAAAATGAAACCATATTCCTTCAAGATTTAGACCGCATGACGCTTTTAGGTGAAAATAATGCGGATCGTCTTATTCGCCAATTTAAAGGTGCTTGGGATTATGATATTCTTCGCACTTACAAAGAGTGCATCTACTAAGACCTAGAACGTATCATTCACGGAAATAGAAAGGCGTCGGCCGCGTTGACGGTCATAGGTTTCCGTTTGAATAATGTCGCCAAGGCGGTTTGGAGAGAAAATTGTTCGTTCGCGTGTTGTGCGGAAGTTAAAGAGATTAGTCGCAGAAACCGTCCACTGCATGCCGAACAACTCTTTATGAATGAAACTGATACGCGCTTCAGGCCTTAGGAAACGTGTATCGAATTCATTATCCAGTCTAAAGAACGGACTTTGTCTTACCTGTTCAACTTCAACTTCCCAGGCGTAAGGCGTGTCGGGTATATCATGCCGCAGCTCTATGTCATATTCCCATAATGTTGTGCTGTTAATCTCTCTTACGTCTAAGGTTAGAGGGTCCTCGATTCGGCTATCGGCTAATTGCCCTTGGGCTTCTAATCGCATCCCCGTTAGGCCTAGTGAGTCGAGCACCCAAGTGATATTGGCTTCCACGCCATAAAGCGTAGCACTGTCAAGGTTGCCCGACCCTTCAGAAATAATCTCGTTTCCGTCCTCGTCAGTGCTGCGGATAATGATCCGGTCGATGGGGTCGTCGATGAAGTCAACAAAAGCACGGAACGTACCCGATATGCCTGTATTGTCCTGACGCTCGAGCTCTAATTCCCCACTCCAGCGTTGGTCGGGTACAATCTCATCATTGCCTTGTGACGCAAAATTGTCCGTGAGGTTTACGGTTGAGACGAAAGTCCCGAAGTCAAGCTGCCCGACTTCACGCTCAATACGGGCTCGCCATGTGTAAGTGGGCGATTGCGTGTAAGAAGCACTGATAAAGCCTTTGGGTCGAAAATAGCTGCGGGATGGAAGGTCTTCACTGGGAACGCTAATCTCTGAATATTCGGCTGCTATGGATGTTTGCAAATTAATATGGTCATTTAAGGCCCAACTTTGTGTGAGGTTCGTATCCAAACGAATTTCTTCAACTTTTACGAAATCACAATTGACATCCGCCGGATCGGTACAATCCGGGATGTTATCATTCAAAAGGAATTCAGTTTCACTTTCGAGCGAGTTAAACGCGCCTTCAATACCAAACGCCCAGTCCTGACGCTCGCCTTGTTTCCAGGTATATTCTGCACGGCCAATAAGTTCTTGCCCAATATCGTCTCTTAAGAATTGTGTGGTTTGAAGCGGTTGGTTTCTTTCTTGGAACTCAAAAACGCTTTTGCCTTTTTCATTTTCCCAACTGTATAAGCCAATGATTTTTAGGCGACCATTATCACCAAAAAGATTGAAATCAGACGCGTAATCTCCGCCAATTTCATAACTATAATCATCTTCTCCACCGACGCCACGAGACTGTCCGGTTCGTCCGGCATCAGTCACGGCAATAAAGCTCTCATTATTGCCTTGATTGCGATTGCGGATAGCGCCTGTTAGATTCAGATGGGCCACATCACCATTATAGCGGTTCCACGTCAGGTTAAGGTCCGCCTGTGGACGCTCTTGTCTGAAGAATAAGTCTTCTGTGCGGTCTTCAATCAATTGACCGGAGCCGTTGAAAAATTGCTCGGGGCCTTCTTCAGAGAATGTAAATTGTCCAAAGTCCACACCAAGAACAAAATCAATATTCCCCTTCTGACCCGTTAGATTTAAACCGCCCTCGAGGATTTGTGGCTCTGTGCCTTCCTCAAACCGGGCAGCATACCGCCACGTGCCAGAAACCGAGCTTGAGTCCGCAATGATATTGGCAACTTGTCCCGACAGGCCGGGAATATCCAAAGACGCCCCATCTAAGATTTCAATTCGTGTAACGGTATTAGCTGGGATGCGTTCGAGAATTTCACTGGCATCAGAGGATTTGGATGAGGGGCGACGCCCATTTATCAATATATTGAGCGAGGCTGTTCCGAACCCGCGACTACCACTTTCGCCGCCTTGCAGGCTAAACCCCGGAATACGAAGCACCATATCTTCTGCAGTAATGGGATTGAACTGTGTGAAATCAGAGGGCGTATAAATTTGAGGACCGCTCGCCGAAACACTATCGACCTGAGCCGATGTTGCGGGGGCCATCACGAGCAAGCTGAGAGCACAAATGACTGCGCCAGCATTTATATTTCCGAGTTTCCGTATCAAGATCGAACCCCACATCATGAGATGCTCGCCCATACGGCGCAAATAGGAAAGGCTCAACCCCTCAATTAAGGGGTTTGAGAAAGATTTTTGCGTTGTGACCCGAAAGCGACAGTATGAGGTTTGCGTCCAGTGAATCTTTGTGCTTAAGGCAATGTAAATGTGCTTTTTAGCGAAAGCGCGATGATATAAA
>CAYTAJ010000037.1:0-23223 GCA_964435725.1 uncultured Algimonas sp.
ATATGGGCTTGGGCGTAGGTGGCGATGTGGGGTCTTAGGGACGGTTCATCAATCCAGTTTGGAAAGTTTTGGCGCAGGACGCCGTTAAGCCTGACGCCCTTCCCGGTCACGACCAAGAGGCAATTTTTATTGTGTTTTGAGGCGCGAATTACGGCGCGGGCCAGAGCGTCCTTAGCTTCGGTTTGTGTCATATCGTGCAGGTCAATTTTACTGTCGATCTCTACACGGCCGCGACGTGTTTTCTTATCGTTGTTGATTTCTAAGCGTTCCCCGGCCGAACGGCTGGAGGCAGGGGCTGACGGTGCAATGCGGAGCATATTGGCGAAATCATCGCGAGTGGGTAGCGGTTTGGCGCTGCCTTTTCCTTTGGGGTAACGGCGCGGGGCGACCGTGCGGGCCACACGTGTCCAATCGCTTTTTTCTTCGGGTCGCAGGGGACGTATGTCTTTGGGTAGCCACATTAGCTGATGGGAGACGTCTGCGGCGCAATATGTTTTGGGACAAATATCGTCCAACGGACAGGATGCTTCATAACACCCGCTCTGGCCCCCGCTTCATCGCCTGAGCCAAAAAAGAGATCACCACGCAACGGACCGCGAATAGCACTGCCCGTATCTTGGGCCGTCACCAAAATTCGCGCGGGCTTGCCTCTATAATCACCGCCCTTTTGCGGTAGCGTGGTCTCTAACCATGCCAATGTGCCATAAGGGTGATAGCGTGGGTCAATCGCGATGGAGCCCATATCGGTCAGCGGAACTTGCATGGCCCCTCGCGGACCTTCACCATCGCCAATGGCTTGTTCTTTGAAAAAGATATAGCGGGGATTTTGGTTCATCAGCTCGCGCATTTTTACATAGCCATTATCCTTCATCCATTTTTCGATGGATTGCTTAGACGCTTGCTCCAAAGTCATCTCGCCTCTATCGACCAAGACCTTTCCAATAGATTTATACGGCCGGCCATTATTATTGGCATAGGCGGCGCGGAGGCTACGGCCCTCTTTATATTTAATTCGGCCCGAGCCCTGAATTTGCATAAAGAACACATCAATGGGGCGACCATAAGCAATCACGCGCGATGACGTAGCATTGAGTTTGGCTCGGGGCAATTTGAGGACAGATTTCTTTTTAGGCTCGGCCAGAATGGGCTCATAAAATGTTCTGTCGGGCGCGAGACGCACATCAATTTCGGGTTCGTAATAACCCGTGAGGAGCCCTTCTTTTTTGCCTTCGGCCTCTAATGTGAGAGGCGCAAATTCTGATTCAAAAAAGGCGCGGGCCTCGCGTTCGCTATTACCTAAAAACTGCAATCTTTCACAAGAGGGTATCCAATCCCGGTAATGACCATATTCGGGCAAGTTGGGATTAAGCGGCTTTTCAGAATCGGCTTTCAGAAAACTTTCACAGCTTCGGCGAAAGGCGACCATGGCCGGACGGTGGTCTGCCTCTTGCCAGCCCTCCAGCGTGTCGTACCAAAGATTCGGTTCAATGTCCGGCGCAACAATAATGGGCTCTAAAATAAGTGGTTCTTCGGGCAGAGCAGGTTCTGGCTCTCGTGGTGCCGGTATCTCTGGCGCTGGGGGTGGTGTTTCCAAAGGTTCCGCCACAACGATGACGCCGGGGTTTTCAACATCCTCCGTCGGGAAATAGGGCGGCCCCTTATCAACCGTTGCACAGGCCGTTAAAAAACAGGCGCAGAGCAGGCTCGCTAAAACCGATAGGCGCATTTATTTTGTGTCAGGTGAAGGGTCAGCTTCCAACTCATCCCCTTCAGAGGGCTCCACGTCACAGAGGCGCCATGTCGGATCAGAGGATTTCAAGTTCTTTTCAAACGTCCAGACTTCGGAAATAGACGAGAGAATATCCGGATCGCCCTGCACCACATTGCCGTCTTCATCGAGTAAGGCAGAGGTGAGGTCCGCTTCGTAAAGAACAGAGATGCGCGCCATATTGCCGTCAACTTCGGCAGAGCTGACCGATGTTTTGCGCAAGCGGCCCAAATCTGTCACTTGTTTATGACCCGCTTTTTCACGTTCCGTGATGGCTTCATCATAAACGGCGTAGGTTTCATCTGATAAAAGGTCCGATAAGGCCTCGCGATTCCCCGCCGCATAGCCCTCTAAAATCATGGAATAGGCTTGCTTGGCCCCATCAATAAAATAGGCCGGTGAGAAATCAGGGTCACGCTTGGCAATAGCGCCCAGGCCCGAAGCCTCTTGCGCCTCTGTCATGGCCGGTTTTACGATTGGCTTATCTTCTTTGGGGTTGAGCATGAGATTTTCTGGGTCAATGGCATCTTCTGGGCCTTTGCCCACAGATTTGCCCAAGACACTATAAAACATCACACACACAACAGTGGCGATAGCGGCGTAAAGGATGACTTCGTACATAAGGCGTCTTTATAACTAAATTTCACACAATGTGTTGAATAATACGTTTGAACAACCAGATAGGGACTGTATCGCTAAGTCGCAATAAGGAATTGCGGCCAAAGGCGCGTCATGATAGCAGGCGGGCCATCAAATTAACCCCGAATAGGGAGCCATAAATGGCCAAAAAACCAAAAAAGAAAAAAGAGGACGATAGCCTGTCTATCGAAGGAGAGCCCACAGCGGCCCCTGCCTCTGATCAACCCGTTGAAGCCCCTGCCGGGCCCATGTTGAGTGTCTTGGCGCAATATACTAAAGATCAAAGTTTCGAGAACCCGAATGCGCCTGATAGTTTGCGTTCCGGTCTTGAGCCGCCACAAATCGGTATCAATATCGAAATTGGCCGTCAGATGCTCGAAAATGATAATGTCGAAGTGACGCTCATGTTGCGTGCCGAAGCGCGTCGCGGTGATGATGTCGCCTTTATCGCGGAATTGGAATATGCAGGCCTGTTTGCCTTCCAAGGGGTGAGCGTTGAAGAAATTCAGCCCCTCATTCTGATTGAATGTCCGCGCCTGCTCTTCCCATTTGCGCGTCAGATTATGGCCGAGATGACACAGAATGGTGGCTTCCCGCCTATTATGTTGGAGCCGCCGGATTTCGCCGCCATGTTCCGCGAGGAAATGATGCGCCGCGCCGCCGCCGCGCCGACAAATTAAAAACTATAAAGCCTGTCAGTTTTGACGGGCTTTTATTTTGATTAGCCCTTTATGGAAGTTTGTCAGTTTGGTTTTGCAAGTCATTCAAAATAGACTTTTTCTCTGCCAACCAATTTTCGAAACCTTCTCCGTTCTGACCATAGTAACTAATGTAAATTTCATGGCACATCGTATCATAAACGAACCTATTTTTGATTTCTAATCCTTCTGAGTCTTTCAAAGACTCACTGTCTTCGCAGACTACCAATCCTTTTTCTATTTCGAGCATAAGGCGAAAATTATTTATAGCCTCTTGGGCCAAAACTTTGTCTTTATTTTCTAGATGTCTTACAATCTCATAGAGATTGTATTCGTATTGAGGAATTTCTGTTGCTCCAGAAAAACCAGTATCTAATAATTCAATAATTCGGCTTTTATTGTTTCCATAATACGCTTGGTCAAGTTGTACTAGATAGCTGTTATATCGAGCATAATTTGGCATAGTTTTTGGCGTTATCCGTAAAAGGCGCCCATTTTCATCATCATCCGTCAAAATTAGGACAGCCCCATCTTGAGAGATGCGGACATCACGAATACGCTCATTATTGTCGCTTAAAATATCAAACTCACCGACGGATTTTCCATCTTCCAGATCGACTCGACGCAGATCTGTAGAGGCGAGACCGCCGACTAAGGCATCACCTTCCCACCCCGGAAACATTCCCCCGCGATAAATTGCCAGACCGCTTGGCGCTATGGAGGGTGTCCAGTCGTGCACAGGGTCAACCATGCCTTCAAATGTTTCATAAGGGCTAATGCGCGCGCCTTGATAATCAGTGCCTTTCGTGGCGATAGGCCAGCCGTAATTTTCACCGGGGCGTATAATGTTGAGCTCATCCCCGCCCCGCGGGCCATGTTCATGCGCCCAGAGTGTATTTGTCTGTGCATCATAAGCCACACCTTGAACATTACGATGCCCAATCGAATAAATCTGCGGTTTGAAATTAGATTGCCCGAGATAAGGGTTGTCCGCTGGCGTGCCGCCATCACGCGTGAGACGGACAATCTTTCCTAAATGCGTGTCCGATTTTTGCGCGTCTTCGCGATAAGCAAACCCATCCCCGAGCGTCAAGATAAGCGTATCGTCCGGCAGGAAAGTAATACGCCCACCAAAATGTGCAGAGGCTTGTTTTGCAGGACTCGCACGGAAAATCACGACGGGGTTTTCTAAGGCATTTTCATTGAGCGTCGCTCTGAGCAAGGCCGTGCCATTGGCCTCCAGCGTGCCATAGGAATATGAAAAATAGACCTCGGAGGTTTCCAAAAAATCGGGTGCAATGACGATATCTAACAACCCGCCTTGACCTTCGGCAAAAATATCTGTTGGCAAGCCTTCTATTTCGAGGCGTTTATCCCCCCATATACGAAAGGCTTTTCCGCCGCGTTCCGTGATAAGAAATCCGCCATCGGGGAGTTCTGCCACCGCCCATGGGTGAGATAAATCCTCTGCCATAATTTCGATATTAAAATCGTCCTGTGTCATGGACGGTAAATCAGGCGCGCTTTGTGGTTCCAGACAGGCGGTAAGCGATAATGCGAGTGCAGTGGTCAGGATAAGTCGGGTGAACATAGATTTGGCCTTAATTGACTTTTTCTAGGAGAACACTACCCTTATCTTGAAGAAAACAAAAGGTGGGGCACAATTATGGTCCGCAAAGTTTTAAATCGTTTCAAAGCTTGGATATTGGCAGGTTTATTCACCGTGCTCCTTGCTGTGAGCCTGCAAACGCAAATGGTGATTTCAGGATTAAATGATTTGGGCGCGAATATTGGACTTGGTGACACCTTGTCTATGACAGCCTATGATCTGACATATCTTAGCCGGCCTTATGGATTATTTATTCTTATTGCCTTTTTGATTGCCTTCCTTGCCGGAGGTCTTCTCTTTCGTTTTGTGAAGTTCGGGCGCCCTATCATTTACGCTGTCGCAGGTGGGACCGCTATGTTCGTTATGCTCTTTGCGATGAAAAACGTTTTCTTCGGTGTTAATCCGATTGCAGGCGCGAGTGATGTGCTTGGGATTACCTTGCAGGTTTTAGCCGGTGCGACAGGTGGATTGTTGTTTGCGCGATTAAGTGAAGACAAAAGCCCCCTTCGTGTATTTCCTGAATCGTTGTAAAAACTAAGAATCAGAAAATGAGCAAGAAAAGCTCAATTTCTGATCCCTTAAAAACAGGAATTACACAAATTGGGGCTTAGGTTTTGTTTTCATCTTTTTAAGGTGTAAATTACGACTTCTTATTTTGGAAATTGAATGAAGTCGTTTTTTTGATGTGTAATTGACGAATTTTATATTAAGCTATTTTTCGAATTTTTACGCCAAAAATTAGACCTTATTTGTCTATTTTTTGGCGTTTTATTTTAGAACGAAAATTGGCTTAAGTATTCATGCTCTCGAAGAAGTCTGAATTTGTTTTGCTGTCCTTTAATTTGGAGAGCAAGAATTCAATCGCATCCATCGTTCCCATTGGATTGAGGATACGGCGTAAGACGTAAGTTTTCTGCAACTCAACAGGGCCGACAAGAAGCTCTTCTTTCCGAGTCCCGGATTTTGTCACGTCAATCGCCGGGAAAATACGCTTATCGGCGACTTTACGATCAAGCACGATTTCAGAGTTACCGGTGCCTTTAAATTCTTCAAAGATAACTTCATCCATACGAGACCCTGTATCAATCAAGGCTGTCGCAATAATAGTGAGCGAGCCACCTTCTTCGATATTACGGGCCGCACCAAAGAAACGCTTTGGACGTTGCAGCGCATTGGCATCCACACCACCGGTTAAGACTTTACCGGAGCTTGGTACGACAGTGTTATAAGCCCGACCCAGACGCGTAATAGAATCGAGGAGGATAACAACGTCTTTGCCATGTTCTGTCAGGCGTTTTGCTTTTTGAATGACCATTTCAGCCACTTGGACGTGACGTGTTGCCGGTTCATCAAAGGTCGAAGACACAACTTCACCCTTAACCGAGCGTTGCATATCCGTCACTTCTTCCGGGCGTTCATCAATCAAAAGAACCAGTACATAACATTCAGGATGATTTTTCTCGATGGAATGGGCAATATTTTGCAGCAGAACCGTTTTACCTGTACGCGGCGGCGCCACAATCAAAGCCCGCTGGCCTTTCCCAATAGGGGAGACAATATCAATCACACGACCGGATTGGTCTTTTAAGGTTGGATCTTCGATTTCCAACTGGAAACGCTCATCCGGATAAAGCGGTGTAAGGTTATCAAAATGGGCTTTGTTACGGGCTTGTTCCGGTGTCCCGAAATTCATGGAGCTGACTTTGGTCAAAGCAAAATAACGCTCATTGTCACGCGGGCTCCGAATTTCACCGGAGACTGTATCGCCTGTCCGGAGGCCCATCTTACGAATTTGGTTCGGGCTGACATAGATATCATCGGGACCGGCTAAGTAATTCGCTTCCGGCGCGCGTAAGAAGCCAAATCCATCTTGGAGAACTTCGAGGACGCCACCGCCGTTAATCTGCACATCATCTTCGGCCAGATCTTTGAGAACAGCGAAGAAGATTTCTTGCTTCCGCATGGATCCGGCATTTTCAACACCGACTTCTTCTGCGAATTTTATCAGTTGCGCCGGTTTTAATTGTTTCAAGTCGTCGAGACTTATGGAGGTCAGACCCTCCAGTTTAATTTCAAAATTTTCAGACATAGTTGTTTTTCATTGGGGGGTTGTCTCTTCGTCTATGCTTTATAACATATTTTAAGAAGGAAGAGTGTTCACGAGAATTGGAACTGTTATTAAAATAACCTAACCCAAATGATTGTCAACCCACAGAAAAACCTCGGAAAAACAGGATAATTCAGATTTAAAATGGCTCTACAATGGCCAGAATAACGACAATAATCGTTATAATCGCTGGGATTTCATTAATGCGTCTGAAGAACTTTTCAGATTTTGGACGTCCACCGTTTAAAAAAGCTTTCCGCGTTTTCGCCAGATAACCATGATAGCCCATCAAACCGAAAACCAATAAGAGTTTCACATGGATCCAACCGGACCCCGCATACATTTGTAAATTCATGAACAAGATAGCCATACCCAGCACAAAGGCTGCAATCATGGCAGGGTTCATAATGATGCGTAGAAGTTTCGCTTCGGCTTCTTCCATCTTGGCTTCAAGCTCGCCACCTTTTTCCGCGACTGAATGATAAACAAACAATCTTGGTAAATAGAGCAAGCCAGCCATCCAGAAGATGACAGCTGAGAGGTGCAGGGCTTTTAACCAAACATAGGAATCAAACATAATGCGCCTCTTTTCCTCGAATATGATTTACAACGGCTTGAACATTTTCAATTTTAACATCCGGCGTAACACCGTGACCCAGATTGAAAATATGCGGCCCGCCTTTTCCGTCTTCTAAAACCCGCGCGACCGCCTTCTCCAAGGTCTTACCCCCGATACGCAAGGCAAGCGGGTCAAGATTGCCTTGGACGGGCATGCCCTCGGGGATAGCGCACCGGAAATCATCCAACGGCATCTGGGTTCCGGCCGCTATGGCAGAAATCCCTGTCTCATGCGCATAGCGTATCGCATTCAGACCCGCGCCTCTTGGAAACCCGATAATCGGCACATCAATACCGGCCTCTCTGACGCGGGCAATAATATCGCGCGTTGGGTTGATCACTAGCCTATCAAACATCTCAGGCGCGAGCCCTTCGGCCCAGCTCTCAAAAATCTTAAGCGCATCAGCCCCGGCTTTAGCTTGCGCAATTAGGTAATCCGCACTGGACATAACCAAAGCCTCTAACAGGTCCGTCATCGCCGACGGATTTTCATAAGCGAACCGTTTGGCCTGTTCTTTATGGGGTGTGCCTTTGCCTTCGAGCATATAAGTCGCAACCGTCCAAGGCCCACCACAAAAGCCAATAAGCGCTTTGTCTTGCGCAAGCTCTTTGCGAACGCGGGACACAGTCTCATAAACATTAGATACCCGCTCAGCCGCGCCGTCTATTGTCAGGGCTCTGATTCCATCCAGATCAATAGGGTCTAAAACAGGACCTGTCCCTTTGATAAAACGGACTTCGCGTCCTAATCCGATGGGTATCAATAAAATATCAGCAAAGAGGATAGCGGCATCCATATCGTAACGTCTGATAGGTTGGAGCGTTACTTCAGCCGCTTTGTCAGGTGAGAAACAAAAATCTATAAAGTCTTTGGCTGTGGCTCTGACCTCTAAATATTCCGGTAAGTGCCGTCCGGCCTGACGCATAAACCATATAGGCGGTATATCGCTAACTTGGCCTTTTAACACGGAAAGAATTTTAGCCATCTTTGACTGCCTTTTGACTTATACCCGCATGTTATCCGAACACGCTAATCCCTTCTTATATTTTTTAAAAAAGAAGTGATAGTCGTAGAACGCTGGATATGTGGACAGGATTAACCTTTTGATAACCTCTCTTAATAGACACAGGACTATTTGGGAAAAGTCACATGGGATAATCTGTGATTAGAATAATCTGAGTTATATGAATAAAGTCATCATATACTGAATACGGTATATATTTATTTGTGTGTAAAATTGGGGATGTAAGTTGAACAAAAACTTATCCCCTCGATTCTAACTCTTAATATGCGAGCTATTCCCTTTGGGATAATCACTTATGACTGTTCATTTTCGTTCGCTAAATTAACAGTCAGGCGGAAAGCGCTATCGGAACTGTGGATAGGTTTGGGTTTTCATCATCGAGTAACGCTAAAATCAGTTTTGACTTGAGTTGTGATTTCAAAGCTTGGCGGCTAAGAGCGATTTATGGCGGAACATAACCCCAATATTGCTATCTATTTTCATGTCCATCTGGTCTCTGACTCAACGGGTGAGACTTTGGTCGGCTTGATGAAGGCGTCTACGGCGCAATTTCGCAATGCAACAGCGTTGGAGCATATTCACGCTTTGGTGCGGAGTGAGGCGCAATTGGAAAATGCGCTCGAGAATATCCGAAATAAGCCAGGGGTTGTTTTATACACGCTTGTGAATTCAGAACGCCGCCGTCGATTAGAGACATTTTGTGCGCAACATAAAATTCCCGCTATTTCTATTCTTGACCCGACACTGGCGATGTTGGGCCGTTATCTAGGGGCCTCTATTATTTCAGAGGTCGGGGCACAGCGCACTTTGGATGCCGAATATTATAACCGTATTGAAGCCTTAGATTATGCCATGGCGCATGATGATGGTCAGAATGTTCAAGGCTTAGAGCAAGCTGATATTGTCCTGTTGGGTGTGAGTCGGACCTCAAAAACGCCGACTTGTATTTACTTGGCTAATCGTGGTTACAAAGCCGGGAATATTCCGCTCGTACCAGGCGCGCCTTTACCCACTATTTTGGACAGTTACAGCAACCCTTTTATTGTAGGCTTAGTCGCGTCGCCTGACCGAATTGTGCAAATTCGTCAGCAACGCCTTATGGGACTAAAGCAAACACAGCAGACAGATTATATTGACCAAGACCGTGTGCGCGATGAAATGCGGCAGGCCAAACGTATGTTTTTGAAAAAAGGCTATAAAGTGATTGATGTGACGCGAAAATCCATCGAAGAAACAGCGGCTCAGATTATCAATCTTTATAAGGCGCACAATGACTCCGTCTGATACTCAAATGCAGCGTTTTGATTCGGCCCATCGCCTTATTCTTGCGAGCGGCTCTGCCATTCGTGCGCAAATCATGGACGGGGCGTGTTTGGACTATGACGTCATATCAAAACCTGTTGATGAGGCCGCCATTAAAGACTCAATGTTGGCAGAAGGGGCCCGTTTGCGCGATATTGCGGACGCGCTGGCCGAGGCCAAAGCTCTACGTGTGAGCCGACAAGAAGAGGGGTTTGTTATTGGAGCGGATCAAATCATGGTCATGGATAATCAGCTCTTCGATAAACCCCCGACAATTGACGCGGCGCGCGAACGCTTAAAAGCGATGCGCGGCAAAACCCATAAATTAATGGGGGCTGTTGTTGTGTGTGAAAATGGTCAGCCAGTTTGGCGTCATCTGGCGGTCACAACACTTACCATGCGGGACTTCTCGGATGATTTTTTAGAAAAATATATTGAGTTGGAAGGTGATAGCCTGACGCGCTCTGTGGGTGCCTATCGATTTGAAGGACCGGGGGCACAGCTTTTCTCTAAAGTCGAGGGGGATTTCTTCTCTATTCTGGGCTTACCGCTCTTACCCTTGCTTGATTATCTCAGAACAAGAGGGGTTGTACCCTCATGAGCCAAACAGCTGCATCTAAAGCGCCCATACCAAAACTTGCTGGTGTTTGTGGTTGGCCCATACATCATTCCCTCTCGCCGGTGCTCCACAGCTATTGGCTGCGAGAATCCGGCATAGCGGGGGCTTATATTCCTTTTGCCGTTCGGCCTGATAATGCGATTGCCGCCTTTCAAAGTTTAAAGCGGACATCCATATCAGGCGTGAATGTAACCTTACCGCTAAAACGACAAGCCTTTCTGGCGGCGGATGACCACACACCGGATGCGCAAAAGCTGGGCGTTGCCAATTGTCTTTATAAAAGCAATGGCAAGCTCATCGCGCATAATACGGATATGCAGGGTTTTGCGGCGCCACTTCTCGCAAAAATGAGCGCCAAAACTCTGGCGCAAAGCTCGGTCCTTTTGATAGGGGCAGGCGGGGCCTCCCGTGCCGTTATTGGTGCGCTATTATCCCTGAACGTCCCTGAAATTCGCCTCACCAACCGAACAGACCGAAAGGCAGAAGAGCTTGTTAATGGTGTTAATGTTCCGAATTTACACTTTCTGCCTTGGGAGGACCGACATAAAGCCGTGGGTGCCAGTCAGATTATTGTCAATTCAAGTTCCGCAGGTATGACAGGATATCCAAAGTTAGATCTTTCATTGAAACATGTTCAGCGGGGGACATTGGTTTACGACCTTGTCTATACACCACGTCGCACAGCTTTGCTAAAGACTGCTCAATTAAGAGGGTGTCAAACGCTGGGTGGGTTACAAATGTTGATCGAACAAGCCCGGCCGAGTTTTCGATATTTTTTCGGCAAGCTACCCCCTGTTGAGGCGGATCCAACGGAACTCCTTTATCAATCCCTTAAATCAGGTGAGCGATGATTATTCTGGGTCTGACAGGCTCGATTGGTATGGGCAAAACCACGACCGCCAAAATGTTTGCCGATGAGGGCTGTCCTATATTTGATGCCGATGCCGCGGTGCATAAGCTTTATCAAAAAGGAGGGAAGGCTGTTGCGCTTATTCGTGCGGTTTTTCCCGATGCCATAAAAGACGGCGCCATAGATCGGGCTGTTTTAGGTCAACATATGAGAGCAGATCCGTTGAACCTGAAAGTTTTGGAGAGTTTTATCCATCCTTGGGTGAGTGAGGTGCGGGCCGCGTTTTTGAAAAAGGCCCAATCTGACGAAGCCGACATCGTGGTGTTTGATGTACCACTCTTATTTGAAACGGGCGGTGATAAAGCCGTTGATCATACGATTGTGGTGACGGCCCCGGCCGAAGTTCAGAAAGAGCGTGTCATGGCCCGGCCCGGTATGACGAAAGACTTATTTGAAACGCTTTTATCGCGCCAAATGTCGGACGCGGAAAAAAGGAAGAGAGCAGATTTCATTATATCCACAGCGGTGTCTCTTTCCGATACGCGCGAACAGGTGCAAAGATTATGTCGCAAATTGAGGGGTTAATTTGCGCATGAGGGAATAGGGTCATGAGCGGCGTAAGAGAGATTGTTTTTGATACGGAAACCACCGGGTTTGACGCGAAAGGTGAAGACCGCATCACCGAGATCGGATGTGTCGAGATTATCGACCTTCTGCCGACGGGTGAGCAATTTCATGCTTACCTCGACCCTCAACGGGAGGTGCCTGATAAAGTTGTTGAGATTACGGGCCTCACCACAGAGTTCCTCCGAGGTAAACCTCTTTTCAAAGACACTGCACAGGCGTTTTTAGACTTTATCGGCGATAGCACGCTTATCGCGCATAATGCGCGGTTTGATGAAGGCTTCATCAATGCAGAGCTAGAACGCGCAGGGTTTAAACCCCTGCCCTCTACACGTTTTAAAGACACACTTGCGATGGCGCATGCAAAGTTTCCGGGCTCGCCGGCGTCTTTGGATGCGTTGTGTAAGCGGTTTGATATATCCCTATCCTCGCGGGATAAACACGGAGCGATCATTGACTCAGAGTTATTGGCCGCTGTTTACCTTGAGTTGAATGGGGGGCGTGCACGCTCTCTAGGGCTGGAAGAAGAGGCGCAAGCCCTTCATGATCCTTATCGGAATTCACCGAGCAAAATGGCGAAGCAACGGCCTAATCCTTTGGCACATAAGGCGAGCCCCGAAGAGTTAGAGGCTCACCGTGCCTTCATTGAAAAAATGGGCGAGGATATGATTTGGCAAAAATACTGGAAGCGTCAAAGCGCCTCTTAATTACTTACCCTTTGGCATTAAGGCACGCCATCACATCATCAATGTCAGCCCCACCGACGATGGGTGGTAAATCCGTTGACCAATCAGAGACCAAGAAGACCGCGTTTTTGGCTTTAGCCTCAAGATTATCGTCACGAGAGACCAAACCGATATAGCCGGCTGTATTGGTTGGCTCAGTGGCTTCATCAACCCCGCGCCCCATCCAAAGCAAAGTTTTTTCAGGCGCAAGACCCTCACCT
This sequence comes from uncultured Algimonas sp., assembly GCA_964435725.1. Taxonomy (GTDB): domain Bacteria; phylum Pseudomonadota; class Alphaproteobacteria; order Caulobacterales; family Maricaulaceae; genus Litorimonas. Next base: position 12,806 of record CAYTAJ010000037.1, read on the forward strand.
TTATCTTCACCGGGTGCAGAGATTAACATCTCTGGGGCGAGCGCATGTAATTCTTGCGCGCGCTCTTGCGTATAAGCAATCAGGACGACTTGGTCGGCCATGTCATAGTCTCTGATGAGGCGTAAGACTTCATCCGTTTTGGCGCTGGATTTAAAATCGATTTCTAAAAACAATTTTCCTTTTGAGAGTTTTAAGGCGTCTTCAAGGAAAGGCGGGCGTTCTGCACTCAAAGTGCCTGCAAATGATTTTAAAAGGATTTGGTCACGCTGCTCCAGTGTTGTGCTGGCCACAGGGCCTGTGCCTGTTGATTTTCTTTCCCAAACACCATCGTGAAACAAGATTTGCTCTCCCGTTATCAGCCCGGCGATATCCAGCTCGGCAATCAGTGTTCCGGCGTCAATCAGACGCTCAAGACCCTCAAGACTGTTTTCCGGAATATCCCAAGCGCGCGAGACGCCGCGATGCGCCGCAATCATAGCACTGTCTTCGGGGACACAGCTCAGGACATTTTCAAAACTATAGTCGAAAAGGGTTTTCGCACTTGTCGATGCTTGTGACGGGGTTGTTGTCGTATCTGTTTCAACGGCGCCTTGGCAAGCCATCAAAATAAGAGCGGAGGCTCCGGCAAAAAGAGGTTTAAGCGGCATAGAGGTGTCATCCTTTATCTTTGCGCGTTCTGTTGTTTGGCTATATAGGCGCGGACATGGATAAACCAAGTATAATCGACGGCGCGGAAGAGACAATTTTTTCCCTGAGCTCGGCATCTGGCCGTGCGGGCGTTGCCGTGTTTCGTTTGAGTGGTCCGGCCTCTCAAAGGGCGATTGAGGTTTTAACCGGGAGAGCCCTACCCAAGCCGCGTTATGCTGCGCTTCGTCAATTAAAAGACAAGCAAGGCCAACCCATTGATGAGGCGCTTACACTTTGGTTCCCTGCCCCGGCGAGCTTTACCGGAGAAGAGTGCGCTGAGTTTCATACCCATGGCAGTGCGGCTGTTATTTCAGGCTTAAGCCAAGCCTTGCTTTCTTTGGGACTAAGACAGGCAGAGCCCGGAGAATTTACCCGTCGCGCCGTTCAAAACGGAAAAATGGATCTGACGGAGGCCGAAGGCTTGGCTGACTTGATAGACGCTCAAACCGAAGGCCAACGGGTTCAAGCTCTGCGTCAAATGGGGGGTGGCTTACGTGACCTATATGAAGACTGGCGAGAGCGCTTACTGGATGCGCTGGCTCAGATTGAAGGCGAAATCGATTTTCCTGATGAAGGCGATATTCCGGACACGCTGTCCCACGCCGCCTATGCGCCGCTTCAAAAATTAGCACAAGATATGGAAGAGGCGTTGGGGGATATGGGCCGAGGGGCAGCTATACGCTCAGGACTAGATGTCGCCATCATTGGTGCGCCTAATGCGGGGAAGTCAACACTCATCAATTCGCTGACACGGCGGGATGTGGCGATTACTTCGCCCGAAGCCGGCACGACGCGGGATATTGTTGAAGCGCAAATGGTGATTGCTGGATTGCCTGTAACACTGTCAGACACGGCGGGCCTGCGTGAAACAGAAAACGCCATTGAAGCCGAGGGCGTGAAACGTGCGAAAAAACGAGCGGAAGAGGCAGAAATTACAATTTATGTTGTCCGCCCTGGCACGACGGAATTTGACCTCGAAATCGCAGGTGGCCTCTCCTCATCGGATATAATATTATCAAATAAAACAATGGCTTATGACAATATTGAGGCTCGAGAGAGTGCAATTTTTATTGAAGGTGACTTGCTGGCATCAGAAACAGAAAAGCAGGTCTATCAAGCGCTTGAAACCATAATAAGCAATCACTTCTCTGTGGGGCAGGACGCGGGCCTGACACGGGAGCGACATGGCGAGTGTGTGCGTCGTGCTAAGGTGTTTATTGAGAAGGCGACGGTGCACCTCGGTGTCGCGCCTGAGCTTGCGGGCGATGATTTACGCTCCGCACTCAAGGCTTTATCGGAGCTGGCGGGGGAAACAGATATTGAGGCCGTCTTTGATCGAATCTTTTCCCGCTTTTGTGTGGGGAAGTAGGCCCCACTTTTCCGCCTGACTCCCCCACCTGTTTCCAATGTCTCGACAGATTGTGATTTGTCGATTATGGAGCCCACAGATTTTCAATTGAGATATATGTTTCACGTGAAACATTGAGGCAAATACTGAGACAGTCATTATGACCCAAGCTTGGGATGTCATTGTTATTGGTGGTGGTCACGCGGGCTGTGAGGCCGCGAGTGCGTCTGCCCGCATGGGCGCTAAAACCTTGCTCTTAACTCATAAGGTCGAGACGATTGGTGAGATGTCTTGCAATCCCGCAATTGGGGGGTTGGGTAAAGGCCATCTTGTGCGTGAGGTTGACGCGCTTGGTGGAGTGATGGGGTTGGTCGCAGATGCCTCTGGCATTCAGTTTCGCTTGTTGAACCGGAGTAAAGGTCCGGCCGTTCAAGGGCCCCGCACACAATCTGATCGTCATTTATACCGCGAAGCCATGCAAGTGGCCCTATCCCATGTTGATAATCTCTCCATAATAGCGGGGGCGGCCGAAGACTTGGTTGTCGAAAATGGCCACGTTGCTGGGGTTGTGACCGCAGATGGGACTGTGTTTGAAACAAAGCGGGTCGTATTGACGACAGGCACATTTCTTAAAGGCATGATTCACATTGGCGAAACACGTGTTCCGGCGGGTCGCGTGGGTGAAAAACCGTCTATTGGCTTGAGTGACCGTCTTTATGATCTTGGTTTGACGATGGGCCGGTTAAAGACTGGGACCCCTGCCCGCTTGAGAAAAAGCTCAATTGATTGGGACTCTTTGGATATGCAGGCGGCGGATGACGCGCCTGTGCCGTTCTCTTTCTTAAATTCTGAGATTACGGTGCCGCAGATTGCTTGTGGGATTACCCATACCAGTGTGAAGACGCACAAGGTTATTCAAGACAACATTACTTTGTCAGCCATTAATAATGGCTCGATTTCCGGGCGCGGCCCGCGATACTGCCCATCTATTGAAGACAAAGTCGTCCGTTTTGCAGATCGCGAGCGTCACCAAGTCTTTCTTGAGCCTGAAGGTCTGCCAGGCAATCCGGATGGCGATATTGTCTATCCGAACGGTGTTTCGTCTTCCCTCCCCGAAGAGGTTCAAGACTCGTTCTTGCGCACCATGCGAGGCCTCGAAGATGTGGTGGTGGAGCGCTATGGTTATGCGATTGAATATGACTATGTCGATCCGCGCGAGCTGCGCAGCACGCTAGAGGTCAAGAAACTTAACGGCTTATACCTTGCGGGACAAATCAACGGCACGACAGGCTATGAAGAGGCAGCGGCGCAGGGCTTAATCGCCGGGGCCAATGCGGCTTTGGCCGAACAAAAACGCGAAGCTTTCGTACTAGACCGCAGTCAGGCCTATATTGGCGTAATGATTGATGACTTGATTACGAAAGGTGTTACGGAGCCTTATCGCATGTTCACCTCGCGTGCTGAGTATCGCTTGGCGTTACGCGCGGATAATGCTGATACACGCCTAACGCCAATTGGCGAAGAATTGGGCTTTATCGACGACAGGCGCAAAGACGTGTTTCACGTGAAACATAAAGCCTATGCAGAGGCAAAGACCTTGGTTGAAACACTTGAGGCGTCGCCTAGTACGCTGAAAACAAAGGGTTTATCTATCAATCAAGATGGTGTGACGCGGTCTGCTTTGGATCTTTTGGCTTACCCTGATATCGATGTCCCTGCTCTCACAGCTATTTGGCCAGAGCTGTCAGCCCTAAGTCCCGAGCAAGCGACATATCTTAAAACCCATGCGACCTATGCCGGCTATCTTGAACGTCAGGCGCGGGATATTGAGGCGTTTCGTCGAGATGCGGGTCTGCGCATACCGTCTGATATAAAATATGAAGCGATTGGCGGTCTTTCTAATGAGGTGCGTCAGAAACTTGAGGCCGCGAGGCCTGAAACTCTGGGCCAAGCTTCTAAGCTTGAGGGTGTGACGCCTGGGGCGTTAATGGCAGTTTTGGCTTATATGAAAAAGAAAAACCGTGCCGCTTAAGGATAGTTTTCTCTCTCAAACGCAGGTTTCACGTGAAACATTGGACAAATATGAGGCTTGGCACAGTCTTTTAGTCAAATGGAACAGCCGCATAAACCTCGTGGCAAAATCAACCTTGCCTGAGTTTTGGGTCCGTCACGCACTGGATAGTTGGCAAATTACGCCGCATTTCCGTGAGTCGGACAAAGTCTTGCTTGATTTCGGTTCCGGTGCAGGGTTTCCGGGAATTGCCGCCGCTATTGCCTTATCCGATAAAGATAATGCCTCCATAACCCTCACCGAATCTGCGGGGAAAAAAGCAAGTTTTCTGCGCACGGCTATTCGAGAGTTGTCCTTACCTGCTCAAGTGCAGGGTGGCCGAATAGAAGGCCTAGAGCCGTTTGACGCTGATGTAATTACAGCGCGGGCTTTCGCGCCTTTAGACCGGTTGCTGTCTTATGCAGAACCATTCTTGACGGATCATACGCGCCTTGTGCTTTTAAAGGGCGCAGCTGTGGATGAAGAGCTAGAACATGCGCGCACCACATGGACATTTACGAATCAAACTGTCAAAAGTCTGACAGATGAGACGGGTTGCGTTTTAATTATAGAGAACGCAAAACGCCTTTAACTTGTTGAAAAGGCTTGTAAAATGCGCGTAATTGCGATTGTTAATCAAAAAGGCGGCGTCGGAAAAACAACCACCTCGATTAATTTGGCTGCGGCCCTTTCATTAGAAGGGCAATCTGTTCTCTTGATTGATATCGACCCCCAAGGAAATGCGTCCACGGGCCTTGGAGTTTCGCGTCAAAATCGCGAGGCGTCCATTTATCACGTGTTAACAGAAGAACTCGCTTTGTCAGAGGCGGTTCAGCCGACTTCGGTTGACGGTCTGTCTATTGTGCCATCACATATTGATTTGTCAGCGGCTGAAATGGAAATCGGGTCTGTGGAAGGTCGAACGGTTCTTCTGCGAGACGCAATTGCGACGATGGTAAGAGAAGGCAAGCATAGATTTGACTATGTTCTTATTGATTGTCCCCCTTCCCTGAATTTGCTCACAGTTAACTCGCTCTGCGCGGCGCGTTCCGTCATTGTGCCACTGCAATGTGAGTTTTTTGCGCTTGAAGGCTTAAGCCAGCTGTTAAAAACGGTGGAAATGGCCAAAGCCAATCTCAACCCGTCTTTGGTCATCGATGGTGTGATGCTAACAATGTATGATCAGCGGAACCGCCTGTCGGCACAAGTGGCTGATGACGTCAAAAAACATTTGGGTCGGGCTGTCTTTAAAACTCTGATTCCAAGGAATGTCAGGATTGCCGAAGCGCCCTCTTTTGGCCAGCCAGTTCTGACATATGATCCAAATTGTGCGGGCTCAATTGCTTATAGAGACCTCGCCTCAGAAATATTGTCTCGACATAGACGTACGAAGAATTAATTTTGTTCATTAATTGTTCTATAACAAGGACTTAGCCCAATGGTCAAAACACCGAATAAGACATCAAAGACAACTAAAAAGAAGGCGGCAGACCGTGGTTTAGGCCGTGGCCTGTCCGCCCTTATGAGTGATATTTCTCCCCTGCCCCAAGATGCCCCTGCCACAAGCCCAAAGCAACCAAAGGCCAACCAAACGCAAAAAGCAACAGAGGCGCCCGATGTCACGGATAAGCGTGTCCAGTTCGTTTCCATTGATAAGTTGGAACGTAACCCAGACCAACCGCGTCGACATTTTGATAAGGAAAAGCTTGCCGAGCTAACGGAATCTATCAAGGCCAAAGGGGTTTTGCAGCCTATTTTGGTTCGTCCTGTTTCAGACAATCAATCCGGACGTTTCCAAATCGTGGCCGGGGAAAGACGTTGGCAAGCCTCTACTGCGGCGGGCCTCACGACAATGCCGGTTCTCATTCGTGAGCTGAATGACGAAGAAGTCTTGCAAATCGGCGTAATTGAAAATGTTCAACGTGCAGACCTCAATCCTATTGAGGAGGCCAAAGCCTATGAAGCGCTAATTTCCGAGTTTTACAGAAAACAAGACGAGGTGGCAGAAGCTGTTGGTAAGTCGCGGTCTTATATCACCAATATGTTGCGCTTGTTGAAATTGCCGAAACGCGCACAAGACATGTTGGCGCTCGGGAAAATTACAACGGGCCATGCGCGGGCGATTATATCTGCGCCGGATCCTGTTGCTCTGGCCGATGAAATTGCTGAGAAATCCTTGAGTGTGCGCGAAGCGGAGGACTGGGTGCGCCGCATTAAAAAACACGGCGATAAAAAACCTAGCGCGCGTAAATATAAAGATGCTGATACGCAGGCTGTCGAGAAACGCCTGACAGAGGCTCTGGGCTTACAAGTTGATCTTAATCACAAAGGGCCGGGTGGCGCGCTCAAAATATCTTATAAAACTGGCGAGCAATTGGAAGAAATTATCCGAAAGCTCGCCGAAAGCTAAGTTTAAGACTTTTCCTTCATCGTCACGACGCGCTGCGGGAAGGGGATATCAATACCGGCCTCATCCAAGGTCGACTTAATGGTGGTCCGAAGATCAGACATGCGTTGCAACCAATTATCCGCTGGCAACCAACACCGACAAGATAGCGTTATGGCGCTGTCCCCGAAATTCATAATATAAACTTCCGGTGCGGAAGGGGCAGGGCTGTGGCCCGTTTCGTTATAGGTCAAAAGGTCAGGTGTTTTCTCAAGGCATGAGAGCAAGAGTGATTGGGTGTGTTTTAAGTCTGTATCATAAGCCACACCGATATCGACAATGGCTTTGCGAATAGAGTGACGACCAAAATTCTGAATATGGTTCGGCCAGACCGCGCTATTCGGAATGTAAATAAATAAGCCATCCGCCGTTTTGAGTGTGGTCGCAAAAAGCCCGATTTCCATGACCGTGCCACTATTATTGCCTGTGCTGATAAAATCACCCACCGAAAGGGGGCGCAATATCAACATTAAAACACCCGCCGCAATGTTGGACAGCGTATCTTTCAAGGCAAGGCCGATAGCCAAGCCTGCTGCGCCGAAGACAGCAATAAGGGATGTCGGGGGCACACCTAATTTAATTAAAAACGCATAGAGCGTCATTGCCATAATGACGTAAAATACTGCCGACGCTAATATCGGACGAAGGGTGGGGTCTATTTCGTGCCTGCCCAGTTTAATATTGCGCAGCCGTTTCCGAAACCAACGCGCAACAATCCAACCCAGAATTAAAATCGCTAAGGCCGATAAAATTGTTGTGCCAAAGCCAAGTAAAATAGGGAATTGTTCCGTCGCCTGAGTCCAAAGATTTTGAATCTGTTCCATTTTTCAATCCATGACTTATGTGCGTTTTGCGGCGTAAGAGGCGAGGGCGAGAATAAGCCGCCCCATAATGGCCTCGGTGGGCGCCGCTGCTGTTTTAATTTCACGTTCTGCTTTTTGACTTTGAACCAAGGCTCGGCGCAACATAGGGAGCGGCCAAAGTGCGATATGCCTTTTAAACTGGTCTTGTTGCATACCAAAAACGGGCGGGCGGAGGACACGCATGGCTTGTCCGATATTTTCCCCTTTATCCATTGTCATGGCGACTTCAATCAGGCGTAAAAGGTGGCGTTGGAGTCCAATAAGCACGGCAACAGGATTTAATTTACCGGACATGGCACGTCGATAGCTGGCATCTGACCCTTCAACATCTCCGCTCATAAGCTGCATAACAATCGTATCAATGGAAGCGCTTTGCCCGCCTGCGGCAACGGCGCGAATATCAGCAAGCGTCACCGCAGCGCCTTCGATTTTGCCATAGCCTTTATAAAGCGCCATTTTTTCAATTTCTCCGGCCGCCAAAGCGTGATCGCCTTCCAATAGGGGGACCCACATATCGAGAGCGTCGGGATGAATGTCTATGCTAAGGTCAGAAAGAGACGATTTGACTTGTTCGCCAATATCTTTGGCGCTTGCGGCGTAACAGCCAATCGCGGCAAAATGGGCGGCCGCTTCGCACGCTTTTCGAATGGCGGAGCGCGGCGTCATATCTCCGGCCTCGATAATTAATTTCGCCTCGGCTTTTTCAGGCTCCGTATCAAATTGCTTTATGAGTTTTGAAATGGCCGCGCCATTACGTTCATGGTCTAGTCGTAATCGCACAAGACGATCATCTCCGAGAAGAGATAAAGCACTCATTTCATCGGCCAAGCGAGCAGGGTCACTTGAGAGATCATCCGCGGTTAATACGGTTGTTCCAAACGCATCATCCGCATTCGGCATAAAGATTTTAGAAAGCGCCAAGCTGCGGGCTTTGACTAAGCCGCGATCCGGTCCAAATAATAATACGCCAATCACATCGGCGGTGGGTTTTTCTAAAAATCGAGTTGCACGAGCCCCAGTGAGTTTCACATTACACCTTTACGGGGCTGGGGTGTTTTTCGCGTCAGCAAAATAGCCGGCCAATTTAACGATAAGGCGGTCAGCCGCTTCAGCTGCCGTCGTTTGCATGGCATTGTCATTGGCGGCAATCACGCCGTAAGCATCGGTTGACGCCCCGAAAGTGGTAATGGCGGTTATCACGCCTGAATCAAGCGCTTCACCGGATTTTGTATCCGTCAATTTATAACGTGCCGTGACAGTGCCGTCATAACGGGACGCGACATCGTCAGCCGAAATGCCCAAGCGTCCACGTCGCCAAGCCGGAGTGATTGTCAGTGTATATTGACCGTCATTTGTTCCCATGCGGTCGCGCAATCTTTGTTGGAGGTAAAAGCCGACTTCTTTATCATTGGCGTCGCGGCCGTCTTGCATAACTAAAGTGATTTGCTGCAATGGCATGGCTGAATTAGATGATAAGGACCCCGGCGCGTGCATGGGTGTAAAGCCACAGCCCGCGAGAGCAAAAGCACTCAGGCTGAGTGTCGCCAGTGATAGTAAAGTCAGTCGACGCATAGGCTTTCTCCTAATTCGCTACTATATTCACAATCCGGCCCGGAACAATAATGACTTTTCGGACAGTTAAACCCTCAATGGAACGCGCGACATGTTCATCAGCGAGGGCCAATGACTGAATATCATCTTTGCTCATATCGGCGGGAACCTTAAGTTCGGAGCGTCTTTTGCCATTCACCTGTAAGGGCAGGGTGATGCTGTCTTCGACCAACATCTCCGGATCAACCTCTGGCCAGGGAGCGTGATAGACCAAGTCATCTCCGCCAAGTTTGGCCCAACACTCTTCGGCCAGATGCGGCATGAAGGGGGCGATTGCCCGGATGAGAATACCAAGAGCTTCCATCTTGGCGTCGTCATTGGCTTTATATTTGCCGAGCGCATTGGTGAGTTCATAAATTTGCGCGACCGATGTGTTAAAGCGGAAACTCTCAATACCCGCTGTGATTTTCTCCAGGGCTTTATGCGCAAAGCGACGGAGTTCAAGAGCATCGCCTTTGGCGTCTTTGGCGGTAACGGACGGATTCCCAGCCTCCATACCTGCGACCAAAGCCCAGACCTTTTTGGAAAACCGCCATGCCCCAATAACGCCGGATTCCGTCCATTCCACGTCACGCTCCGGTGGTGAGTCAGAGAGGACAAACCAACGCGCAACATCCGCGCCATAGCCTTCGATAATTTCATCCGGGTCTACGACATTTTTCTTGGACTTGGACATCTTAATGACGTCGCCTTTTTCGATGATTTTTTTGCTCTCAATGTGAAGGAGTTGATTACCGTCCTCAATCACATCGGCGGGCAAGACATATTCACCGTCTTCATCCGTGAATACGGCATGGGTCACCATGCCTTGAGTAAACAATCCGGCAAAGGGTTCACCGCTTGGCAAATCAATCAATCCGCAATCACGTAAGCCACGGGTAAAGAAGCGGGCGTAAAGCAAATGCAATACGGCATGTTCAACACCGCCGACATATTGGTCGACGGGCAACCATTCGCTCGCCGTTTTATTATCAAAAGGGCGGTCTTCTGTATTGCCACCGGCAAACCGCGCGAAATACCAAGAACTATCCGCGAAGGTGTCGAGCGTATCGGTTTCACGCCGTGCCGCTTTTCCACATTTTGGACAAGTGCAGTGTTTGAAGGTCGGATGACGATCCAGCGGATTTCCGGGAATGGTCAAATCGATATTGTCATAGGGCAGGGCGACGGGCAGGTCTTTTTCCGGCACAGGCACAGCCCCGCAATCCTCACAATGAATGACGGGGATAGGACAACCCCAATAACGCTGACGAGAGACGCCCCAATCACGCAAGCGGTATTGCGTGACGCCTTTACCAAGGTCCATCTCTTCGACTTTGGCGATAGCGGCTGAAATGCCCTCGTCTTTATTTAAACCATTTAAAAAGTCTGAATTAAATAATGTGCCTTCGCCGACATAGGCGTCATTTTCGA
>CAYTAJ010000038.1:0-4663 GCA_964435725.1 uncultured Algimonas sp.
AAAAAGGCCGCCACCGGGGAGGGTGACGGCCTCTCATTGACGAAAGACTATTTGCGTGAGCCTTTATCGTGGATTTCTGTCCTTACGGAGCAAAGATTGTGTATGTCACGTCAGCTGACAATGTACCCACACCCATAGACAGATCATAGGCTTGGACACCTGGTGTCGCCGGATCAGCATCAAGATTATAGACATTATCGAAACGAACAGACTGTTCCATCAACGTCCCTGTAGTTTCGGCCGTACGACGGCTCGCATTGTAAACAGGGGTGTTTGTATTCCCAATGTCACCCAATGTTTCAATTCCAGGGTTAACACCATTAGTGGCTGAGTCTGCACCAACATGTGGAATCCATGCTGCTGAACCGAATGTGTCGCCACCTGTCGTAACGTCTCCGGACTCGGTAACGCTCATGTCAAAAGAGATGAAGTTTTCATCAAAAGATGAGAAGTCTTCAGTTGCTGTGACATTTGATACAACGGCTTGAATTTGGAAGCCGGCATTAGAAGCCACAAAGAAGCTTGAGTTGTGTGAGCCGACAAGGCCAGCACCAATATCGGTTGTTGCGTCAATACCAAAAGCTGTAAGGCTGGCTGAGGCATCCAAAACACCAGTCCCAGCAGCAGGATCATAAGCCGCTGCATTTGGATCAAGTGCTGTATCCGTGCCTGTAATGCGGTCTAATTCACCTGTCACAACAGTGACGCCATCAACAACGCCGTTACCACCGATAAGATCAGTAGCTGTACCAGCCGGTGTTAAAAGGACGAAATCATTGGCGATCGGATCACCATTTGCATCACCGCTCCATACAACGACGACACCTAAGACTTGGAAGAACGGACGGTCGATAACTGACGCGTAAGCCGTACTTGCCATGAGCGATGCCACAACACCGCCCGCTAATGCGAGTTTTTTAAAAGACATAATTTTAGTTCCCAAAGTTTGACCGGACTTTCATCCGATTGACCTTGGTGTAACAAACTAAGTTTATGACAAGGTTAGAGTTCGTGGTTAAGGGGTGGTAAAAATCTACTTTTCGTAGATTTTATGCGGTGGCGATAATATCTGCTACGCGTTTTTTCAACTCTGATAACTCATCTGCAAACCAATCATGGCGCTTTATCCAACCGTTATTTCTCCAACTTGGATGGGGTAACGGCATGACTTTAGGGCCATAGTCTCTCCAATGATGCACTGTCTCGGTTAGCGTGCGTTTTGCTTGCGTTCCCAGATAGCGTTTAACGGCATACATACCCACAAGCAGTGTTAGGTCCACATTTGGCAGGCTATGAGACAGGCTGTCCTGCCAAAGCGGCGCACATTCTTTTCGGGGCCGGAGATCCCCTCCGTTCTTATCTTGCCCAGGGAAACAAAACCCCATGGGTGTAATGGCAAAGTAGTCAGCGTTATAGAACGTGCTTTCATCTACGCCGAGCCAATCTCTCAAACGTTTTCCAGAAGGGTCGTCAAAGGGTTTAGATTTTTCATGGGCAAGCGTTCCAGGTGCTTGCCCAATTATTCGAATTTTAGAGTTCTTTGTCGCGCGGATGATTGGGTTGGGTTTAACGGGTAGTTGCGGTGTTCGGAACTCACACACCCGACATTGGCGAATTGTTGCGAGAAGAGCCTCGACACTTCCGGTTTGCGGTAAATTATTTTTCGTTTCGCTCATGAAAAGTCTGGTTTACTGTCTTAAATTGATATTGTTTGCAGTTATCATTTCATCCTAACGACTAACCGAATGAGGGTTACATGTCAGATAGTTTTTATAGGGCTTTAGATCACGAGCTCGAGAGCATAAAGGCAGACGGTCTTTGGAAAAGTGAGCGTTTAATCGTCAGTGACCAATCGTCTGACATTGAAATCACCAAAAATGGAACCAAGCAGGAGGTTTTGAACTTCTGCGCCAATAATTATCTTGGTTTGGCTAATCATCCAGATCTTATTGCGGCGTCGAACGCTGCAACGCATGAGCATGGCTTTGGCATGGCCTCTGTCCGTTTTATCTGCGGGACACAAGAACAACATAGAAAGCTGGAAAAAGCTTTGGCGGATTGGTTAGGGTTTGAAGACAGTATATTATACGCAGCGTGTTTTGATGCCAATGGTGGTGTGTTTGAGCCACTCTTAGGGCCAGAAGACGCAATTATCTCAGATGCCCTCAATCATGCCTCCATCATCGATGGTATCCGCCTCTGCAAGGCGAAACGGTACCGATATAAAACATCTGATATGGCAGACCTGCGAGCGCAGCTTGAAGCGGCTAAAGTGGATGGGGCGCGTCACATCATGATTGCCACAGATGGTGTTTTCTCCATGGATGGCACGATTGCCAAGCTGGATGAAATTGTTGCGCTCAAAAAAGAATTCGGTGCTCTGCTGATGGTTGATGACTGCCATGCCACGGGTTTCCTCGGTGAGGGCGGTCGCGGTTCAGCCACATTTTGTGGCGTCGAAGGCGATGTTGATATTTTAACAGGCACATTAGGAAAAGCATTAGGTGGCGCTATGGGCGGCTTTACCTGTGCTAAACAATCTGTCGTGGATATGCTGCGTCAAAGATCGCGCCCTTATCTTTTTTCAAATTCACTCGCGCCAGGATTGGTTGGTGCAAGCTTGAAGGCGATTGAATTGGCGAAGAATGGTGATGAGCTTCGGGAACGCTTGAGCGCCAATGCCAAGCAATTCCGCGACGGCATGACTAAGGCCGGATTTGATTTGCCGGAGGGTGAGCATCCCATCATCCCTGTGATGCTGGGTGATGCCAATATTGCGCAAAATATGGCGGCGAAACTGCTGGAAGAAGGTATTTATGTCATCGGATTTTTCTTCCCTGTCGTTCCCAAAGGAAAAGCCCGTATTCGTACGCAAATGAGTGCGGCCCATACGCCAGAACAAATTGAGCGCACAATCGCCGCCTTTACAAAGGTCGGCAAAGAGCTCGGAGTTATCGCATGACTCAGATGATGAAAGCACTGGTTAAAGCCAAGCCGGAAAAAGGCCTTTGGATGCAGGATGTGCCTGTGCCGGACATTGCGCCAAATGAGGTGCTGATTGAAATTCAACGTACAGCTATTTGTGGCACGGATATGCACATCTATAAATGGGATGAGTGGGCACAACAAAATGTGCCTGTGCCACTTGTAGTGGGGCATGAGTATGGAGGACGCGTGGCAGCGATTGGGTCTACCGTTACGCGTGTAAAAGTCGGTGACCGTGTCAGTGGGGAAGGTCATGTTGTCGGCCGTAAATCACGTAATGCACGGGCAGGGCGGTTCCACCTCGACCCTGAGACTAAAGGGATTGGTGTCAACTTACCCGGTGCCTTTGCGCAATATTTGGCACTCCCCGAATTCAACGTCATTCCACTGGGGAATGAATTTCCACTAGAAATCGCGTCTATTTTAGATCCGCTGGGAAATGCGGTACACACAACCTTGGCCTTTGATTTGGTTGGCGAAGATGTTCTTATCACAGGGGCAGGCCCCATTGGTATTATGGCTGCTGCCGTCGCGGAACGGGCAGGGGCACGACGTGTTGTACTGACGGATATAAATGATTGGCGACTAGAGTTTGCAAAAACGCTCACATCGCGCACGCGTATGGTCAATACAATGGACGAAGACTTGCGCGCCGTTATGACCGAGATTGGCATGCAAGAAGGCTTTGATGTCGGCTTGGAAATGAGTGGCGCGGAGCCGGCCTTCAATCAAATGCTAGACTGCATGTTGATGGGCGGCAATATCGCCATGCTTGGTATTCCTGCCAAACCCTTTCCGGTCGATTTTGGTAAGATTGTTGGCAAAGCCTTGACGGTTAAAGGGATCTATGGCCGTCAAATGTATGAAACCTGGTATAAAATGCTGGCCATGATCGATAGTGGTTTGGATATGAGCCCACTGATTACTCATCGTTTTGCAGCACGTGATTTTCAGCAGGCTTTTGACCTGATGGAGACGGGAAAGAGCGGCAAGGTCATATTGGATTGGACACAGATATGAGCGCAGATTATGTGCCACTCGAAAATTATGAGGCCTTGTCCGAAGCGGAGATGCGTGAACGCGCCGAGCAAGTTTTAGAAACTTTAAAAACGCGCCGTACAATTCGAGATTTCTCAGATAAGCCCGTTCCAAAAGACATTATAGAGAGCTGTATCAAAGCCGCAGGTACTGCGCCAAGCGGGGCGAACCATCAACCTTGGCATTTCGTGGCGATTTCTAATCCCGATATGAAGCGTAAAATTCGTATTGCGGCAGAAGCCGAGGAAGCAGAGTTTTATGGAGGCCGGGCATCTGAGGAATGGTTAGACGCTCTCGCGCCTCTCGGTACGGATGCCAGCAAACCTTTCCTGGAAACAGCACCTTGGTTGATTGCCGTATTTGCGCAGCGTCGCGGCGGTGAAATCGCAGGGCAAGACAAGAAGAATTATTATGTGACCGAGAGTGTCGGCCTCGCGACAGGCATGTTGATTACGGCTCTGCACTCTGCGGGGCTTGGAACGCTTACCCATACACCGGCGCCTATGGGTTTCTTGCGCGAAATATGTGAACGCCCCGACACAGAAAAACCATTCGTCTTGATGGTTGTCGGTTACCCAGCGGAAGGTGTGCAAATTCCGACACATGCTTTGGTGAAGAAAAGCCTCGACGAAATCGCGAC
>CAYTAJ010000038.1:4763-8278 GCA_964435725.1 uncultured Algimonas sp.
GTGTGCAAATTCCGACACATGCTTTGGTGAAGAAAAGCCTCGACGAAATCGCGACATTCCGTGAATAGGACGTATCACATAAACCGCTTTATTATCGGGCTAGTGGTCATGTTATTAGCGGCTTGTTCTTCAGATACATTAGAAACTGAAGACATAATTCTATCTAATAATGAAACAAAGAATGATGAATGTTTAATTCCTGAATTAAGTGAAACATCAAACAGGTTCTTGTCGACTTTGGTCAGAGAAGATTTGAAAACTGCTATCAGTTTTTATCACCCTAAGTCTCTAGGTGAGGAGTATGGGGTCGCCTATACATTTTTTCCTGAATACGAAAATAATGCAATTTTTGATTTTCCAAAGACTAATGGTCAAAGTCCGTTCGTTTCTAAACTTGTTGGCGAATATGCTTCTGATGAAGACCTAGGACAGTTAGTTTTTTTCGTTCAAGAAGAACACTTAGAGCAAGTTAGCGATATAGAGTTCTTGATAGAAAAGAAGTTTGTGAACTATTTTGCTTGTTATTTTGAATGTATTGAGAGTGAATGGAAGATAACTAAGTTCGGCTGTTTTGAGGACTCAGGAGGTCCCGTATATCCCGAAGGCGGCGAGTATTCTTTAGAAAGTAAAAAATAGTGTGATAAATTTCACTATAAAGAATGCCCGTTGGATTATTGGTGGATTCCTACTGACATTCTTTTCTTCCTTTGGTCAGACGTTTTTTATTTCCTTATTCGCAGGTGATATTCGTTCGGAGTTTAATCTCAGCCACGGTGATTTTGGACTATTATATATGGTCGCAACACTTGGGAGTGCCTTGAGCTTGCCTTGGGTTGGGAAACTTGTGGACCGTTATTCGCCTGCAACAGTAACGCTCATAATCGTTCCGCTCCTCGCTTTAGGGGCAGTGGGTATGGCGTATGTCCAACATATCGTAGTCTTGGGTTTCGTGATTTACGTCTTACGCCTTTTTGGCCAAGGGATGATGACGCAAAACGGTGTGACGGCAACAGGGCGTTGGTTCTCAGCCAGTCGCGGGCGTGCCATTTCTCTTGTCACATTGGGGCATAATGCGGGCGAGGCGGTCTTACCGTTTCTATTTGTTATAGTCGCGGCTTGTTTAGGGTGGCGAAATGCTTGGTTAGTCTCGGCTCTGGTTTTAGTTGTTATTGCTCTGCCCGTTATTACAAAGCTCGTCGCTGTAGAGCGTCAGCCAGAGTCTAAAGAGACCAATGAGCGTGATACCGCTCTCCGTCATTGGACGCGCACAGAAGTCATACGCGATCCTTTATTTTGGTTGACCTTATTGGGTGTTTTGGCGCCAGCCTTTATTGGGACAACAGTGTTCTTTCATCAAATATACCTTGTTGAATTACGCGATTGGTCTTTGCCCGTTTTCGCATCGGCCTTTTCTGTTATGGCTGTTTGCAAGATAATCTTCGGCCTTATTTCCGGTGGACTCATTGACCGATTTACAGCGGTGAAACTGTTACCCGTGTTTCTAGTTCCCCTCGCACTATCTTGTTTTGCTTTGGGCGGATTGGAAGCCCAATGGAGCGCTTTTCTGTTCATGGCGCTTCTGGGTCTGGCTTATGGGTTTTCTTCGACACTATCGGGCACAATCTGGCCGGAACTTTATGGAACAAAGCATCTTGGTGCCATTCGAGCGATCATTGTAGCACTTATGGTGTTTTGTACCGCGGCAGGCCCAGGGCTGACAGGGTGGCTAATAGACATCGGAATAGCCTTGCCAACACAGATGATTTTTATGGGCGTTTATAGTCTTCTGGCTTGCGTATTGATGGTGTTTGTTTCTCGGGCGTTCCAAAAACGTATTGCGGTTTACAGAACTTGAGCGCATAGCGCCGCAATGGCCGAACAAAATCAACAATTCAGGGATACGACAGGCGTTAGCCTTTCCATTCCTATGTTTGAATTTGTGGCGATGATGGCGTCGCTATTGGCGCTGAATGCACTTGCCATTGATACAATGCTTCCCGCGCTCGAACATATTGGTGAGTTTTATCAGCGTGAAGACGCAAATGATCAGCAGCTTGTTATCTTTGCCTATATTTTTGGATTTGGCTTTCCTCAGCTTTTCTTCGGTCCCTTATCTGACCGATATGGCCGCAAAGGCTTGCTTCAAATCTGCTTGATAGGCTTCAGCGCCATGGCGCTACAGTGTATGCTTTCAACGGGTTTTTGGGCCTTGCTTGCTTTTCGATTTTGTCAGGGCGTGTTCGCAGCGGGTGTCCGTGTAATTGCGGGCGCGATTATCCGCGATTTGACATCGGGGCGGACTATGGCGCGGATTATGTCTCTCGTTTTTACTGTCTTCATGATTGTGCCGATTATTGCGCCCGGCATTGGTACGCTAGTCATGACGTTCGGTGATTGGAAATGGACCTTTGGGGTTTTAGGGGTGGCCGGTATGCTCGTCTTTTTTTGGACGTTATTTCGATTGCCCTACACATTGCCTTCGGACATGCGGCAGCCTTTAAATATAAAACATATTGGTCGCTCTTATTTTGCCGTTCTTAAAACGCGTGTGGCCTTAGGATATATGTTGGCGAGTGGAATTGCCTTCGGTTCATTATTTGCGTTCATCGGAGCCTCAGAGCAAATCTTTGATGAGGTTTTTGGCAAAGGCGATCGCTTCTGGATTTGGTTCGCTGTCGTTGCGTCAGGGATTGCTGTTGCCAATATAACGAATGCACGCTTGGTTGAGAAACTCGGTATGCGCCGCATTAGTCATTCTGTCCTATTATGTTTTATCGTTTTAGCGATGGTGAACCTCATGGCCATGAAATTTAGTAATCAAAACTTCTGGTTCTTCTTGCCTCTATTCACGCTGATGTTTGGGTGCTTTGGCATGATGGGGGCGAACTTCTCTTCTATTGCATTGGAACCGCTTGGAAAAATTGCGGGGACAGCCAGTGCGGCCTATGGCTTTGCGACGACAACGCTCTCGGCGTGGTTAGGCTGGTTTATTGCTCGTCAATTTGACGGAACAGTCTATCCAATTCTCATTGGCTTCTCAGTTTTGGGACTGTCTGCTCTGTTGATTGTTATCTGGACGGAGAAGGGGAAACTGTTTGAAATTGGTCAAGCCAACAAATAAGTTCATTTATCGTTCTGGATAATGGTCTCAACGTCCGAAACTAAACTCTGATCAATCAATCGAAAATATCCGCGCCGATTGGGGCGCTGTGTTTCAGGGTCTTTGAAGAGCCATATTTGCCCGATATGAAAACCAATCAAATGTTCTGTGGTGCCATCATCAAAAATTACAGGTGACCCGGATTGCCCCGGAATTGACTGGCAGTCATGGGTCACAATACGGCGCTCTGCCTGTTTCTGGGACAAGGAGAATTTTAGCTCTGAAAGCTGACAGTCTTGCGTCGTATACGGCAGCCCTCGGGCTGCTGCGAATTTAATGTTTTGTTTGTTGAATGTTTCAGGAACTATATTTGTTGCAGATTGTAACTTATAGCGCGTTAGATTAGGCGTAGAAA
>CAYTAJ010000038.1:8378-22955 GCA_964435725.1 uncultured Algimonas sp.
GGAACTATATTTGTTGCAGATTGTAACTTATAGCGCGTTAGATTAGGCGTAGAAAGTCGCTTAAATGAAACCACCGCCCAGTCATTATCTCCGCCTGACATATAATTCGGAGCGTACCAGATATTGATAACGCTACGTTTGCGACCATTGAAATCTTGTACATAACACGGTTGTTTGAAAGGCAATCCGTGCCCCGTAATTAAACCATAGTCAATTTTCTTAGACCCCGTTAGGTGATTAACATCAATGACAGAGAAACGAGATATTTTGACGCTTTCACCCTCAGACTCGCAAGTCATCGATAAAATGTTTACGGGTGATTCAGTGTTTTGTTTATCAATCGTTGCGGCATAAGACTGAGCATAAAGGCTCAGGTAAATTGTAGCTGCCAATAGGCAACTACATAATCTAATGTAAAGCGAATGTCCGACGTTTAGCCTTTCACATATTGGTCTTTATACACGACCTTAAGCTCACGTTTTAAGACCTTACCTGTTGCCCCAAGTGGTAACTCATCTTGGAAGACGATTTCGTCGGGCATCCACCATTTCGCACATTTTTTCGAAATGCAGGCTTTAATCTCATCAAGATCAGGGGTTTTACCCGGCATAGGCTGTACAATAAGGAAAGGGCGTTCTTGCCATTTTTCATGGGCAATCCCGATACAGGCCGCCATAGCGACATCGGGGTGATCAGAGGCTGCGTTTTCTACCTCAATTGAGCTAACCCACTCGCCACCGGACTTAATCACGTCTTTTGAGCGGTCTGTAATTTCAAGATAGCCTGTCGGGTGTAATACACCGACATCGCCTGTACGGAACCAGCCATCATCTGTGAAGCTGTCTTTACCCGCGCCTTTGAAATAACCGGAGGAAATCCAAGGGCCGCGAACATGGAGATGACCTTCCGCTTCTCCGTCTTGCGGCAGGACGTTATCTTCATCATCGACGATGCGCATATCAACACCGAAAATGCGACGCCCGGCCAAGAGCTTATATTTAACCGTGTCATCATAAGGGTCGTCTTCGGTTCCGGGCAGGGGTGAGTATGTCACACCAAGAGGTGAGGTTTCCGTCATGCCCCAACCTTGTTGCATCGGAATTCCGAGGTCTTGCTCATAGGCGCGTAAAAGTGACTCTGGTAAGGCGGATCCACCGACTAGCGCTTTTTTCACTGTCGGAAGGTTAATGTTATTCGCTTTGGCATGCTGATAAATGCCCAACCAAACGGTTGGCACACCGGCCATGAGGGTAACACTTTCCTGATTAATCATTTTGCACATATTGGCACCGTCAAGGCCAGGACCGGGCATGACCAATTTAGCCCCGACCATAGCGGCGGAGTAAACAAGGCCCCAAGCGCTGACGTGGAACATAGGTACCACAGCCAAGACCGAGTCTTGTGCGCCGCCGCCAATTACGTCGTGCATACTCCCCGCCATAGCGTGTAGGATTGTTGAGCGATGGGAGTAGAGAACACCTTTCGGGTCACCTGTCGTACCTGACGTATAACAAAGCGTACACGCTGTATTTTCGTCAAAGCGTTCCCATTCGATTTCCTCGGACGCATCTGCCATGAAGCTCTCATAGTCCTGAACGTCAGTTTTATAGTCTGGCATGCCGGCTTCATCTGTCAAACAGATCCATTTTTTGACTGTTGGGCACATGGCGGATACGCCATCAATGATGGGGCCGAATGTTGTATCAAACATCAACATTGTATCTTCGGCGTGATTGACCATCCAGGCAATTTGTTGAGGCTTTAAGCGCGGGTTGATTGTATGCACAATCGCCCCGATGGAAGACACGGCATAATAAATTTCAATGTGACGGTAATTATTCCATGCAATCGTTGCAACGCGGTCGCCTTTTTTGATTCCGGCTTCCAGCAATGCATTTGCGAGCTTTCTTACGCGTGTGGCACAATCGCCCCACGTATAGCGATGCTCGGACATGTCCGTATTCAGCGTATAAATCTCACGTGTTCTGTGAACAGTTGCCGCATGTTCGATCAGATCGCTGATCATTAACTCATGCTTCATCATTAAGCCTTGCATTGGCAATTCCCCAATATTTATAGGTTGAAATTATTATGGCTTTTATTTCCACGTAGGGGCGCTACGGTCAATAATATTCGGTCTAACAATATGGTGAAAAATGACGCAATTTCTTCCAACATTTGCTGACGTTAAAGCCGCCGCTGAACGGTTAAACGGGCACGCCTTAAAAACGCCTTTGCTACGTTCTGGTAGGCTGGACACACTAGCAGGGTGTAGACTTTTCTTGAAGGCAGAAGCGAATCAAAAAGGGGGAGCTTTCAAATATAGAGGGGCTAGAAACAGACTGTCTGATCTTTCGCCTCAACAATCAGAAATTGGCGTTGTCGCGTTTTCATCAGGCAATCATGCTATTGGTGTTGCTCTTTCTGCCAAGGAACTGAGTATTCCTGCCATTATCGTGATGCCTAAAGATGCGCCAAAGGTAAAAGTTGAAACCGTCCTGTCTTATGGCGCAGAGATACAATTTTATGACCGTCTGACTGAAAGTCGTGAAAACATTGCCGCTGAAATTTCTGATGAAACTGGACGGGTCTTAGTACCCTCATTCGATGACCCCCATATTATTGCAGGACAGGGTACGATAGGGTTTGATTTAGCGGAGCAGTGTCCTGAAATGGATGCCGTTGTCGTGTGTATGGGGGGCGGCGGCATGTGTGCGGGCATAAGTTTGGCTTTGAATGAACTTTGCCCAGATGTCCAAATTTTCGGAGCTGAACCTGAATTCTATAATGATCACCAAATGTCTTTTAAGGCTGGTGAACGGCGTGCTTTAAAAACGACACCTCCAACATTGTGTGACGCGCTGATGACCCCGCAACCGGGAGCGCTGACATGGGCTATAAATTCTAAGTCTTTATCGGGGGTCTTCACCGTGAGCGATGAAAATTGTCTTGAGGCTATGTCCATAGCCCATAAGGAATTGGGACTGGTATTGGAGCCAGGTGGTGCTGTTGCCTTGGCTTCTATTATTAAGCATCAGCCTTTTGACAAAGACAAGACTATTGTCGCTATTGGCTCCGGCGGTAATGTTGATCCTGATGTTCTGGAGCGCGCTTTGTCTCTTTGATTATTGTTGACCTTCATTGAGGTCGCGCTCAATATAAAGCGGGTGAATATCGCCATTGCGTCGGGCGCGATAGACCTGCAAATTTTCAATAACACGATGGATATAATTTCGCGTCTCGGAAAATGGCGTCATTTCTATCCAGTCAATAGGATCAACATTCGGAGATCGCGGGTCGCCATAAGCTTCAATCCATCGTTTGGCCCGGTGTGGACCCGCATTATAAGAAACGGCAGCTAAGATATAAGATCCATCCCACATTTCTAAGAGGTCGTTCAAATGATAGGCTCCTAAATTTGCAGCATAGACTTCATCGGAGAGTAAACGAGACTGGTTGTAGGGAATGCGGTGTTTCCGTGCCGTATATTTGGCCGTTGAGTTGATCATCTGCATTAAGCCATAGGCCTTGGCAGAACTTATCGCATTGGTCTCAAATTCTGTTTCCTGTCTGGCAATGGAATAGACAAACTCTTTTTCAAACTTGTCCGGCATGTTTTCAATCGTATTTACGATCGGATAACCAGAATTAGTTAGCATTGTTTGGAAACGCCCGGCTTGCTTCGCTGCACGCAGGGAGGGCCGCATATAGCCGTAATCTTTGGCGATTTGCGCTAATGCCGCCAATTCTTGCGGCGACTCCACAACATCGTCCAAGTGAAACGAGAATTGAGAATAAAGACGTTCTTCGCCCGCCTCCGCCAAAAGTTTCATGGCGCGAACACGTCTATCAGCTTTCAACTTCGCCAAAGCTGTATCGTGAGACGCTTCAGGCGGTAAAATCAAAATAGGATCGCCATTTGCGAGCTCTGTAATCGCAAGCTGGCCATAAAATGTGTTTGGATATTTGGCGGCCTCTTGAAAACTTTGAGCGGCTTCAATGCCTGTTTGTGAGCGTCCCAACCAATAATAGCCTCGCGCAAGAGAGACGGGTGTCGTGACGGCAGAGGCCAATTTACGGAAATGGGTCTGTGCTTGTTGCGGCTTGTTGAGCTTTCGTAAGGCTAACCAACCCGCTAAAAATTCAGCTTCTGCAAAGGCTGTCCCCCGTTCAAAACCGTGATTGAGGACAATTTGATAGGCATCAGCAAATTTCTTTTCACTGATGAGCCAATAGGCCATGAGTTTTTCTTCTCTCCAAAGAGCCTCTTTTCCGTTTTCATTGAGCGGCGCTCCGGGAATTTCTTGATAGACGGGAAGGGCGTAATCTTTCGTGCGTTTCTTACGGCGCCATTTGGCCCGTTCAAATAAGAGTCCCGTGTCTTTCTGATATTTAGCAGGGACAGCTTTAATGGCGGAATCCATACCAGAACGATTAGCCCCAACCCGCAACCGGGCATCCATCAGCTTTCTTTCGTCAGCGGACATGTGTGGCAGGAGCGCTTGCGCTTTGTTGTAATGGCGACGTCCATTCCAAATCAGATGATCAGCACGACGTGCATGGTCTTCACGGCTGAGTTTATTTTTGAACTCTTGAAACGCACGTTTCTGGCGGTCTCTTGTGAGGCGAGATTCACGCCAAGCGGATTGCAGCCACATATCCGCAGTTTCATTGTTACCAAGTGCGTAATTGGCGCGAGCCAAAGCAGCGCGACCTTCACCGGAGACTGGGGCTTCACCCCTAAACCAAGCAATCGTTTCAGCGGGTGAAATAGGATTATCGAAGAGGTTGGCTTCGGCTCTAGCACGTATCGTGACCTGTCTTGGCCAATCAGATAAATCATGGGCGGCCTTGCTTAAGATAGCCTGCGGCGCCTTCCGGTCACTTGTGGCTCTAATCCAAACTAAGATATCTCTCGTAAGACTATCATTCACTGATGCCTTTATTCGGTCAAACTCCTGCCACGAGCCACGTTTAGCGGCTGATATAGCTTTTCTTAAGTTCCGAGCATCTTGGTCAGATATATATTCTGAAAGGGCAGGCGGCGCAGGTTTGATGCGCGGTGAAGGCACAGTAAGGGCTGAGGCCGTAGATGGGGCGAAGATAAGCGCTGAAAATGCTGTCGTTATGGCAAGCGAACGCGTTTTATTCAGCACCTTAGACAATTTGATAAAGGCAGGACTTGCTTGATATGGTAAAAGACAGTTATGACGCGCTCGCATTATCCGCATTTTATCCCACAAGTTTCGGTAAGTACTGATTCGATTGGCTACATGAAAGAGCAAGATGGTTAAAGGGTCTATAACAGCCTTAGTAACTCCGTTCAAAAACGGACAAGTTGACGCGAAATCCTTTCAAGATTTCGTGAATTGGCAAATTGAGAACGGCACACATGGCCTCGTCCCTTGTGGGACGACAGGTGAGTCGGCCACATTGAGTGATGAAGAACACCGTCGCGTTGTCGCTTTATGCGTTGAAGCCGCCGATGGTCGCGTACCGGTTATTGCCGGTGCGGGCTCCAATGAGACCAGTGTTTCGATAGAATATGCTAAACACGCTAAGGAAGAAGGCGCCGATGCCGCCCTTGTTGTAACACCCTATTACAACAAGCCCAATCAAGAAGGAATCTATCAGCACTTCAAAGCCATTTCCGAAGCCGTAGATATTCCGATTGTCGTTTATAACATCCCGGGACGCAGTGTTGTTGATATCACAAATGATACAATGGGACGTTTGTCAAAGCTCCCGACCGTGATCGGCTGTAAAGACGCGACAGGGGATGTAACGCGTGTCCAAGGCCTGATCGATCGTTGCGGTGAGGACTTTATTCAGCTCTCAGGTGATGACCCGAGTTCCTTAGGTCATGCGGCGCATGGCGGGTCTGGGGCCATATCCGTGGGATCAAATATTGCACCGAAACAATATTCTGACTTTCATAATATGCTACTGGGGGGCGAATTCGCAGCGGCAAAGCGTTTAAACGCCAAACTAGATAGGCTTCACAAGGACTTGTTCCTATGTCCTAGTCCTGCCCCAGCTAAATATGCGCTTTCATTGTTAGGTATGATGGAACCAAGCGTTCGCTTGCCGATTGTGCCTTGTACCGACTCAACGAAACAAGCCGTTGAAGCTGCAATGACAAGGGCAGGCATTGATTTCTGATTATGGCCAAAGCCAAAGATAATACGCCGAAGACACAAATCGCCGATAATCGGCGTGCGCGTTTCAATTACGCCATTGAGAATGATATGGAGGCGGGTATCCAGTTGGTGGGTACCGAGGTTAAAGCTTTGCGGGAAGGACGGGCTAATATTGCCGAGGCCTATGTCAGCGTAGAAGGCAATGAAGCGTGGCTAATTAATGCAAATATTCCAATTTATGCGCCAGCCAGCCAGTTTAATCATAACCCAACGCGTCCACGTAAGCTCCTTCTAAAACGGAGAGAAATCAATGTTTTACTAGGAGAAACGCAACGTAAAGGCCGCACCATCGTGCCGTTAAAAATGTATTTTAACAAAGCCGGTAAAGCCAAACTATTAATCGGGATAGGAACGGGCAAACAGAATCACGATAAACGTGAAACGCAAAAGACGCGTGATTGGAATAAGCAAAAGGCGCGCCTGATGCGCGAGCGGGGCTAAGTCACAAGCCTATCACGTCAGTGTGTAAAACCGTTAAATGAGCTGTGAATGGAAGCGCCATATAGGGGCAGCATTACAACTCAATAAGGTTTAAAAAATGTCCCGTTTTCTTTTTGCGATTTCTACTTCTGTTCTTGGATTAGCCCTTCTTCCTGCCTCAGCACATGCTGGAATTTTTGATACCGACCCCGCTGAAGGGGGTGTCTATGTCTCAGGCTTTGTTGGCATTAGCCTGCCAAGCGAATTGAACTTTGAAGGTATTCAGGCCCCTGAAACGGGTTCGCCCGGCGCTGCTGGTGCGCCTGCGAATGTAAGGGCTGATTTAGATAATGACGTTTATTTTGGCGGTGCTGTGGGCGCCAGACTGCCTTTTAAATATTGGAAATATTTCCAACCCAGACTTGAGCTTGAATTAAGTTATACAGACAATAGCGTCAGCGAGGGTAGCTTTAATGGTGGGACGCAAACCTTTAGCGGCGATCAATCCGTACTGTTTGGTTTTTTAAATTCTAGCTCTGATATCATTTGGGAAGATGACCAGAAAATTGTGCCCTTTATAGGCGGTGGTTTGGGTTTCGCTGATGTCGATTCCAACATCCTCTATGCGGGTGGGGGTGCGACGTCGCCAAACTTTGGGGTTATTGGTAGCTCTTCGAATTTTGTGACGCATTCTTCGGCAGGTTTGACTTTCAAAGCGACACAGAAAAATGACCTCTTCTTAGAGGCGCGCTATTATACGATTTATGATGTCGACCAAGAACGCCGCTTTATAGCGGATGGTGCAGACATATTTAATGCCGATGTAGATGATAATGTGAGTGGTTTCACTCTGACCGTAGGAACGCGTTTCAATTTTTAGATAAAGACTACTCTTTAAAGGTGTTCTTTGATGGTCTTAAAGACGTCGAAGAACATCTTTTCCGTTAAACGCCCGGTATTCGTATTATATCGGGAGCAATGATAGCTTGAGATAAGTGTTTTCTGGCCCTCTAAGGCATAGGCGACATTATGTTTAAATGGGTGATCTTTTAGCTTTAACCCAAGCGCTCTGACTGTGCTGTCGTGACTGATTTTTCCGAGGCACATAATCACTTTAAGATTATCAAGCTCATCTATTTGCGCGGAATGGTATTCGCGACACGTATTGATTTCCGCACCGACAGGCTTGTTTTGCGGCGGAACGCAACGCACGGCATTGGTAATCAAACAGTCTTTGAGTTCTAGGCCATCCTTGGCATGGCCTTGATATTGTCCATTTGAAAAATCGAATTTTTCCAGTGCCTTATACAATAAATCTCCTGCATAATCGCCGGTGAAGGGCCGCCCGGTTGCATTTGCGCCTTTGAGCCCCGGCGCTAGGCCGACAATGAGGAGGCGTGCATTGGGGTCGCCAAAGCTCGGTACGGGGCCATTGAAAAAATCAGGGTAGCTCTTTCGATTGGCAAGAATGAACTCGCGTAAGCGGGGGCACCTATCGCAATCATAAGAAGGTTCCGCCTTTGATACTGAGGGGTAGGACATATTAAGCGTCACCGTAATCGTCTTCTGAGCCATAATCGCGTTTCGGCCTGCCGATAATTTTCTCCATATCCGCGAGTTCTATCACGTCATTGGCCTGTCGTCGTAATTCATCAGCCAACATGGGCGGTTTTGATTTGAGCGTTGAGACAACACTGACACGAACGCCTTTGCTTTGGACAGCTTTGATAACAGCCCGGAAATCTCCATCACCTGTAAAGAGCACGATGTGATCTATATGTGGGGCGATGTCCATCATATCGACGGTCATTTCTATATCCATATTGCCTTTCACACGATTGCGCCCATCACGGTCGGTGTAACTCTTCGCGGGTTTCGTGATGACTTGGAAGCCATTGTAATCCAGCCAATCGATCAAGGGGCGAATAGGGGAGTAATCATCATGTTCCAGCAGGGCGGTATAGTAATTAGCGAGGACAAGGCGGCCCTTATTTTTGAAAAGCTCCAATAATTTCTTATAATCAATATCGTAATCGAGTGTTTTGCCTGTTGAATAAAGGTTTGAACCATCAATAAACAGCGCTATGCGTTCGTCAGGGTAGAAAGCCACAATATCACCAAAATAAATGAATAAAAAATCGAATATAGCCTATATCGCTTTGGGGGCGAACTTGTCCAATCCCAAAGAAACTTTCCGGTTGGCCTTGGCCGAAATGGAAAAGAACGGCCTTGATGTCGTGACTGTGTCCTCCCTTTGGCACAGCCCGGCCTGGCCGCCAGGGTTAGGGCATCCGGACTATGTGAACGCCGTTATAAAAGCACAAACCGACGATGATGCGCTTGCACTCATGAAAACCTTACATGCGATTGAAGCACATTTTGGTCGTCAGAGAACAGTTTTGAATGCGCCTAGGCCACTGGATTTAGATATTATCGACTATGGAGGGCGGGTTTTACAGAGCGAGTTAATCTTGCCACATCCCAGAGCCTTGGATCGTCCTTTTGTTTTATTACCGCTTGCTGAAATTGCATCAGAATGGATGCATCCGGCAAGTCAGGAGACTGTTTGGCAAGCCGTTGCAAAACTTTCTTCGCAAGATGTGTTGGCCCATCATGTGATTGAGCGTCATTGGCTGAAATCTCAGGCTTGCTTTAAGGGGAATCAACCGATATAGCGGCGCATTATTCACAAGCTCCGTGTGGAGTTTGAATTATACAGATTTATAGGATGCCCCATGGCTCGCGTTACCGTTGAAGATTGTATTGAAAAAGTTCCAAATCGCTTTGATTTGGTCCTATTGGCCGCTCACCGTTCGCGTAACATCTCGTCCGGTTCAGAGCTGACCGTTGATCGTGATAACGACAAAACCCCTGTTGTTGCCCTGCGTGAGCTGGCAGAAGAGACACTCGACATGGACGAACTTCGTGAAAGCCTCGTTGTCGGTCTACAGCGTGTTATCTTTGACGATGATCTTCCTGAGGAAGAAGAAGACGAAGTGGTCTTGGCGATTGGACACGGCGAAAGCCAGCAAACTGAGATGAGCGAAGCTGATCTTCTTCGTGCGTTGCAAGGCGACCGCGATAACGACAATACATCGCGTTTCTAATAGAACATAAAATATCGAAAAAAGCCGCCCATTGAGGCGGTTTTTTTGTGTCAGCTGCTTTCATCAATGTACTGAAAACAAAATGACATCCGACCGCATATAGGAATTGCCCCTTTTTGCTTTGGTGTTATGGTTGAGGTGTGAATAAGCCTGTCGACATTCAAGAAGACTTGCCAAAGAAAAAGGCAACCTATCTTCGCCAATTTGAGCTGGTCGATAAAGTCCGCGCCTATGACCCGAGTGTTAATGAGGCTTTGCTGAATAAAGCCTATGTCTTTTCAGTAAAAGCACACGGTTCTCAAAAGCGGCATTCAGGCGATCCTTATTACGCGCATCCTATTGAGGTCGCCGGCATTTTAGCGGATTTGCATTTGGATGTGGCCACAATTTGCACGGCCTTGTTGCATGACGTTATTGAAGACACGCATGTCACTTATGAAGAATTGGCTCAGGAGTTTACGCCTGAAATCGCAGACCTTGTCGACGGCGTGACAAAGCTCGGTCAGCTGAGCATGCCTAATCCGACAAAGGAACAGGCTCAGGCTGAAAACTTCCAAAAGTTCGTCTTGGCCATGAGCAAAGACGTACGAGTCTTACTCGTGAAACTTTGTGATCGCCTGCACAATATGCGGACGTTGAATTTTCATCCAAAACCAGAGTCGCGCAAACGTATTGCGTTAGAAACATTGGATATCTATGCGCCCTTGGCACGGCGTGTTGGCATGGATAGAATTTGTGCAGAGTTAGAAGACCTTTCCTTTCGCTACATAAATCCTTCAGCATTTGAATCAATCGCACGGCGATTGGAAGAATGGCGGGACACGCAAGGAGAAGCCATTTCAGTTGTTTCGACGGGTTTGCGCGACCTTTTTGATAATGAGGATTTCCAAGTCCGTATTTATGGTCGCGAAAAACGCGCTTATGCCATTTGGCGAAAGCTACAGCGCCAGAACATTAGTTTTGAAGATGTCGCCGACATTTACGCTTTCCGCATTATCGTCGAAGGCAAAGTGAATTGTTATGAGGCCTTGGGGGTTTTGCACCGCGCTTATCGGGCTGTGCCAGGACGATTTCGTGACTTTATTTCTGTGCCCAAGCCTAATGGATATCAGTCTTTACACACGACGATACGCACGGTCGATAACAGGCGGGTTGAAATACAAATCCGAACAGAAAGAATGGAAGATGTTGCTGAACGCGGTGTCGCCGCGCATTGGGCCTATAAAGACCAAAGTTATGCTTATGATCCAGAGAGCGCCAAAGCCAGCGGTTCAGACCCTCTAAAACGGATACGTCCTCTTGTTGAAATGATGGAACAGAGTGGCGATGCCGATGAATTCCTTGAACATGCCAAGCTTGAAATGTTCACGGATCAAGTCTTTACTTTCACACCCCAAGGAGACCTCATCGCCCTTCCAAGAGGGGCTATGCCTCTCGATTTTGCCTATGCTGTTCATACAAAAATTGGGGATACCTGTATTGGGGCTTTGGTGAATGGACAAAAACACCCTCTTCGTAAGCCATTGGCCAATGGAGATGTTGTCAAAATTATTCGGGGGGGAGAGCCCGAAGCCATGTCGGGATGGCAGAACCTTGTTGTAACCGGGAAAGCCCGTTCAGCCTTACGTCGATTAACGAGGACGGGTGAAGCAGAAGAGTTCACGCGAACAGGAGAATTGCTCGCGAAACATGCCTTTGCGAGAGAAGGCTTGACCTTTTCAGATGCCCTTCTGACGGATGGGTTGAAGCGTGCCAATATGGAAACTGTGGATGATCTCTTCGAGGCGTTAGGGCGCGGTAAGATCTCAATGAACCGCTTCTTTAAATTGATATTTCCGGCACACAAAAAAGAAGAGTCTGAGAGAAAGTGGACACCACAAGATATTATTGAAGACTCGACGGCACAATTATTCGTCAAGGGGGATGGCTTGCGGGAAGGCGTTACCATGCACTTCTCAAACTGTTGTTCTCCAATTCCGGGTGACCGTATTATTGGGCTGCAAAATACGACAGAGCTGGGTGGGATTGATATTCACACAATTGATTGTGAAATTTTGTCTTCTACAAATGTCGACCCCGAGGAATGGTTGGATTTGGGGTGGCGTCGCAGCGCAGAGCAATCCTCAGCTGTGGGTCGCTTAATTGTGACAGTTGAACATGTTCCCGGCGCTCTGGCTGACCTCACACGTATTATTGGTGAAGCCGAAGGTAACCTTGTTAATATCAAGACTGTTAAGCGAAGCCCTGTGTTTTTTGATATGATTATGGATGTTGAAGTGCGTGATACGCGACATCTTATACAAATCATTGCGGCTTTGCGCGCCAGTCCTTATGTCATAGCGGCAGAGCGTTCACGCGCTGAAAATTTCATTAAAAGCTGATTGGATATATTCAATGAATACTGATGACGTCTTGGATGTGTTCCGAGAAGCGGGGGCCTTGCTAGAGGGGCATTTTATCCTGTCTTCAGGACGGAGAAGTTCGGTTTTTTTGCAAAAAGCTCTGATTTTCAAAAATCCTGCTTTGACAGAGAAACTCTGTAAAGCACTGGCGGAGAAGGTGAAGTCTGACTTGGCCGAACAGCCTGATGTGATTATCGCACCTGCTATGGGCGGCGTGATTCCAGGCTATGAAACCGCCCGCCACATGGGGCTTGAGTCCATGTTCACAGAACGTGAAAACGGAGAGTTCACGCTGCGGAGAGGGTTTTCATTGGCCGCGGGTCAAAAGGTTCTAATGGTTGAGGATATTGTCACAACAGGCCTGTCCTCCAGAGAGTGCATTGCCAGTATTGAAAAAACCGGCGCGAAAGTCGTTGGTGGCGCCTGTCTCTTTGATCGTTCGGGGGGAGCAGTTGATATCGGTGTGCCGCTTATCAGCTTAGCGGCACGAAAATTCCCTGATTATGATCCTGAGAATTTACCGGCAGACTTACAAAACATCCCGGCTATAAAACCCGGTAGCCGAGGACTCTCATGAGAGAGAAGCCGTTACCACGTTTAGGGGTTAATATAGACCATATCGCGACGATCCGTAATGCGCGTGGTGGTGATCATCCAGATCCCGTTGCAGGGGCATGGACAGCCATCCAATCCGGCGCAGATGGTATTACAGCCCATTTGCGTGAAGATCGTCGCCACATGCGCGATGATGATATGTTCAGGCTACATACACTTTGTGAGAGTGAAAACATCCCTTTGAATATGGAAATGGCGGCGACTGAGGAAATGCTCAAAATAGCCTTAGACTTAAAGCCTCATGCAATTTGTATTGTGCCTGAGCGGAGGGAAGAACGGACAACCGAGGGCGGTCTGGATGTTGTTGGATTGCACAATACGCTTGTGCCCATCATATCGAAACTCTCGGAGAATGGATCGCGTATGTCTTTATTCATCGAAGCTAACCGAAAACAAATCGAATATGCTGCGAAAACAGATGCCAAGGTCGTGGAGTTTCACACGGGGGCTTATGCACATGCCTTGGATGACGGTGATGCGGATAAAGCGTCTGATTTGTTGGTAAGTTTTCGAGACAGCGCAAAACTCGCCGATAGTTTAGGCTTAGAAGTGCACTTTGGACATGGCCTGACTTTTGATAATGTAGGGCCCATCGCCGCTATCCCGGAATGCATGGAGCTGAATATCGGTCACTTTTTGATTGGAGAAGCGGTCTTTATGGGACTGGAAGGGGCCATTAAGCGCATGCGGGATATTACTATAGAGGCGAGGGAAGCCGCGTGATTATTGGTATTGGTACAGATATTTGTGATATTAACCGAATAGCGCAAACAATTGAAAAATTTGGAGAACGCTTCATTAGAAAGACCTTCACCAAGGGTGAGCAGGACTATTGCGAATCTAAAGCGCTACCTGTGAATGCTTATGCAAAACGCTTTGCGGCTAAAGAAGCCGTGGCAAAAGCTTTGGCGGGCCGTGATACGGGTTCTCTGTCTTGGATAGATGTCGAGGTCGTCAACCAAGAGTCAGGGCGTCCTGATATTGTTTTGCACGGTATGGCGATGAAACGCTTTGCGGAAAGAATCCCTGAGGGCTATGAGGGTTTTATCCACCTCAGTCTAAGTGATGACACGCCTTACGCACAGGCATTTGCGATTGTCGAAGCGATAAAGTCTCAGTAAAAGCGCACATGGCTAAACAAAAATCAGAACTGCGTGAAACGCTATCAACCATTATTTGGGCGGTTGGCATTGCGCTTGTTCTACGGACTTTTCTGTTCCAACCCTTTCATATTCCATCCGGTTCTATGTTGCCGGGTTTAACCAAGGGTGATTACATCATCACGTCAAAATATTCAGTGGGCTATGGGCGCTATGCCGCAGCGCCATTGCCTTTTCCGGGGAAAGAAGGACGGATATTTGAACGTGAGCCTGAAAGAGGAGACGTGCTGGTCTTTAGACCCGATGGTGATGATAAAAACTTTATCAAACGTCTTGTGGGCTTACCCGGTGATAAGCTTCAAATGCAGCAAGGCCGTTTATTTATAAATGGGGAGCCTGCAGGCCTGGAACGCATTGGTGAGGAGACTTTTGCAGATCGTTTCAATAATGATGTGCTCGCGGAAATCTGGCAGGAAACCTTCCCCGAAGGTCATTCCCATATTATTTATGATAGTCAGAAAAATAGTCCGAGCGATAATACAGGCATCTTCACTGTGCCAGCTGGTCATTACTTTATGATGGGGGATAATCGCGATAATTCCGGCGATAGCCGGGTCGCTGTGCGCAATGGGGGTGCCGGAAATATCCCGGCCTCAAACATCATCGGAAAAGCCGAAATTGTTTTGCTGTCCGTCAATGATGACTTCGTGATCTACAAACCTTGGACATGGGC
>CAYTAJ010000039.1:0-3502 GCA_964435725.1 uncultured Algimonas sp.
CCAATCACTTGACCTTTTGGGCCCATGGACTCTCGCCAATCTTTTTCAATTTTTTGTGCCGCTATGAGCGTAAACCATCCAATATTCGCCCCAATATCAATAAAGGTTTCATTGGGCATGAGCGTCTCCAGAATAAACGCCTCATTATGCGGTTCAAATTCATCAAATAGAAATATCTCTGAGGATACGCCAAGGTCAGACAGATTGATGTAAATTTGGAAACCACGTTTTGATTTCACAAGAATATCGTTGAAGGGCAAGTGATCAAACAATAATGCAAATAATGCCCGGCGAGTCTCAGGATAACTCGCAAAATTCTTTCGCAGGGTTGCTGTATCTTTGTGAAGGTTCACTCCCGCAGACAGAACGTCTGGGCTTTCAGGCGCGCGTCCTAAAAGGATATGGTAAGCGGCCTCTAAAATTTCAGGCGTGAGTGTAAGACTATTTTTGTTTGGCGTATCAATCATGTTTAAGGCTCAAACGCCTCGATTGGTTTTTGTACACCTTTGCCACTATCAAGTTCGATGACTGTATTCGCCCACTTCGCCATTCTGTTACGGTTATGGCTGGCGATAATGACAATCAAAGCCGATGTCAGAAGATCATTTAAGCGTTGATCGACCTTATCTCGGAAATGGCGATCTCCTGTACCTATCCATTCATCTAATAATAATATTTCCGGTTTGAAACTGGTCGCCGTTGAAAACATAAGGCGCATGACCATACCCGATGAATAGGTATGAACGGGCATATTGATATATTCGCCAAGTTCGGAAAACTCTGCAATTTCGGCCGCATGCTCTTTTATTTTTTCTCGACTAAGGCCTAGCATTAGTCCCTTAAGGATAATATTTTCATAGCCTGTTGATTCTTTGGACACACCAAGATTGAGGTTAAAGAGACCTGTCACTCGACCCTCGACATCGAGTGTACCGGATGTCGGCTTATACATCCCGCCCAGCACGCGTAGTAATGTCGATTTACCCGACCCGTTTCCGCCTAATATGCCAAGCCTTGCCCCCGGTTTGAGATCCAAGTCAATACCGTTTAAGGCGCGGACGCCACGGCCTCGCTTGCCTGTTTGAATAATTTCACCCCCAACTTGGGCCTCACCGCCTGCGCCAATATTTATCTTGTGACGCCCGCGCGCATTGGCCCCCACCATAGGATAAACAAGAGAGATATTATCTGCTTTGATATATGCCATAATCTAAAGCCAAAACACGATACGACGACGAGAATAAGAAAAGCTAGATAAGGCTGCTATAAAACCGACAAGCGTAAAGCATCCAACGATTATCCAACTCCGCCATGGGATAACACCTTCAAGAACAGGAATGCGTAAAATATCCAAGTAATAAACAAACGGATTGTAAGCCATATATTTCGCTGCCGTCGGGCCCAAAACATCAATCTCGTAAATGATAGGCGTCAAGAAAAACATGATTTGCATGACTGTCGTAATCAGATGAGAAAAATCTCTCGCACGGGCACATAGAGCGCCTAAGACTAAAGACACCCAAAAGGCTGTAGCAAGATAGGTCAGGATAACCAATGGGAGTGACACCCAAGCCATTAAATAAGAATCCATAAAGAACCAACAGGCTATCATAACAGGCGGTATTGTCCCTAGCGCCAATAAAAAATTACGACAGACAGAGCGGTAGACATGCACTGACATGGGCAATTTTTCGCCCTTTATCCAATTTTCTGCACTGATAAAGGTGTTGGTCCCTTCAACAACAGCCCCAATAATAAAGCGCCATGCAGCAAAACCCGTCGCAAGATAGACAGCAAATATATTAAATTCTGACTTGGAAATATTGCTGAAAATAATCAGCTTCGCGCCCAAAAATAAGATGAAGGCCATCATCACCCAACCGACACCAAGCCAGCTACGGCGAAAGCGTTGTTTGAGATCGTTCCACGCCAGCAATTGCCAAAAGCTTCTATATTTCCACCCTTGGAAAATATCGGATAGAGCTGAGGTCAGGGCTGACATTAAATAAGGGTCTTTCTTGGCTAACGAAACCAATCCTATTATTTATTTTTATTGGGGCGCAAGAGGCGTTTCTTTGGCTTGGCCTGACTTTCTAGTAACTCTTTATAGGATTGCGAAATGGCCGTATTCTTCTCGCTTAGATTTTTAATTTTGGCTTGAAGCCTTGAGAAATCGTCTTTGAATTTACGACGAAGTTCGAGGTTATTTTTATATACGTCTTTTTTATTGGCCAATTGATTGCTGAGATAGAGTCCATAATTATTCGCGCTATTGGCCTCACGATAAAGATTATACAATTCTTCTGAGACACCCTGTTTTTTACAGAGCGCAGCAACATCTCTCGCGCCCGCGACTTCTGCCTGCCAGATAACTTCGCATTTTTTATATGTCTCGTTTTGATCTCTATGGTCGGGGAGCGTTTTATCATACCCCAGTAGATCAAAATCCTTCGCATAAGCATCCCTAAACATTTCAAGTGTTTCGGTTCGGACATGCGCGAATGGATTAGGGCGCGGTTCTGTCGTATTTGGCGATGAGTTGACCGTCCGGAGAAGCAAAGGTTCGTCTGATATTCTGCTGACTATAGAAGGCCAACGCTCAGATAAATCATCAAGTTTGATAATTTCATCGACAATAATCTCACCTTCATGATCTGTGACCCACTGATATTGCGGCAGATAAAAATGGTCGACGCTATATTTTATAAAGTCTTCCATTGTGAGCTGGCGCGCAATTTTGCTTTGGCCCTTATTTTGATTGTGTCGAAGAAAAAAGTACCAACTCGCAAGACGGTCCCATGGGTTTCGAGATACGGCAAATTTAAAATAAGAGGCATAAACATCTGGGCCTAAGAAATCCTGCATATCCATTGCGCGGAAATGTTCCGGAGCCGAAAATTGACTATCAATACGCTCGTTATTTTTATCCATAATGGATTTAGACTTTGCATCTGAATCGCGCGGGATTTCCCAATCGGGATTGTCCTGCTTTTCACTTTTCATGAAAGCCTTAGTAATCGCTGTACCCGCGCATTTATGCACATGGATAAAGGCGAACTTTTTCGATGGATTATAGCAAGTCGTCATAGGCGAGCCTCTAACTTATGCCTTGTGAAATTCCAAGGTCTTATTCATCTTAAACAGAGGCAAGACGCGCTTGATGAAATTTTATCATACGCGCAATCATATCTTCAAAACCTATCTGCCTTTGCCAGTTAAGTGTATTCATCGCACGCGCAGGATTGCCCTTTTTCCCTTGCTCATCAACTGGTCGGAAAAACGCCGGATTCGTCTTCACCAAAAGACGCCCTGACACGGCATCATGACAAACTGTTTCGACGCCCTCGCCTTTCCATTCTGGAGAAAAACCGAGCTGTTTGGCCGTTTCATTAAAAAAGCCCCGAACGGATCGTCTTTGCCCCGAGGCAAAAACATAATCTTGAGGCTCGCTTACATCGAGTGAAGCCGCGATCCCCTTCGCAAAATCTTCAGCATGGCTAAA
>CAYTAJ010000039.1:3602-6049 GCA_964435725.1 uncultured Algimonas sp.
GGATGCTTAAGTGAATTGGCAACAGAACTTTCCGCCGCAAGATGGAAAATAGAATCAAAATTATGGCCCACGATTTTTTCAAAAGGCGACAGCGTGTTCCCTGACATTCCGTGCATGGTAACCTTATCGGCTATTCTAAGGTATTTTAGGCGCCATGACGGAGTTTCAGGCGCACGGCTTGTTCCATGAACCTCATAACCTTGTGTAAGCAGGTGCTGTGCTAGGTATGCGCCTGTCTGTCCTGTTATACCTGTGATTAACGCCTTTTGCGGCACAGAATGCTCCAAATTATTTGTGCGTGTCATATATGAACGCCATTTATCTTAGAACGGATAAACCTCATAAACTCAATGACAATTAAACCGGTCTCACCATAATTATTTCCAAAGTAATGACGCCTGAGTTGCGGCACTAAAGCGCGCTGCAAAGGCCTCAATTCCATGTTTATCACGCCACCATTCAATACTTCCCTCAGACAGTTTTTCTTTCTGTTCTGAGTTCAGGGTAAAAACAGTTTCCAAACATTTGGCAGCGTGTATCACATCTGGATCAGCCCATCTTCGCCCCGGTATGTCATCATAAACATTATACTCATCTTTCGCAGGAATAAGTGTGTAGTCTACAAACCAGATATTTGGGCATTCGTTCCATTCAGCAGGCGCTGACCACCCTGTAATGATTGTAGGCACGCCATATGAAGAGGCTTCTGCAGCCACAAGTCCGTAGCCCTCCGCCCGCGTTAAAGAAAAGTAGCAATCAACCGAACGAATGAGATCCGTCATTTCGTTTTCATTCAAATAATCTTCAATCAAACAGATATTTGACGCAGAAAATATATCACGTTCTTTAGACCTCAATGGACCACCCGCCTTTACAACCAATGTGACAGGATCATCATTTGAGAATACAGCGGAAAAGGCTTTGACAACAGCCTCTGGGTTTTTTCTGGAGAGGCTGGACCGACTGTCAAATGTTGTCAGGATAACAAAACGGTCTTCTATGCCCAGTTTCTCTTTCCAGCCTGTTTCTAATGAATCCTTTGTCCTTTTGAGTGGATAACCCATATTGACGATTGGAACAGCGAGGGATTTAAAACTCTTTTTGGAGAATTCACTGATGCTCCAAACCTCATCAAACAGCTTTGCGCACTCGATGAAGGGGGATGGAACCTGTTCTAATTCCCAAGCCCACACACCGATAAGACGACGATTTTGCCAGTTTGTATGACGCAAGATATGAAGGGCTTTGGGCGTTTCCGTCGGATTTACATGCAAAATCACAGGCCCCTTACCATCATCAAAGTGTGACTCAGGAGGTTTAATCTTTGAGAGCTCAGGCTGAATGTGAGGTGTCAAATCATAAGAGCTAGCCTGAATACCCAGTGCGTTAAACCCATCAAAAATAAGTCGAGCCCCACGTCCGATACCATTTGGAGATGAAAACAACCCGGCAATAAGAGCTGAGCCTTGCAAAGTCGGTTTTGAACGAATCTTTGCACGCCGCGCTTTACTTAAATAATAGTGAAAGCTAGCGCGGCGCTTGAATTCCTGCCATGACGGACCTGTCGCCATTAAACTGAATAGCAGCTAAGATTTGCGATGGGCAATCGCTGTCTCATAAAGGCTAACAGCATGCGCCATGTCATATTTCCGCTGTCGTTGAGGATAGTCAATAACGCGATAACCATGCACGGTACGCTCTTGTCGGTCTTTCGTCATACGAGGAATTTTTTGCGCATATTCGATTGAGTTGCCAATATCGCAAAACTCGAAATGATCACCATGGAACTTAGCCAATTCAACAAATTGGATATTACGAGATGCAAAAATCTTGCGATCTAATTCAACGGCCTGCGCCATTGGCCCAGACGCCGTATGTGGCGAATTGATGTAAGGAAACAATACGGCATCACATAACATCATTCCTAAGACCAGATCATCATCAGAAACGGCCCCTAAGAAATGCACACGCTCTGATAAAGCCTTTTTCTTCTCAAAAGTCTTATCCATGAGATCTTTCGCTTCTTTTGTGGCTTTACCGGTCTTGCCATCCAACTTGGCTAGGAGTTTACTTTTCTGAATCGCCTTCTTTGTATTACGCCCACGGATTGACCGATCACGATTTTTCAAATGATCATACAACTCGCCAAGATATTCATCCCGACGACTTTCAATACGCAAGGTGCTTTCATGAACAGAAGAGAACATGAGGAGTTCATAATTCGGCGGCAGACTATCAACAGCATCAATCGCTGTTTCAAAACCTTTATACCCGGAAAAGAAACCGAACACGCCCACATAACGTGTATCCTCACTTTTCATTTCGGGTAGAACATTTTTTAGATTTGAATGTTCTAACTTATCAAGAAAACTATCTTTGCCCCCTGAAGACAAATAAGTCAGAGGCGTGGACATAACAGGTTGTCGAGGTGATTTACCCTTCTTTTT
>CAYTAJ010000039.1:6149-21823 GCA_964435725.1 uncultured Algimonas sp.
ATAGAGAGGCTCTTAGCATTTTTTGTTACGATTTTAAATCGTCTCATCGCCGTCATCATATCAGACGCGAAAATGCCGGGTTCAAATTGAATATTCACGTGATCAAACTCTTTGACCCGCTCCCCAAGATAACGACAATAATTCTCGGCAGCATCTTTCTCTGCTGCATCTTTGGCATTGCCTAAAATCATACGAGGCGTCGGTAAGACCTCGACATCATAATTTTTCTCTAATTCTTCTACGATACCTTTGGTGAAATGTGCGATGCCACAAATTTCATTCCACGTTGATAGGACCGCGACTTTAGGGCGATTAGGCATAAGTTATCTCTACTAATGGTTCATATATCGGCGTAATTTATCCAACATATCACGCGTGAATTTATATTCATATTTATCAAGGTCTTCCAATACAAACCGAAAAGACACATAACGACTAAGATTTGGATTTTCCTGCAGATATTTTAATGCCTTATCTCCATCCCCTAGATGCACCAGATGACGGAGGTATCCCTGCACATAAGACGGGATAGGACCAAATTCTAGCAGAGCCTTTTGATAAGCCTGCGTCCTGTGACCATTTGATTTTCCAGATGTATTGGCAATAACGTCCATAACATCAGGAAAAGTCATATGTTTATCGGTAGCAACCTCAGTTCTAGTATCAGAATCCGCTTTAGAGATATTTTGAGCTTTCCGAAAACCATCTAAAACCGTTGCAGTAACACTCCCTAATCTTTCCATTTTACCACAGATTTCCGGACTGAAGCCCGGTGGTTCTTTCGCAAAAATCGACTTTGGAGGCGATAAGACTTCTCGTTCAAGGCCCAGCTTATCGAAACACTTTAGATAATCTTCTCGAATAGGTTTAATGGCTTGCCCTAAATTATTTGGGTCAAAATGCCGATCCCAACTGGCTTGGCTCTGTAAAAACTGAGCAGCGATATTAGCGGGAAAATCAGGACGAATTTGTGGATACCGAATACTAGCCATCAGAAATGTACGGGGTGGCAACGCGTATAAATCTCGACCGCTTCGAATAGTCAAATGCCTATCAGCATCATAATGAATTCGCGGAATTGAGCCGCCTTTCGCCGGATTAACCGAGAAATCCAGTGTCCAATCTTTTGGCAGGTCTAAAAATTGGACAACCTCATCCGCTAATTTTGCCCCTGTAGATTTAAAGCCAAAACCAAAGACATTCTTCTTGCCAAAAGCCTTGTTAAAGTCGCCGACTGACTCAGACAAAGAATGGAAATAATTCTTTAAAACGGCGGGCGAATAAAAACTATAGGGGCCATGTGCATATAAAAATATATGCGTACTAATATCATGCATATAATGAGAATAGGCACGTGCGAGCGGTTCCCGAAGGCAAAAAAGTATTTTTACGTCATGGCCGTTTAAAGCTGATTTAATGCGATCAACAGCCCCGCTGCCTGGCAAGGCATATAGGGGTGACGCATCTAAAAAGACTTTATCAGGATCTTGAGTTTCAAATTGCTCAAGATAGCCTTTAAAGTCATGCGCACTTCGAAAGTAATCAAGTTCTTTTCTTTTTGGCAGGTTTATAGGCGCACCTGATTGAGCAAGCTGCTCATACAGGAATGTGGTCCCTGATTTGGCATAGCCCGGAATGATTAGGAATTTCATTTTACTCTTTCCCAGTCACCCTAATTATATCTCTCTAGAGACCCAACAAGGCACGTGTCGTCACGCGTAAATCCGCCAAATGGGTATCCCGCTCAGAGACTGTTTTGGCGAGATGCGGATAACGACCCAAGCCTTTATCATCTGCCATAAAAGGGAGTTGTGGGCAGTCACTAATGGCTTCCCAAATAAAAATCTGCTGAATTTGCTTGTCGCTCAACTCAGAAAAATCTTTCCCAAAGAACGCTTCAACTTCAACAACTTCCCCTTCAAAAGAGCCTTGAGGTGCAAGTCCTCGGACACGGAAATCATAGCCTGATAGCGTATCTATTAATTTCCATAGCACATGCTCGCCTTTATAGAGCGGTAAAATATGCGTCTCTAATTCAATTGCGAGTATAGACTTAAGGAGCGACCCTGCGCCTTTTAAGATATCATTTTCAGCACCCTGAACATCGACTTTCAAAAAATCTATATGTGTGATGCCTGCAGATTTTAATCCCGCCTTTAAGGTATCAACATTAATATCAAAAACTTGTTTTGTCGCGAAACAAGAGCGAATTGGAAAACGTCCCAAAACATCCATATCCGGCTCACGAAGCGAAGAACACGGCATATTCTCAGCCATTCTGAACTTCGCCTTCCCCTTCTTCGCCCCGATAGCGATTGGGATAAATTTCACATAGGGGTAAAGCGTATTCAACGTACCCACCTCAAAGGCATCTGGTTCAAAACCAACACCATTGATAATGCCAAGACGCGCCATAATTGTGAATTTCCAGAACAATCCATCTGCGGCACCAACATCTGTTATTGTTGTGCCGCCCATTATCGCATTAATGGCGTCAAAATTTTGTTTAATAGTGGCTTCAAAAGCAGCATTACGGTTGATCTCTGCCTCCAATGTAAGGAGGTTTGGTTCCGCAAAATTCCCTGTCGCATTCCGATTTTCAGCAATAATTCTTAGCGCTTCATCATACTCGCCGAGCGCATTCTTAATCTCAACGAGCCGCATAACAGACCAAGTGTGATCCGGGTTTTGAAGAATTGACGATTTCAATTCTGAAACAGCACGGTCCAATTCCCCTCTAGAAACGAGGATTTTTGCACGGCGCTCTATAGCATGCGGTGCCGCTGCGTTGGCTTCAATCGCGGCACTAAAATGGTCATAAGCCTCATCAATATCACCCATGGATAGAGCGGCATCTCCTAAACGGTAATGAGACCAATAATCATTTGGATATAATTTCAATATTTTGGCATTACAGTCTTTGACCTTATCCATATCGCGATTTTGAAACGCCAAATCGCTGGCATAAGCAAGATAATGCGGATCTTCTCCAACATGCTCTTTATAAGTTTTGAGGATGTCTGAGACGCCATCCCAGTTTTGGTTGCCCTTAGCCGTTTGGAGTTTCTCTAATAATTGTGAAGACATAATTTCAACGCCTGAGGGTTGCTTACCTGTAATCGCCATGATTTTCCTCTAAAGCTAAATACGATGGCTCTAGTCCAATCGCGCTAAGTCCTTAATTTGTTTTACGAGTTCCGGATCAAGATTGGCAGCCTTATGATCCAAAACTTTGCTTATCTTTGCTTTATCAATAAAGCGCGGGGCATGTCTTTGAAATTCTAATATACGAATAGCTTCTTCTAACTTAGCGGAATTAATGAGTATGGTTAGATAAGATGTTAAATACTGACGTACGGGACCAAATTGTTCAATAGTCCGTCTAAGTTCATTTAACCGCTCGGGTAAATTTCTTTGCGCTTTGAAAACACGTTGAATTTTTTCGACCTGACCGGCCAAGGTAATATGGTCGTCATTAATTGTTTCATTGCCGCTTATCCAAGACTCGCTTTTCGACGCTTCTTTATAAATATTAGCTGCAACGTCTCCGACAGTGTCCACCTTCTCAAGGCGCGCCAAGACGTCCTTAGAAATCGGCATTTCACTCTTATAAGGAATAAGACCAGTTGTCGGCAAAGTTTCGGGCTCCATACCCAAAAGCTTTAAGGCGGCTTCATAATCTTTTTGTATAGCTGACCACGTTTTTCCAAACTTGGCACGATCAAGATCTTTCGTCCAATTAGCCGAATAACCTGTAAAACGCTCTGCTATATCAGCCGGATAATTATCTATCATCTGACAGAATAGGTTTGTACAAATGAGTAGCGATTTTGCCGGCAATCTATAAATGACGCCGTCTTGCTCAATAAGCGTATCACGCCTTTTATCATATACGACGCGTGGCAAACCACCGCCGGGAGCAGGGTTAATTGTTAAATCGAGTTTCCAACTCTTTGGCAAACCCATAAAATCTAAAACTTTTTTTGGAAGTTTGTCTTTTGACTGCTTAAAGCTATATCCGTGAACATTCTCCGCACCGAACGCGTTGTGAAGCGTTTTTACAATATCGAGATAGGGCCGTACATATCGCCTTAAGGCGCCTTCTGAAAAGAAAGAATAATCGCCCATCGCACTTGTCCAAAAATGCGTAGAAAGATCATGCCTATAGTGAGAAAAGGCACGTGCAATAGGATCGCGCACACAGAATATTATTTGAACTTCACGACCTTTGAGCGCTT
The DNA here is from genome assembly GCA_964435725.1 of uncultured Algimonas sp. GTDB lineage: Bacteria > Pseudomonadota > Alphaproteobacteria > Caulobacterales > Maricaulaceae > Litorimonas. Next base: position 10,388 of record CAYTAJ010000039.1, read on the forward strand.
GGCTAGCATGCTCTGCAAATTCCTTGTAGGTATCACTATATTGCGGTGTAGCATCCAGAAATACTTTATCGTTATCATGCGTTGAGAAGAAACGATTATAAGCCTCTAGGTCATGTCCAACTGTGAGATAACCAATTTCTTTACCCTTATAATAATTGACGCGATCTGTTCGATTAACAAACTGATCCCACATAAAGGTTGTCCCCGATTTAGCCATACCGGGAACAATTAAATGTCTATATTCACTCATAGTGTCGTGCGTTGACCAAAAGCGTTAAGGCGCAAACCTTAACCAATCGCGTTATAAAGCGGCTTGCCGGCGCGAACACGATCAAGGTCTTGTTCGGCCATCATCTGAACAAGCTTCGGGAAAGACACCTCACGCTTCCACCCTAAGTTTTTGTCGGCTTTTTCGGGTGAGCCAATCAATAGATCAACTTCACAAGGGCGGAAGAATTGCGGGTTCACTTCAACAATAACTTTACCTGTTTTCTTATCGCGGAGTTTCTCGTCAATTTCGCTACCTTCCCACTCAGCATCAAACCCAATGGCTTCGGCGGCACGAGTCACAAATTCACGAACTTCATAGGTTTCACCGGTTGCGAGAACATATTCATCCGCTTTTTCTTGTTGCAACATCAAGTGCATGCCTTTGATATAATCGCCTGCGAAGCCCCAATCACGTTTGGCGTCCATATTGCCGAGTTGCACAGCCGCTTCGCGACCTTCTTTAACTTCGGCAAGACCGATTGTGATCTTACGGGTCACAAATTCAGGGCCGCGTAGCGGGCTCTCATGGTTAAAGAGAATGCCTGAACACGCATACATATCATATGACTCGCGATAGTTCGTAGTCATCCAATGCGCTGCCAATTTGGCCACACCATAAGGCGAGCGCGGGTAGAAAGGCGTATCTTCTTTTTGCGGAACAGCCTGAACGAGACCAAACATTTCAGAGGTCGAGGCTTGGTAAAAACGGGCGTCCGGCTTTTCAGTCCGAATAGCCTCTAACAAGTAAACGACGCCGAGTGCGTCAACTTTAAGCGTGTAGGCAGGCTGGTCAAATGATGTCCCTACAAAGCTCTGTGCTGCTAGGTTATAGACTTCATCCGGCTGATATTTACGAACAATAGCAGACGTAATGTGCGGATCTAAGAGATCATACGCTACAAGCTCCACTTTACCCATAAGGTCAAGTTCTTCGAGACGCCATGTATTGGCCGCAGAAGACCGTCTTACGCCACCGATGACACGATAACCATTATTAAGAAGGTGCTCTGCCAAATAGGCCCCATCTTGCCCGGTAATGCCTGTGATAAATGCTGTTTTCATCAGATTATTCCAATGCTTGGTAGTTTAATATTTAGTCTGCCGTCGCCCTATATTCTGATAAAGCAAAAGGCAAGTGAATACCCTCACTTGCACCATCATATAGACGCCTCGTTCAGCCTCAGTTCATGGAGGCGAAATCTTCTAAAATTTTAGATCGCATTTTAGCGAATTCAGCGTCAGTTACCGCCCCTTTCTCCCGCGCCTCTTCGAGAGCCGCCAGTTTATCAATTAAGGCATTTCGATTTGCATCGTTTGATGTAAATGTCTCTGCTACCTGCGTTTTTAAACTCGTTTTATTGTTCTGGAGGTCTTCCATTACGATTTTCGATGTTTCTGCCATAACGCCAGGGGCTTGATGATAAATAGAAGGCAATGTCGGCAATCCAAAGGTTAGAACACCCAAGCCCCAAACAAAGGTTACCCCTGCTCCAACCCCAATATAACGGTGGTAAAAGCCGAAATAGCTAAGTGCAAAAATCCCAATTGATACTGTTAGAATTAACCAAATAGGCACACCGCCAAGCGTGCTTCCGATAATCCAAAGTAAAATTATTCCAATTGCTTTTTTCATGATTGCCCCCAATCTGTAACAGATCATATTATGCTATGTGCCCAAAAAGCTAAATCTTGACCAAAAAGATTATGTCGTCCCTTAACTCATCACGGACGATAATCGCCATGGTTTAGCCGCCTGTAATTTCAAACATTCTATTTTGCAAGCCTCTGATAAGATTACAATTTTACGACAGTTTAGTTTTGACTTATCCATTAGATTTGGGGGCCCACGTCACAAACGCAAAAAAAGTATTATTTTACAACTGTCACTATATAAACAACTCATGATTTTCACAGAATTACAACTCTCAGGCGTTTTTACCGTCTCTCCTCAACGGCATGATGATGAACGTGGTTTTTTTTCCGAGAGTTTTCGTGAAGATAAATTTTCAGCAGCAATTGAGCAAAGTCCAAATTTTGTGCAAGATAATGTTGTTTTGAGTGGAAGCAAAAACACAATAAGAGGTCTGCATTTTCAAGCCCCACCACATGCGCAGGGTAAACTCGTCAGTTGTTTGTCGGGTTGTGTAATTGATATTATCGTTGATATCCGAAAAAACTCCCAAACATATGGCGAACATCTCTCTGTAGAACTCTCCAGTGAAACAGGACAGCAAATTTGGGTCCCTCCCGGGTTTGCACATGGCTATATTACACAAGAACCCAACAGCTTGGTTATGTATAAGGTCACAGACTATTATGCCCCGGACTGTGAAGGGACGATATTATGGAATGACCCGGGCCTCGCCATTGATTGGGGTATCAACCCGACAGACGCCATTCTTTCTGAAAAAGATAAAGCGGCTCAAAGCTTTGCAAGCTTCCAAACACCGTTTAAATGACCACCAGATATGGTGTTTCATAAATGAAGTTATTAATAACAGGCGGCGCGGGCTTCATCGGTTCTGCGGTGGTCAGGCAGGCCATTTCAGGGGGTCATAGTGTCATTAATGTTGACGCGCTGACCTATGCCGCGAATCTTAACAATCTCAACACCGTCAAAAACCATCAGAATTATTGTTTTGAGGAGGCGAATATTTGCGATGGCTCTCGCATCGCAGCACTTTTAGAAAAATATCAACCAGACGGCGTTATGAACCTCGCCGCAGAATCTCATGTTGATCGTTCCATTAGCGGCCCGGCAGATTTTATACAGACGAACCTTGTTGGCACTTTTACCTTATTAGAGGCCGTGCGAACTTATTGGGACACTCTAAACACAAACGCTAAAGCAGGGTTTCGATTTCATCATATTTCAACAGATGAGGTCTTCGGAGATTTAAGCCTGGACGCCCCCGCCTTTAAGGAAACGACGCCCTATAATCCCAGTTCGCCATATTCTGCCTCCAAAGCGGGATCCGATCATTTAGTAAGGGCGTGGGCGAGAACTTACGGCCTGCCTTGCCTTATTACGAATACGTCAAATAATTACGGCCCCTACCAATTCCCGGAAAAGCTAATTCCAGTTGTCATTTTGAAGATTTTACGCGGAGAAAAAATCCCTGTTTACGGTCGCGGACAAAACATACGCGATTGGCTTTATGTTGAAGACCATGCTGAAGCCCTTTTAGCGGTCCTTAAAAAAGGTCAAATCGGAGAGACTTACAATATTGGCGGTAATAGCGAGATCACCAATATTGACCTTGTTAAAATGCTTTGTGAGTTGACTGATACTCATTTGGGTCATTCCAAGACCTCTCAAGACTTAATCGAATTTGTATCAGACCGCCCGGGTCATGACTATCGATATGCCATCAACAATGAAAAGATCACCCGTGATATAGGATGGCAACCCAAGACTTTACTTAAAGAAGGGCTTAAGAAAACGGTGGACTGGTATCTGGACAATGAAGATTGGTGGTCACCGCTCTTAGGGCTCAAGACGTCTTAAGGCCTATGAGCTCGCTTCTAGTCATCGGAGAAACAGGACAGCTTGCGATCGCCCTAAAGCGCGCTTGTGATAACGGGGGAATAAAAGCCCGTTTCTTGCCCAGAACCAAGCTAGATTTGTCCGCAACCCATGAGACCATACTTACAGTTCTTTCTGAGTTCCCGCAGCCCGATGCCATCATACTCGCCGCGGCTTACACCGATGTTGAAAAAGCCGAATCGGAGTGTGAAACAGTCTATAATGTCAATGTCCGCGGTACAGATGCGGTCGCGCATTATTGTGAAACACACAATATTCCTTTGGTTTTTATATCAACCGATTACGTCTTTGATGGACGCCAAACACAGCCCTATACAATAGAGGATAAAACCAATCCTCTCAATTTTTACGGCGAAACAAAGCGACTGGCCGAAGAACACATTTTGTCTCTGACAACACCGCACGCGGCTATCAGAACGTCTTGGGTTTTTGATGGAATATCGAAAAACTTTCTTACCACTATGCTTCGCTTAGCAGAAACACGCTCCACACTCTCTGTTGTGATGGATCAAATAGGTCGCCCGACCTATGCCGGTCATTTGGCAGCGGCTTGCTTAAAAGTGACGGGAGCGCTTATCGAGAACGCAGAGACGGTAAATGGTTTGCATCACATAACGGGACAAGGACAGCCAACGTCCTGGACAGAATTTGCAAAGGCGATTTTTAAGGCGTCCAATAAAGACATTCTGATTAAACCTATCCCAACAAAGGATTACCCAACCGCCGCTCATAGACCCCTTAATGGCGTATTGAGCAATGCACGCTATAATGCCCTTTTTAATCAGCCTTTACCGTCCTGGAGACGCGGGTTAGAAGACGCCTTAAGAGAGCGCCAATACGCGCATAAGGTCAACGGTTAGGTCAAATTATGTCTCGGAAAGCGATTATTTTGGCTGGTGGCACTGGCGCCCGTCTCTACCCCAGTACGATTTCGGTCTCCAAACAACTCATGCCAATTTACGACAAGCCGATGATTTATTATCCGCTATCTGTTTTGATGCAGGCGGATTTACGCGACATCTTGGTCATTACGACGCCCCGCGATCGAGACGCGTTTGAACATCTTTTGCAGGATGGAACGCGTTGGGGCCTCAATATTTCCTACGCGACGCAACCTCACCCTGAAGGTCTCGCACAATCCCTTATTATCGGAGAGGACTTCTTAGAGGGTCACCCGTCCGCCGTGATTTTGGGGGATAATCTATTCTTCGGCCAAAGTTTCAATGCAGCTGCGCATCGCGCCAGCCTTTCGCAAAAAGGGGCCACCATTTTTGGATATCACGTAAGAACACCCAATGCCTATGGTGTTGTTGGATTTGATAGGGACAACCGCGTTATATCTCTGGAGGAAAAACCAGAAAAACCCGCGTCGAATTATGCCGTCACCGGTCTTTATTTTTATGATGAACACGCCAGCGAATACGCCAAAACCATCAAACCTTCGGGGCGGGGCGAGTTGGAAATCACGGACCTGAATAAAATCTATTTGGAACGCGGCGAACTCAATGTCGAAGTCTTAGGCGAAGGCACAACCTGGCTCGATACCGGAACACATCGCTCCTTGCTCAAAGCTTCGCAATTCGTCAGCATTATTGAAGAACGCCAGGGGATACGCATCTGCTGCCCGGAAATCATCGCCTATCGAAAAGGCTGGATTAATCACGCGGAGTTTACGCGGCTTGCAGAAGCACAATCCAAAAGTGGTTACGGTAAATATCTTCTGCAAATAGCCGAACAGGGATAATTACTGGAACTCGACCCGTTCTTGCGAAAAGAAGAAAAGAGAATTCACCTCCTCATCCGTATGAATATCAAGCGGTGAGTCTATCTTAAGAATTTTTCCAATCGTCTGCTTTCTTTCTCGCAAAGCTATATCGAAATCTCTTTCAATTTTGTCTTGCGCGCCACTCAAACGCATTTGAGAGATAAGGTAGTCATAAATATCAAGACGCCCGTAAAGAAAGAAAGACTCATAGAGTATTTTACTGGCAATTTTTTCGTCGATATTGCGATATTGAAGCTGTGTCATGAGCTTCGAAACCGGCTTGAAAATAAAGTCAATCTCTTCACCAATATTCACATCTTTCAAGGCTTCATATTTGATCTTGAGCATTTGATCTTCTGCCGCCCGAATGACGCTCTCATCCACCTCCGTATTATAAACAATGATAATATCGATATCGGATCCGTTGACTTTGGTCTCCAATTGCGAATGGATACGCGGCACGTCATGTCCCAAGAAATAAGCCAAATCTCCGGACACAAAAAAACAAGCCGTCTTATTTAATATCTCTAGCGTGTCTTGATTCAGGCCCAAAATAGCTTTGCGGGCAAAGCCAATTTTACGATTGCTAATCGCGCGATGTTTATTCGCCAGCAGCGCACTTTTCTCAACCGCCTCAGTCTGTTGGCGTTTAAGATAGACCAAGCTGTAAGTTAAAAAATCACGCAGTACAGACGGGCTCAGTCTCAATTGATTTTCCCGCGTAATATCATAACGCAGATAATAACGTGAAAAGCTGGTAATCCGCATGAGGTTGGATTGATAACAGACGCGCCATAAATCCATCGGATCAACACCGGGGAGTTGATCATTCAACTCCTTTCCCGTCATAGGCCCTGTCGTATTTAAGGCGTTAAAGATTTTTTCTTCTGCCTCTGACTTAAATGATAATGTGGCTTTCATAAAAACTCAGTAACACGAATAAAACACAGCCCCAATCTTTACTTCTAAAACATATATTTCCTTTAAAATGACATAAAGAGTCCTCAAATACCCTTACGATTCGCTGGGGGAGCCTGAGCTCTGCGAAATTTATAGTAAGCTGTCGTATATCTGTAGGCAGCTTTGTGGAACGAATTGAGGTCGATATGTGCGGTGTCATTGGCATTGTCGGAACAACAACTGTGACAGACCGTCTTGTCGACGGGCTGAAGCGCTTGGAATATCGCGGTTATGACAGCGCAGGCATTGCTGTTGCCTCAGAAGGGCCCCATGCCCGCAGTCGCGCAAAAGGCAAAATCGTCAATCTGGAAAGCCAACTCGCAAAGGACAATATCAACGGAACAATGGGTATCGCCCATACCCGTTGGGCAACACATGGTGTGCCCAATGTCAAAAACGCCCACCCGCACAAAGCAGGCCGGGTCAGTATTGTTCATAATGGAATCATTGAGAACTTTGCTGAATTAAGAGATGCGCTTAAGAACACAGAGATTGAGTCGGACACTGATACAGAAATCGTCGCCCATATCATTAACGAAGCCTTAGATAAGGGCGCGTCCCCTCAAGAGGCCTTCTCTCAAAGTCTTTCACAACTCAATGGCGCCTATGCCTTTGTCTGTATGATAGAAGGCGCACCCAATACGCTCTTTTGTGCGCGCTCGGGGTCTCCTCTGGCTATCGGTGTAGGCCAAGGTGAAATGTATATTGGCTCCGATGCACTCGCGCTTGAAAAGTTGACTAAAGAGCTTGTCTATCTCGAAGAGGGCGACTGGGCAATATTGACACCTAGCGCCTTTACTATTTTTGATGAGGCCCACACAGAAGTCACACGCGAGACGACACATCTGGCAGAAAATACGGCTGAGACCGGTAAAGGTAATTACCCGCATTACATGCTCAAAGAAATTTACGAGCAGCCCGTCACCATCCACCAAACTCTCTCGCATTTTGTGGACACAGCAGAAGCTCCCTTCACAAATCTTAAGGGCATCGATTTCTCTTCATTCAATCGACTTTTCATCGTGGCTTGTGGAACCGCCTATTATTCGGGGGCCGTCGCAAAATATTGGTTCGAGCAGATTTCCGGTATTGCTGTTGAGATCGATATCGCCTCAGAGTTTCGTTACCGTCAGCCTGTCTTGACGTCTGACACGCTCTTCATTGCAATTTCCCAATCCGGCGAGACGGCTGATACTTTGGCCGCTTTGCGGTATGCCAAAGCACAAGGGTTAAAAACAATGACGCTTGTCAATGTCATGACCTCGACTATGGCGCGAGAGGCCGATATCGCCCTACCTATAAATGCGGGACCTGAAATTGGGGTAGCCTCTACCAAGGCCTTCACGTCACAGCTCACAGCTTTAGCAACCCTCGCTCTAGCCAAAGCCGAACAGACGGGCCAGATCTCAAAAGACGAAATCACCGCGCATAAACAAGCCTTACTGTCCTTACCAAGCGCGGTTGATAAGACACTGCTTTTGAACAAATCGATTAAGGACTTTGCCAAAACACTAAGCGGGTCAAGCTCCGCCTTCTTCTTGGGACGGGGAGTCTATTACCCAATCGCTCTGGAAGCGGCTCTGAAAGTCAAGGAAATCTCTTACATCCACGCAGAAGGCTTTGCGGCGGGTGAATTAAAACATGGGCCAATCGCCCTTATCGAAGACGGGACCCCTGTCATTGTCTTGGCGGGTCATGATCCTCTCTTTGATAAAACCGTCTCTAACATGCAATCCGTCTCCGCCCGCGGCGCCGAGGTCTGTCTCGTGACAGACGCAAAGGGCAAAGAGACAGCCAAAGATATGGCAGACCATATTTTGACCTTACCGGACATGGCGCCTTTCATTGCACCAATTGCGCTGACCGTCATCGCACAGCTCATGTCTTATCACATCGCTGTTCACCTCGGGAAAGATGTCGACCAACCGCGCAATCTCGCAAAATCTGTGACAGTTGAATAATTGGCAATAAAAAACCCGCCATCAGGCGGGTTTTTTAAACTCTATGCTGAAAAATTTAATCAGTTGAGGGCTTAAACAAGCTTTCCAGCGTATGCTCAACCTTTGGCTTCTCGACAGGTTCAACAGCAACAGGCTCGACAGGTTTGAGCGTATCACCACCCTCTTCAGCATTGGCCGCGTCTTCTTTGGCTTTTTTCTCCGCTGCTTTTTTGACGGCGGCATCCAAATCAATTTGCGTACACAAACCAAGCGAGACGGGGTCGGTTGGATTGATCGTATTTATTTTCCAATGCGTCCGATCACGAATAGACTTAATTGTCGGCTTTGTTGTACCGATCAGCTTTGAAATTTGAGCATCTGTGACTTCTGGGTGATTACGCACCAACCACGCAATCGCGTCTGGGCGATCCTGGCGACGGGAAAGCGGCGTGTACCGTGGTCCTTTTTTCTTTGTCGTTGGTTGCAACTCATCTGAGTCAAACTTATTTGGTTTCATCGCATAATTCGGATCTTTTTCAGCCTTTTCAATCTCTTCACGGCTGACTTGACCGTTCGCAATGGGGTCAGCTCCTCGAATACCGGCTGCAACATCACCATCTGCAATGCCTTCAACTTCTAAAATGTGAAGGTTACAAAACTCGCTAATCTGCTTAAATGTCATCGCCGTGTTATCAATCAACCAAACGGCGGTCGCCTTAGGCATTAAAATCTGTGTCATATTCGGCCTCTCTCTATTCAAGCCATTAAAAAAACCCCGCTCGGCGGGGTCATTTTGTTCAAATTTGGATATTTCCGCCTTCGAACGCTGTTTTACATACGCTATCATAAAGAAAATGCAAGCCATTAGGATTGGGAGACTGTGAAATGGATGATTTAGAGCCCCTGCGTCAAAGCGGAACAATAGCAATCGGCGATGACCTCTATGGCCTCTCTATCGGCGAATTAGAGCAGCGCATCACGCTCTTTGAGACCGAAATCACTCGCGTTAAGCGGGAACTTGAAAAGAAAACACAGGATTTAAATGCCGCTGACAGTCTTTTTCGTCCTAAAAACTAAGGTTTTTTTATCTTATTGTCATAATTCTTAACGCTTAGGGCCTAGTCTGGCGCAGACCTTGCAAACTCCGGTGTGAAATAAAAACTCGCGCTGAAAAAGAGACATTATGAACGCCGGACAGCCACAAGATCAAACGCCGAAAAAACTTTCCCCCGAAGAGGCTTCATCCATGCGCGCTGTGCCCACTGCTCCTGATACCCTCACCCCCCAAGCCGAAGCCCGGTTGATGGAGTTTACCCGTTCAGAGCTCTTTTCCAAAACCTTCACCGAAGGCATGGCGATGGTGGAAGAAACCGCCGCCTATCTGGATGGTCCCGGACGCCAAGATTCGAAAAAATTACAACGTGATGATGCGCTCATTTATGCCAGCCAGTCGATGAAACTCACAACACGCCTCATGCAGGTCGCAAGTTGGCTACTGGTACAACGCGCCCTTAAGGAAGGCGAAATGGGATTAACCGAAGCCCGCGCTGACAAATACCGCCTCGTCCCCGAAGTAAAGTCAGAAGATGGCTTGAGTTTTTCCGAACTCGCCAAAAACGCCTATGCTCTGCCTGCAAGGCTACTTGATCTCTTAGCCCGATCCGAAGCCCTCTATGAACGCATAGCCCGCCTTGATCGGTCTCTCTATGGCACAATCGCCGCGCAAAAGGGCAACACTGTCGCCGATCAAATCGGTCGGTTGGAAGCCGCGTTTCGTCAGGTTTAAGATTTTCAAAACTTACAAAAAAAGGCCCCCATTGGGAGCCTCTTTGTATTCTTTTTTGGTTGGGTCGCTTAGACGCCAAACCCTGCAAATTTGTCTTTGAAGCGCGAGACGCGACCGCCGCGATCCATAAGCTTTGCATCCCCACCTGTCCAAGCCGGGTGAGTTTTTGAATCAATATCGAGGGACAGAACGTCACCTTCTTTGCCCCAAGTCGAGCGTGTTTCATAAGTCGTACCGTCAACCATTTTGACGGTGATCATGTGATAATCCGGATGAATATCTTTTTTCATTGTGTGGCTCCTTCGCCTCTGGTCACGGGTTTACGTTAGGGGGTCCCCCGCTCGGAAAGCGCGATATAGGGAAGAGTCTGATTTTCGTCAAGCTAACTCTGCACGGCCTCGCGTAACGCTTTAAGGCGCATTAGTAGTGGTCGGGCCTCAGTAATCGGTAAGCAACTCGGCGCATCACAAAGGGCCGCATCCGGATCTGTATGGAACTCCAAGAACACGCCATCTGCGCCTACGGCTACAGCCGCTTGTGCAATAAGCGCCACGCCATCACGACGCCCCCCTGTGGAGGCTCCGCCTGTGCGTGGATCAGCCCCCGGTAATTGCACTGCATGGGTAGCATCAATTGTAACAGGCGTGCCAAGTTTGTGCATCTCACCAATCGCCAGTGGGTCAACGATGAGGTTATTATACCCAAAGCTCGTCCCGCGCTCACACAGAATAATTTGGTCAGCGTCATGAGTCTCACGAATTTTCGAGACGATATTTTTACAATCCCATGGCGCCAAGAATTGAGCCTTCTTAACATGGATGACAGCGCCTGTGTCTTTGGCGGCTTGCGCCATGGCTGTCACCAAGTCAGTTTGGCGACAAAGAAAAGCCGGCACTTGAATAACATCAGCGACAGCAGCAACAGCCATAGCCTGCGCCGGTTCATGCACATCCGTACAAATCGGCACGTCAAGCTCAGCCTTAATCGTGGAGAGCACCTTCAGCCCCTCCTCCAGACCCGGCCCACGGAATGACTTGATAGAAGAACGATTCGCCTTATCAAAACTGGCCTTGAAAACGTAGGGCAACCCTAAATCCGAACAAACGGATTTAAGTTCGCGTCCCATAGCGAGAGACTCATCCAGGCTTTCAAGTACGTTACATCCGGC
>CAYTAJ010000040.1:0-21580 GCA_964435725.1 uncultured Algimonas sp.
AGTTAAGCAGTGGATAAACGTTTTTTCAATGCTTTTGCTAATTTCTGCGCGCCCTCATTGTCACCATCTTCGCCTTTAGCAAATGGAAGGTAAAGATAGGGTTCAAGCATTTCCAGCTCTATTAGCTTTAAAGTCTCATCACAACCCCGAAGCAAATCAACACGTGCATAAAGAGGGGTGAATTCGAGTGTGTCTAACACTTGACGCGCGGTTTCTCTTTCTTGGGAGGTGGGCGTGTAGGGTTGTTCCGTTCCGCCGTAAATTGACTGGATGCGGTAGTCGCCGTCTTTTGGCCGTTTATTTACTGCATGAGAAAACTGTCCCCCGAAATAAAGGAAACTATATTCGCCTTCCGTTTTGACGCTCGGGAGGAAGGCCTGAATCATGGCAGCTTCTGGCGGCAATTCGTCTTTGGCGGGGAAGGGGTCGCCTTGCTTGTAAAGCACTTGTCGCCAAGCCCCGCCACCGACTTGCGGCTTAATGACCAGTGTGTCCGTTTTGAGGGTTTCGAAAGCCGCCACGACATTGCGCTCGGTCACACGTTCTACATTGAGTGTGCGAATAACAGGGGCACCTTGGCGTTCGAGTTCATCTAAATATGTTTTCGTCGCATTCCATTGCAGCACGTCGAAACGGTTAAAGAGTTTCGTCTTGGTTTCGGCTTTGGCCATTTCAGCAAGGAAAGCGTCTTCATTGCCTTCGAAATAATCCCAGACAAATAAAGGTAACATAGCATCAAAGTTTTCGGACTGACTCGCCGCCTCGCGCCATCTCAGAAGTTCTGCGGTCATGCCTTGCGCTTTAAAAGCAGGTGTAATTTTACCCATTTGTTCGTCTAGCTCAAAGATATCCTCTCGCGTGTCTTCAAAGCCGGGCATCATGTTGTCAGAGACTAAAATCGCAATTTTCAGCATATTAAATCCGAATAAAAATTGAACTCGTGCCTTTTATCCGATAGCGGCATCGCAACAAGCAAATATATGGCTTTCTAAAAGGATTTGTTGTGAGTACTGATTTTGATGTTTTGGGTATTGGTAATGCGTTGATGGATATCATAGCCCCGGTCGATGAGACCTTTCTAAAGGACCAAACGATCGAAAAAGGTAGTATGACTCTTATCGAAGAAGACCGCCGTTTAGCGTTAAGACAGGCTTTTTCAGCCTTGGACGAGTCTCCACGAGAAATTGCAGGTGGTTCCGGAGCCAACACGATGGTCGGTATAGCCGAGTTGGGTGTCAGAGCGGCGTATCTTGGTAAAATTGGTACGGATGACTTGGGTCAACGTCTGCTTAAAGGGTATCAAGAGGCAGGTGTTCATTTTGAAACAACGCCATCAAAAACAGGCGTATCAAGCGGTCAATGCCTCATTGCTGTGACACCGGATAGTGAACGGTCTATGAGCACATTTTTAGGCACATCAGTCGAATTCTCTAAAGACGATGTTCTAGAAGATATCGTAAAACGCTCAGCCGTGACTTACATGGAAGGCTATCTTTTTGATAAAGACGAAGCCAAAGCCGCTTTTGTAAAAGCTGCTGAAATCGCAAAAGCGGCGGGACGTAAGGTCTCTCTGACTTTGTCTGATAGTTTTTGCGTTGGCCGCCATCATGACAGCTTTGTCCATTTGGTTAGAAATCACGTCGATATCTTGTTTGCGAACGAAGATGAAATGTTAGCTTTGGCTAAGACCGAAGATTTAGAAGCGGCTATGAATAGCTTTGCACGTAAGGGGCTTGTGCTTTGTATTACGCGTAGCGAAAAAGGTTCACTCATTTTAGAAAATGGTAATCGTCATGAAATTCCTGCGGCTAAAGTTGACGAAATTATTGATACAACAGGCGCAGGCGATCAATATGCAGCAGGTGTTCTTGCGGGAAGAGCCATGGGTCTGTCCTGGGCGGATGCAGGCTATTTAGGCTCAAAAGCGGCGGCCGAGGTGATTTCGCATTACGGAGCCCGTCCTGAAAAAGCGATTATATAATTCCGCTCTCACAAAAAATTCACTTGCGAATTTATATATGTGACACCAAATTAGAATCGGACCTAAACAGCTGAAGGCAGTTGTGTAGGGGTTATTTATTAGGCGTTTTGATGGAGATGAATATGTCCAAACGTCACCGTAAAGCACGTGAAATGATGTCATCCGGTTTGGATGAGATGGGATATGCCCCCTCTTATGTGACGGAGAGTAATCTAAAGGGTAAACGCCCTAAGAATAAGCGTCAGCGTGGAACAAAACCCGCCTATTGGGACTAAAGCCTTTTCTGGCTAATTTGTAATTATAAACCCGTCTTTCATTCAGACTGGATTTATAGGTTTGACGCTATAGAGGTATAAGTTAACGGACCTCTGTTGGAGTCGTAATATGAAGAAATTACTGATAAGTGCGGCCGTGGTATTGATGGCAGTGCCTGCCTTTGCGCAAATTAACCAAGCACCCAATAATGGTTATGTGCAAGCTTCGGCTTTCACAGACCCTGCAAATGTTCCCGCAGATTTGGCGCGCATTGATTACGCCATGAATGCAACGAAGAGCTTTTCTGGGCGATTTGTACAATATGCCCCGGATGGGCGGACAGATACAGGTAATGTCTTTATTAAAAGGCCCGGGAATTTACGTTTTGAATATGATGATCCGAATCCGCTCTTGATTGTAGCGGATAATGGTATGTTGGTTCAACATGATAAGGTGTTGGAAACAACAGACCGTGGGCCGCTTTCAGCGACACCCATTGCCTATTTCTTGAAAGAAGACCTTAACCTCGCAGAGGACACAGAAGTGGTGGCCTTGCAAAAGTATCAGACTGAATGGCGTTTGACGGCCCGCGATGGCTCAGGGCAGATGGAAGGGGCTATTACCATGGTTTTTGATGCTAATAATTTAGCGTTGAAAGAATGGATTATAAGCGACGATTTTGGTGGGCAGACCCGCGTGGTCTTATCGAATTTGCGCTATAATGATCGCTTGGATCCACGCCTCTTTATCTTGCGCGATGACAGCAATCGCCGCGATCGGAGATAATATCTTTTTCTAACAACTTAATCGGCTCTGATGCGTAGACTCTCTTGAAAGGGAGTCACATGTCAAAAAATCCTGCAATTGTCTGGTTTCGTCGTGATTTGCGTTTGAAAGATAACCCCGCTTTAACAGCAGGCGTGGAAAGTGGTCGTCCACTCATACTCCTCTTCATTGATGAAACGGATGCGGAGCGCATAACAGGCGCTGCCAAAAAAGTATGGCTGCATTACAGTCTTCGGTCTCTACGAAATGACATTGAAAGCAAAGGTGGGAAACTCCTTATACGGCAAGGTCCTGCTGAAGCCATCTTGGATGAAATCATTGAACAAAGTGGGGCTGAGGCTGTATTTTGGAACCGCCGCTATGAGGCGGACTCAATTGAACGTGACTCCCATATTAAATCGTCTTTGACGGCTCGAGGACTAAATGTTGAAACATTCAATGGGTCACTTTTAACCGAGCCTTGGGAAATCAAACCAAAATCAGGGGGTGATTATTTTAAGGTATTCACGCCCTATTGGCGTGCCGCCAGTCACATAATCGGGCCTCGTATTGCACAACACCCACCGCTTGAGGTACCTAAAAAATTAGATTGCTACAAAAGCAATATCGGCTCGGATGAAATTGACTGGTTGCCTAAAAACCTCGACTGGGATGATAAAATCATCACGGATTGGGAACCGGGAGAAGCGGGTGCCCACAAGAAGCTTAAGACATTCTTAGACGGGCACGTCGAAGATTATGAAGATGAGCGCAATATCCCTTCCAATAAATCGGGTACATCGCGATTATCGCCCCATCTTTCGGCAGGTGAAATCTCGCCGCGCCAGATTTGGCAGGCCGCTAAAGATAGCGGTAAGACTGTTGATAAATTTTTGTCTGAAATTGGATGGCGTGAGTTTTCTTATGTGTTGCTCTATCATAATCCGAAACTGGCCACGGATAATTTTAAGCCTGAATATGACACTATTGATTGGCGTGATGATGAAGGCGGATATGACGCTTGGACAAAAGGTCAAACAGGTTACCCTT
Source organism: uncultured Algimonas sp. (assembly GCA_964435725.1). GTDB lineage: Bacteria > Pseudomonadota > Alphaproteobacteria > Caulobacterales > Maricaulaceae > Litorimonas. The sequence goes on from CAYTAJ010000040.1 coordinate 4,052, forward strand.
TCGTCGACGCAGGGATGCGCGAGCTTTGGCAGACAGGTTGGATGCACAATCGCGTACGCATGATAACCGCCAGTTTTCTAATAAAACATATGCTGATTGATTGGCGCAAAGGTGAAGACTGGTTCTGGGATACCCTCTTGGAAGCTGATCCGGCTGCGAATTCTGCGAGTTGGCAATGGGTAGCCGGAACGGGCGCAGATGCGGCCCCTTATTTCCGCGTGTTTAATCCGTTCAGCCAGGGTGAGAAGTTTGATAAGTCTGGCGATTATATTCGAGAATTTGTGCCTGAATTAAAAAACTTATCTAACAAATATATCCATCAACCTTGGACGGCCCCAAACCATATTCTTGCACAGGCGGGGGTCAAACTTGGCGAAAATTACCCAGAGCCCATCGTTGAACACAAAGCAGCGCGCGAACGGGTACTCGCGGCCTATAAGGAAGCCAGAGGCAGCTAGGGTTTAAGGAGAGCGGCTATTTATCTTTGTAAACAACGCCGCCCTTCATCACGAAATCCACGTCCATGAGTTCTTCGATGTCATCGAGCGGATTTCCGGCTACGCCAATCAGGTCGGCGAATTTACCCTCTTCTAGCGTACCGATTTTATTATCCATACCGATATGCTTGGCAGCGACTGTTGTGGCGGATTGAATGGCTTCCATCTCGCTCATGCCGGCAACAATCATATATTCAAACTCTTTTGCATTCTCGCCATGTTTGGACACGCCTGTATCTGTGCCAAATGCGATTGTGACGCCGTTTTCATAGGCCATTCGTGCCATATCCTGCATTTGCGGTCCAACTTCGAGAGCCTTCTTCACGCTATTGGGCGGCAGGAATGTATCAGGGTCTTTCGCCCAAGCTTCTACGGTTTTCCCCGCAAGAACCGTCGGGACGAGTACCGCATTTTTCTGACGGAAAAGGCGCGTTGTTTCGCGGTCCAAAAATGACCCATGTTCAATAGAATCAACACCCGCACGTAAAGCCGCATCAATTCCTTCTTTGTCATGAGCATGGGCGGTGACCTTGCGGCCCATAGACCGCGCGGTTTCAACAATGGCCTCTAGCTCATCGTCCAGAATTTGCTGGCCTGTTCCCGCATTGGTATCAGATAACACGCCGCCTGTGGCCGTGATTTTAATAACGTCTGCGCCATTTTTTACGGCCTGACGAACGGCGCGACGGCAATCTGCCGGGCCATCGCAAATCGTCTCGGACTGCATCATTTCAAGAATATCATCTTTAAAGCCATGGAAATCGCCATGCCCGCCCGTTACGGAAATGGCAGACCCCGCCGCGCGAATATGCGGCCCCGGAACGCGCCCTTCATTGATGGCGCGACGCAGTGCAAAAATCTCTTTTGGTCCACCAACATCTTGAACGGCGGTGAATCCGGCCATTAAGGTCGTGCGGGCGTGCCCGGCGGCGCGTAATGCGACATCGCCAGACTCAAGCCGTACCGCATCATCGGGCTTTCCGCTGTCACGATCGCCGCGCAAATGGACATGGCTGTCAATGAGTCCGGGCAGGAAGAACATATCCCGTTTGTCGATGATGGTGGCTTCATCGTCCTCAAGAAAGCCTTGTTCCACACCGACGATTTTACCGTCATGGATTATGATAGTGGCGTCCTCAATCGGGTCTTCCCCCGGCACAGCGAGGACTTGCCCCGCATAAATCAGGGTGAAATCTTCATGGCTGTCATGCGTTTCGTCATGCGCAAAAGCATTGAAAGACACGCCAATCCCTCCAATTAAGAAGGAAATAACGGCGGCAGAGGTCACAAGAGTTCTATAGGTCATAAGACCTGTTAACACATTCTTAACCTTTGCGAAGGGGTTTCGCTTAATAGTTGAACAAAAACTAATTTTAAGAATTTTTGAATTGGCGATTATAAAGCCGATGCTAAAATGAAAACCGTGAAATATTCTAGTAGAAAATTGTCACTTCATTGCTTTTCATAGACATTAAGGCTGTTTGAGTTTCGACGCTTTTTGCAACTCTTCGGCGCGATGCTGTAAAGTTCTCTGTAGTAATTGATCCTGAGTAAAGTCTCACGAAAAGACCTACATATGGCAAGTTAAGCTTTTTCTTGAGATCAAGCAAAATACTATCCCAGAGTTCGAAACTATCTGGCCCAGTATTGCTTTTCTGTGAACGAGCTTTGCTTTGATCTTTCAATACTCGCTCGATTTTCTTGTCGGACCACTTTTTACGTTTCATCCGAGTGATTTCTTTTTTAATTCTTTTTTCTTCGTACTCCTTTTCATCCTCGAGGGTTGTATCATCGTCATAGAGAACAGTGCCGCAGTCACAATGTCCACTTGTCGTCAAATATTGGTATTCATCACTATCTAAGACTTCACGAATAGATGGGTTTTCTATTGGCGTCGCATTACGTCCATGTGATTGCATGATCTCCTTAAGAGCAGAAACGTCTTTGGTAGGCGCTATGAGTGTAATGAAATTGCACATATTAAAATCAATTCAAAGCGCGTGATGCGCTATATCTCGGCGGCAGAAGCCGTCTTCCCACTCTATGACATTGTCGATGACATCATAGGCTTTATCGATGGCGGCCTTTACGGTTTCCGCTTGAGCGGTGACGGATAGGACGCGTCCGCCATTCGCTAAGAGCTCTCCGTTTTTGCGTTTTGTGCCTGCATGAAAGACGACAATACCGTCTTGTTCATTGGCGGCTTCAACGCCTTTGATAACCGTCCCTTTTTTATACTTCCCGGGATAGCCTTTGGCCGCGAGCACGACATTGACTGTCGGTTCGTCAAACCAAGCGGGCGCCGTTAGTTTATCCAGCTCGCCGGCTTCTGCGGCGATGAAAATTTCCATGAGGTCACTCTGGAGGCGGCGCATTAAAACTTGACACTCAGGATCCCCAAAACGCGCATTATATTCAATCAACTTTGGGCCTTCATCCGTCATCATCAACCCTGCAAACAACACTCCGATGAAGGGATGACCGTCTTTCGCCATGCCATAAACAGTCGGTTGAATGATTTTTTCCATAACGGTTTCAAGCGCAGCCTCATCAAAAACAGGGGCAGGGGAGTATGCCCCCATTCCGCCCGTATTCGGGCCTTTATCGCCGTCGAAAGCGCGTTTGTGATCTTGCGCAGCAATTAAGGGGAGGGCGGTGGAGCCGTCGGAAATCGCGAAAAAGCTCGCCTCTTGGCCGTGCATAAATTCTTCAATCACGACTTTGGCCGAAGCATCGCCAAATTTGCCAGAGAAAAATTCTTCTAATTCCGCTTCGGCCTCTTTCAGCGTTTCAGGAATAACCACGCCCTTGCCTGCTGCCAATCCGTCGGCTTTCAATACATAAGGCGCTTTCATCGTTTTGAGATAGTCTTTGGCGGGCGCGAGTTCCGTGAACACGCCATAGCCTGCGGTGGGGATATTATAGCGCGTGCAGAAATCCTTGGTAAAAGACTTGGAGGATTCGAGCTGCGCTGCTGCTTCGGTTGGGCCAAACACTTTGACGCCATTGGCATTTAGTTCATTAACGAGGCCAAGCGCGAGGGGCTGTTCTGGGCCTACGACGACGAAATCATAACCGCCTCGCTGAATAAGGCCAAGCAAGCCTGGAATATCATCCGCTTTGACATCGACGATATTTGCGACTTCTGCGATACCCGCATTACCGGGGGCGCAGGTGAGTTCTGTCACAAGTGGACTTTGGGCTAATTTCCAAGCCAGCGCATGTTCGCGCGCGCCAGAGCCGATGAGTAATACGTTCATTGCCAATCCCTAAATTTCATCGCGTCCTTACTCTATACATGGCCTGAAATCCATTCTATTTCATCCCCAATTATGAGTTCAAACACGCCCGAATTTACAGTCTCTGAATTGGCTTTTTCCCTCAAGCGGACGATTGAGGAACAATTTGGCCATGTCCGTGTACGCGGTGAATTGGGCCGCGTGACGATTGCGCGCTCTGGTCATTGTTATCTGGATGTCAAAGACGACAAAGCGGTCATCAACTCTATCATTTGGAAGGGCGTGATGAGCCGCCTGTCTATGACCCCCGAAGAAGGCATGGAAGTCGTCTGTGAGGGCAAGCTCTCGACCTATCCGGGGCGGTCCAATTACCAACTGATTATTGAAAAAATGGAATTGGCGGGCGCAGGGGCGCTTATGGCGCTTTATGAAAAGCGTAAGAAAGCCTTGGCGGCAGAAGGCCTGTTTGACGAAACCCGCAAAGTGGTTTTGCCCTTTATGCCCAAAACCATTGGCGTTGTGACGTCGCAAACGGGGGCGGTCATACGTGATATTCTACACCGTATTTCTGATCGCTTTCCTAGCCATGTTTTGGTTTGGCCTGTTTTGGTGCAGGGCGATAAAGCGGCGGAACAAATAGCCTCTGCCATTACAGGGTTTAATCACGCAGAGGGTTTTCCCAAACCTGATGTTTTAATCGTCGCACGGGGCGGTGGGTCTATGGAAGACCTCTGGTGCTTTAACGAAGAAATTGTGGCCCGCGCCGCCGCCGCCTCGACTATTCCGCTGATTTCGGCGGTGGGCCATGAAACGGATTGGACGTTGATTGATTATGTCGCCGATTACCGCGCGCCGACGCCGACAGGGGCCGCAGAAGTGGCTGTGCCTGTTCTGGCCGATTGGGTCGAAACACTCGCGGATTACGGTTTACGCTTGGGACGCGGATTGCGGCGGTCAGTTGTGGAACGAGAGACCAAATTAAAAGCCGCACGTTTGCCGCGTTTAGATACTGTATTGGCCCCGGTGCAACAACGTCTTGATCTTGCTGCGACACGATTGCCATCGGCCCAACGTCTCTATGAACCCCAACGTAATGCACTGGCTTTGCAACGCTTGCCGAGCATGGACCAAATCTTGAGCCGTGCAGCAGAGCGCCTGTCACAACGGGATAAGGCTTTAAAGGCTGCCATGCGCTTCACCAAGACGAGCTATGAAAACAGACTCGTTCAACAAGGTGAGGCGGCGGCGCGTCTGGCTGCATCTTCTGAACAAGCCATGCGGCGTCAAATAAAGACATGCGCAGAACGGCTCGAACGTGCCGGAAAACTCCTCGATGCCTATAGCTATCAAGGCGTGTTAGAACGCGGATATGCCCTCGTGCAGGACGATAAGGGTAAGGTCGTGCGCAGTAAAGACGGGGTCAGTGCGGGGCAATCCGTAAGCTTAACATTTGCGGATGGCGACCGCGCTGCCGTAATCGCGGGTGGTGGCGTAAAAGCCAAACCAAAGAAATCTTCCAAGACCGCATCAAAACCTGAAACGCCACAGGGCGATTTGTTTTAACAGCCATTCTTACTTCGCTTTCACGTGCCGACGCGTTATAGAGCGCTCATGAATAGTTTTTTTCAAAGCCAAGGTGAAGCGCAGATCCATTATGGGGACTCTGATTTCACGATTATGAAGACGGGCGCCTATGTTTCTTGTGCCGTGACAGGCGAGAAGATTCCTCTGGAACGTCTCCGTTATTGGAGCGCGGCAAAGCAAGAAGCCTATAAAGACGCGACGGCAAGCCTTGCAGCTTATCAAAGAGATAATGCCTAAGATGCGGGCTTTGACTCTCACACTTTTCTCGCTGGCTTTGCCACTGGCCGCGTGCGCTCAGGAAACTCAGCAGGAGTCTAGGACGATTGAAATTAAGAATGTTGATGACTTATTGGAAAAAGTTCGTGCGGATGCCGTTTCTGAAGGTCCTTCGTTTCCTTATGAAAAAGCTATAGAATGTGATGGTGTCGCCCAACAAGGCGGTGCGGTTTTGTGCCGAACTTTGCCGAACCAGAAAGTCAAAATCGCACGTGGTGAAGATGATTTTTATTTCGAGCAGGCTAATGAAAATGGACAGATTATTATTGGATTTGACCGTGACGAAAAAACTAATTTTGTTGAGGTTTCAGGTGAACGCGTAACTTTTGATTTTACCCCGCGAGACTATGACATTTCACGCATTGATGGTCTGCCGCCGTCTCAAGTCTCAACTTTCGATGAAGAACAACTCAAACGTATTCGCTCTTCTTCAGCGCGGAAGAAAAAAGGTTTTGCCTCTCGTGCAGAACAGATGGGATTCAAGGATGGGTTTATTTATCCCGTCAAAGAGTTCACTAAAACAACAAACTTCGGCGCGCAGCGCATTTTAAATGGAGAGCCTAAGCGCCCGCATTTTGGTGTAGATCTTGCCGCGCCTACGGGTACCCCGATTTACGCCCCAGCAGATGGTATTGTTAGCCTCGCGGATGACGACCTTTATTTCGAAGGCGCTATGGTACTGCTTGATCATGGGCAAGGTTTAATATCTATGTACCTTCACACGGATGAAATTTTGGTCGAACCCGGACAATCTGTGAAACAAGGCGAACAAATCGCCACGGTCGGGTCAAAAGGCCGCTCAACCGGGCCACATTTATGCTGGCGTTTGAAGTGGCGTAATCGTAACCTCGATCCTGAATTACTGACGGAGTGGCCCAAAGAGGGCTAGCTGACATGGCAAAATTACCTGAACAGTGTGAGAGCATGATAGACGTGCGCGAAGGCGTCGATGCCATTGATCGCGAACTTGTGCGCCTGTTGGTGACACGTCAGGGATATATGCATGCCGCCGCCCGTATCAAACAAAGCCGTGACGCGGTTTATGATGCCGAGCGTATCGAAGATGTTGTCAATAAAGTCTTGGCAGAGGCCAAAGTTCAAGGGCTCTCAGCCGATATTGCTGAGCCTGTCTGGCGAAAACTCATAGAGCGCTGCATCGCCCATGAATTTGAAGCATGGGATGCAACGAAAGGGCAGAAGAGCGCTTAGGCATAAGCGTTTAGTTTTTTCGCCAAAGATAAGCGAAAAAGTCGATAATGTCTGCTTCTCGCGAGTCGAGACAATTATCACTGATAGAAATTTTCCAGAGCTTATCGAGCAAATAATCATGATCTGAGATGTTTCTCAGGGTCATATGTTGAATACCTAACCAATAATGTCTTGAAGGCCCGGAAAGAATTTTTCTTATGTGCTTTGCTTCAGCCAGAAAGTCATAGTTTAGTTTTGCAATGATATCTTCACCGAAACAGTCTTTTATGATGTTTGCATAGGTGTCTATTTCAACTTGAAGAACTTTTTTATCCGCCACAACAATCGCGGTGAATAAATTAAGCACAGCTTTTTGAACGTCATTAGACTGATTTGACGCTAATTTAGAAGAAGCGTTAAACGCTAGAGCGCTTGCTGCGGCTGCGTTTTTCTCGAGTGCGTAGTGATTGTCTGAATGTTGAAACATAGTATTAACCCTTTCTGGTTAATTTGATTGACATTTCAACTACATGGTTAATAAACCGTTAATATCCACAGGGCGGCCCTATTGTTCATCCTACATTCATGTTTGGTTTGAACTAAATTTACTATTCTCGATAGTGTTCTTTCGGCCAACGCCGATGCACCCAGAACCATTGGGCTGGATTTTCTCTGACACGATTTTCGATGAATTGCGTGATTTTTGTAACGCCGTCTAAGACCGCCTCTTCGCGGTCAGCCTGCCGATTAAACTCTATGGGCGGATAAAATGTGACCGTGAATTTGGCTTTTTCTCGGGTGACCGCCATTGGCAAAAGTGGACGGTCAGTTTTGAGAGCCAACCGCGTTGCACCTTGAGCGGTCATGGCCTCGGTTCCAAAAAAGGGGATTGGCAGACCTGTATTAAATTTCTGATCATTGAGAATAGCTATGCTCTCGCCTTGGCGTAGCGCGCCATAAAGCTGCCGTCCGCCTTTATGAGTCGATTTTTGAACTAAGAATTTCGTGCCATAGGCTTCGCGCTGTTTACGTACGCGCTTATCAATGTGGGGATTATTTATTTTGCGGTAGGTTATTCTGACAGGCTTCGCCGATTGCGTCAGAACAGTGGCCATAACTTCCCAATTGGCAAAGTGACCCGTTACAATTACGGCGGGCGTATTCTCGGTGAAATGTTCAATTCCCTTAATTTCGATACGATCCTGATCAAAGGCTTTTATGCGGTGCATAAGCGGAAATTCAGCAAATGTTCGCCCGGTGTTGTCCCATTGGCCTTTCAAAAGAGCTTTGATTTCGACTTTAGATTTCTCTGGAAACGCCATTTCCAAGCCTTTTCGCGCGATTTTATGCTTTGACGTCAAAGGCCCGATAAGGCGAAGCAAGGCTCCACCTGTGGCCGAAATCCAAGAGAACGGAAACAGGTTCAGGATAAAACTGACGATATCATAGGCGAGCGCTTCTATTCGCCAAGACACTCTTTTGCCAAAGCTGACAGATGGTGTCTCCGGAGACATTTAGTTCACGGCTCTGATAATGGGATGCAGTAATTGGCGAATGGTCAGTTCATCTTCAAAGACAACTTTGACCGGCCAAGCATGAACGCCTTTCTTATAACCCTTTGGCAGACGAACATGATCTTTCTCTGTCGTGATGAGCGCTGCATCATATTCACTGGCTAATAAGAAGAGACTTTCAATATCTGAATCATCATAGGGATGATGATCGGCAAAGGGGACTTCCTCGACGATTTCGCCGCCGTGACGTCGTAGAGAATCAAAGAATTTATTCGGCCGTCCGATACCCGCAAAAGCATAAAGCTTACCGCGTGGGGGCTGAGCTTGCGGCGCAAGATAGGCGGGAATGACCAATTGTCCTTTAAGTTGTTGAGCCAGATGGTCCTCGATTTCATAGTCAGGCGTGGGTTTCATGAGAATTATGGCGTCTGCCCTGTCCAGTGCGTCTTGAAGCGGTTCACGCAAGGGGCCGGCTGGAAAGACGCAACCATTACCAAAGCCCACTTCGGCATCCACGACCAAAAGTGAAAGTGACTTAAAAAGTTGAGGGTTTTGATGTCCGTCATCCATGACAATAATCTGTGCACCGTGTGAACGAGCGGCCCGAGCACCATCATCACGTCCTTCGGCCACCCAAACGGGACCATGTCGTGCGAGAAGTAAAGGTTCATCGCCAACATCTCTGGCCGTGTGGCGCTCATGAACGGGAATAGGGCCTTTTTCTTGACCGCCATATCCACGGGTTAGACCAACAGCATTGAGTTCCATACGCCGTAGGCTCTGCAACAGATAAATAACAATGGGTGTTTTGCCCGTTCCACCTAATGTCGCGTTGCCGACGCAAATGACGGGTATCCCCGCTTCATAGCTTTCCGTTGTTTTAAACCGCCTTCTGACAGCTTTGGAATAGAGCCAAGCTATAGGAGATAGAAGTGTCCGTATCATCGGGGCCGAATCCCGCCCGTGGCGATGATTCCAAAATTCGGGTGGTCTCATTGGCTAGACCTCATTGGAGCAAGCCTTCCAAAGTCTCGACTGTGATATCCAAACTGCCCGACATACGGCCTACAATGTCTATGGCAGACTTCATCATTTTTTCGCGTGTGTCAGGGTCGTTTAGCATGTTGGTTACAATTTGGGAGAGCTCATCCGTTTCTTCAATGACCTTGATGGCATTATTTTCAATATAGGGGGCGTAGACCTCTGCAAAACTGGCGAAATGAGGGCCGGTGAGTGTAGGGACATTCAATCTTACAGGCTCCAACGGGTTATGCCCCATCAGTGTAGAGGAAAGCGATCCGCCTACAAAAGCCAGGTCTCCAAGTGAATAAGCAAGGCCCATTTCGCCTAATGTATCAAATAGGTAGATCTTTGTTTTTTCATTAGGGACTTGTTTTTTTGAACGCCTTGCAATGTTCAAATCAGGGTGGTCGGCCACAATCATGCGAGAGGCGGCCTCGCTAGGATGACGCGGCACAAGCAATAAGAGGACGTCCTTCATACGTTTTTGGGCCTCTATGACGGTATCCATTTCTTCGGAATGAATACTAGCGGCAACCCAAATCTTACGTTGGCCAATAGCTTCTTTGAGCGTGTCTCTTTCTTCAGAGTCAAATGATAATGCGGGCGCATCATATTTTAGATTGCCAACCGCTTTTAAATCTCTGTCAAGAATTGATGAAAGCCCTTCTGCTGTGGGTTTATCCGCAGGTAAAATGCTATCAAATGAATCGAATATAGATTTTGCGAAGTGTTCTCGTTTAGCCCATCCTGCAAGTGATTTTTTACTCAAACGCCCATTTATAAGGGCCATTGGTATGTTGGCAGCCTTGGTTTGCAAAATGAGATTAGGCCAAATTTCAGACTCCGCCCAAACGGCAAGGTCTGGTTTCCAATGCTCTAAAAACCGCGCGACATAATGCGGCGCATCAAGCGGGATATATTGATGAAAAGCGCGATCTGGTAATTTACTCGCCATGATTTTGGCTGATGTGACGGTTCCGCTTGTGACTAAAACAGAACGTTCAGGGTTGCTATTCAGTAGTCTTTTGATGAGGGGTAACATCATTGTTGTTTCCCCCACTGAAGCGCCGTGCATCCAAATCAATTGACCTTCAGGCCGAGGGCATGAAGCGCGACCATAGCGCTCAGACAGGCGCGCGGGGTCTTCTTTTCCGGCCTTGGCTCGCTTAGCTAACCAGAGCGGTGCGATTAATGACAGGCTCCGCATTAGAAATGAATAACGCCGTCTCATGCGGGCTCCACCACGGTGTGGCCCAAGGCCATATCAGCTTGCGCTAAAAGCGTATTCATTTCGGTTTCGACAGAGAGGCGCAAGGCTTCCATTTCGATTTCATTGGCGTCTTTGGAAACAGTAACAGGTGTGCCCCAAATAATTTTACCTTTGCCAAAAAGCTTTGGCAGAACAAATTTATCCCAACTGTCAAATTGCTTTCGCCGCGCGACAGAAAACGTGCAAGGCAAAATTGGTGCGCCTGTCATCTTCGCCAGTCGTAGAGGCCCCATACCCAAACGCTGACGCGGACCTCGTGGGCCGTCGGGTGTAATGACAATACAGCCGCCTTGATTAATGGCGTCAATTATGCTGCGTCCGGCTTGCGCGCCACCTTTTGCTTTTTCGCTACCGAGCTTCTTTGTAGAGCCCCGAATTGATTTCAAGCCTAAAAACTTCGTTGTGAAGGCCACAATCGCCCCGTCACGGGAGCGGGAAATTAGAACATACGGTAAAGCATAGGACTTTTTCCATGCGGAATTGAGCATAAGAAACCGTGAATGCCATGTGAGGGCGATTAACCCTTCACCACTTTCAATAACTGGCTTTGCCCTGTCTGCGTGCTCAACGTCCCAGCGCGTCGTATATTTCACCAAGACCATATACGCCGCGATGAGCCAACCTATACAGGCGGCCATGAAAGATGAGCGCATCAAGCGTTTGAACACACGCATCCTCCCTGTTAAGTGCGGTTAACTTACTTTGGGACTCGCATAGGTCATATGACGCTTAACCTCAACAATCCTGCGGATAGAAAACGCGCTCATCGAGAAGCGCTGTGGTCCGATCATGGCTTTCTTCGCCTTTGGGTGCATAACCATCATCATATTGGCGGTGGAATGTATCGTGCTGTGCAGCCGAATGTTAAGCGTATAGATTGGTTGGCTGAACAGGGCATAAAGACAATTATCAACTTACGCGGGGAAAGCCCGATGGGGTTTTACGCCCTTGAAAAAGAAGCTTGCGAAAAACACGGTATTCGGCTCGTTAATTTCCGTATGTATAGCCGTGATGTGCACAGTATTCCGCGATTAAAAGGGGCGCGTGATCTCTTCAAACGCATCGAATACCCCGTTCTGATGCATTGTAAGTCGGGGGCCGACCGCACGGGTATTATGGGCGTGCTTTATCGGCATTTTATTATGGGTGACACTATTGAACAGGCGAAAGAACAGCTCGCCTTTAAATATGGTCATATCCGACATGGGAAAACGGGTATGCTAGACTTCTTTTTCGAAGATTATCTGGCCTATATCGCCCATACACCGATAGATTTTACAGACTGGGTCGAAACGATTTATGACCCAGTTGACGTCAAAGCGCGATTCAAAGCGGGTAAGATTGGTAGCGCGGTGACGGAAGGTATATTACGGCGGGAATAATCTCTGCCAACAACGTCTATTCGCAATTCAAAACGATATTATCTTTTGACGTCATATCCATGCGAAGTCTGCCTTTCCCGCGAATATCGCCATAGGTTTCAATATTGGCTTTAACGCCGTCAAAGACCCGATTCGTTGGAAGCCCATTCGCAATCCAAACGTCGAGAATAGGTTCTACATTCAGTTCTCCCGTCTCTCTGAAATCTTGCCGGACAGACCAAAACTGCCACCAAGAATGAAAGCGGATTTTGTAATGACGGTATGTTGACTCTGCCAATGTCGTACTTGGGAGTTCGATCGCTTTGAAGTAATCACCGGTGAAAATATCATGAAGTTCGTCCGGGGTGGAACTTGCAATTTCGACAATATAGTTTTCATACCAATCATCGCCATTTCGTTTAGCGGCTTCGTCGCCTTGCCAATTGACACTCACCTTTGGCCCCGCCCACCAGCGGCCTCCACCTTTCAAGTCAATTTGATAGGACGAACAGACGCGCAGATCTTTTTTCGCTTCTGATACAGGGGCTACAACGTAATCAACACGGGATAGACCAACGTCCAATCCACCTTCATGATGTGATTGATTCACGCTAAAATGTAGTGTCTCGCCTATGATTTGCCGCGATTTCTGACCATCGAATTCTCCGCTGACCCAAGCGGAAGACGTGTAATTTCCAAAAACGAAATGGTCTGTTGTGGCGTTTATGTTGCTTGAGTCTGTAAGAATGTCGGTTGTAGCGGGTGTCGCACAGCTAACGAGGCTTATGCTTGATAGACCAAAAAGTATGTTATTGATTGCCTTGCTAAAGCTATGCTTACGAATGTTCTGCATCAATATTTACTTCTTCAACCCGTGTTTTCGTAATAAACCTCTAAACTGATGATAGCTTAACTTCAAATGCTCTGCAGCTTTGCCTTGATGATGGTCATGGATTTGGAGCGCTTCGTCTATCAACCGTCGTTCGAAGGTAAGAACCCGTTCTTGAAAACTTGCGTCAGGAGGTAAGGCGGTTACCGTCGACTCAGCAATTGTCGTCTTTGGTGCCTCCAATGTTTCCGCTGGAGAGGCGTTTTTCACCCATTCAGGTCCTTTAAATGGGTCCATATATAAAGTTGCGATAGGTACGCTTAGACTTTCATCCTCCAAGAAACTTTGTGCAACGCTGCGTTCGACGACGTTTTTGAGCTGCCGTACATTGCCGGGCCAGTCAAAGCTTTCAAGTTTAGCCATAATCTCAGCCGTAAAGCCCGGGAAGCTCTCTGCCTCTAATGATCCCGCCATTTTGCGTCCAAAGAAATTGACCAAAGGTGCAATATCATCAGGTCGAATGCGTAAGGGCGGTAGATGGACGACATCAAAGGCCAATCGGTCGAGAAGGTCGGCTAAGAATGTGCCTTCTTTAACACAGTCGCGAAGATCAGGCCCGCTAGCGGCAATGATTCGAACATCGACTTCTTGGCTTTCAGTCTCTAACCCTGCTTCAAATTGACCATATTCAATCGCCCGCATCAGCTTTTCCTGCAGGCGCAAGCTCGTCTTATTTATATTGTCTAAAAATAGCGTGCCGGTATCGGCGAGATAAAAACGCCCATTGGTATCTTCGCGTCCGTCCAGGAAAGACTGCCCAAAGAGCTCTTTGTCCAACATTTCGTCTGAATAGGCGGCGCAATTGACTCTTATATAGGGTTGCTCCCATCGTGGAGACAGAAAATGCAGACGGGAGGCAATCAATTCTTTGCCTGTCCCGCGTTCCCCGGTGATCAAAACTGGCTTTTCTAAGGCTGCGGCATTCGAAACCTTATCAAGCAAAGCATAAAATATGGCTGATGCGCCGATGGGTTGTTGAGATATTGCGCTCATACGGCCTTATAAATAGTAAAATTTACTAAATCAATAGGCCAATAATTGGTTTAAAATACTAAATTAAATTTTGAGTTTCTTGATAAAAATATAAAAATATAATAAAAACAATAACTTAAAAAAAATAGACAGAATTCATTCATCTCGCCATATTGAGTTTGTCAGAGGGATTAACCCAAAGACGTAAACACAAACCTCCAAAAGAGGTCACACAGAAAGAGAGAGTAAAATGACCTTCCGTACTTTAGACATCGACACAGCGAATGAGACTCCAGACGCCGCAACGGCATTGTCTTCATCGCCAGCACGTAACACACGTTCACGCCGCTATGCGTCTATCATGAGCCGCCGGAACGCCGGAGCCCGCATCGTCGGTTTCGGATTTTAAGATCAAGAACACAGTAAAGGACGGATCATCATGAACGAAAGATACACAGACGAATATCGTAACACGGACGAAAGCTGGCAACGCAAAGGTGCACGCTTCGTCCGCTACCTGACAACCCGCAAGTCCGAGACATGGATGTTCTTTGCCGCCGGCTTCGTAATCTCAGCGATTTTCTTTTAACCCACGCCATTACGGCCATATAGAAACCCCACCGATAGTTTAGGAGACGAAAATGGGAATTTTTTCACGCATGGGCGACATCATCAATTCAAATCTGAATGCGATGATTGATCGTGCCGAAGATCCGGAAAAGATCGCACGCCTTATCATTCAAGAAATGGAAGACACGCTGATTGAAGTTCGGACTGACGCTGCCCGCAATATCGCAGAGCGCAAAGAATTGGCGCGTAAAGCCGAAGAATATTCTGCCCGCGCCGATGAATGGGAAGCGAAAGCGGAATTAGCCCTCTCAAAAGATCGCGAAGACCTGGCCCGCGGTGCGCTAAGTGCCAAACAGCAAGCCGAAGCCATGGCCGAAGTCGTGATTAAAGAAATGGGCATCTTGGATGAGGCCGTCGATAAAGCAGACGCTGATTTGACAAAGCTTCAAACCAAATTGGATGAAGCGAAAGCCAAGCATAAAGCTCTGCTGATGCGCGGAACAGTGGCTCGCGGCCAAATAAAAGTTCGCACAGTGTTGAAAGACACGAAAGTTGATGATGCCCTATCACGCTATGAGCGGATGGAACGCAAAGTTGACGAGCTTGAAGCTCAAGTAGAAAGTTTTGATCTCGGTGCCGGCCAGTCCTTGGAAAGCCAATTTGCTGAATTAGAAGCTGTTGACGCTATTGAAGATGAATTAGCGGCCTTGAAAGCCCGTATCGGAAGCAAAGCGGCGAAAAAAAGTTCTAAGAAATCAGGCTAAGTGCCTGTAACATACCCGGGCGGTCTATCCCCCTTGCTCACCCCCTTCGAACCTGTGAGTAATCCCCAACCGCCCGGGTAACCAATTAAAAAGAGAGAGAAATATTATGGAGGATGAATTGGCCCTATTAATTCCGATCATCGCATTACTCATGCCTGTATTCATTGTTTGGACAGTCATGCATTTCAAACACCAAGACAAAAAGCTCAATCATATGAGTGGCGATGAGATCGCTGAATTAGAGCAGATGTCTAAAGTTGCAGACATTTTAGACCAACGCGTCGCCGTTCTGGAGCGCATCCTTGACGACGAGGTTCCGGATTGGAGAGAGAAAAATGGCAAATAAAAAGCATTATAAAAGAAGTTGGGAAGACTATGATGTCGATTACAACTATTCTTCAGGCGGGACTCATAAAAAACTCCGTCGCAATAAGATTGACGGTATCCTCGGAGGCGTTTGTGCAGGTATCGGAGACTACATTGGTCTAGATCATACAATCGTTAGAGTGATATGTGTGATATCTGTTTTACTAGGCGTTGGGTCAACGGTAGTCATCTATGCACTGCTTTGGATATTTGTTCCGAAAGATGTTCGCGCACCATATCGTCGTGAATATAGACAAGCGAAGCGTGCTTATCGTGAGTCACCTGAAGCCCCGGTTCGGACGACAACATTCAAAGATGTAAAGTCCAAATACCGTTCACTTGAAACGCGGATGCAGGACTTGGAACAGTCTATTACATCCAAAGAGTGGAAATTACGCAGAGACTTTCGCGACTTAGAATCCTAAGTCGCGGGGTTCCCCCCAAACCCCATCACACTGATTTTCATCAGTTAACTGACCAAAGGAGGAAACGGTCATGTTTAAATCATTCGCTATCTTCGCCGTCTTTGCAACAGGTGCCACTGTTCCAGCCGTACAAGATATTCAGCCCGTTAAAGGGGCAACGCTTTCCATCGCTCAAATCAGCATAGATTGGGATGAAAACGGTTTCGAAGCCACCATGGCTGAAGAAGCTGACTTCGCACTAAAAATAAAACTCAGCGGTGATAATGCTGTCACACTGAAATTCTAATCAAGGCGAAACGCGAGCAAAAGAGAGAGTTATGACATCGAAATTAACAACCGGATTATGTGCTGCGGCTCTTCTGTCTTTGACGGCCGTTGCCGCACAAGCCGATAGTCAAAAGACGCTTATCATTGAAAACTTTGTTGGAACGATAAACTGGACGAATGGATCCGGTGATATCTCAATAACAAAAGAACGCAATGAAGAGGGAACGCGGATTTATAAAGGTAATGAATTTATAATCGACGGTGAAATTGAGAACGTAAAAGGAGCTAAATGTAAAGGCTATTATGGCTCGTACGATATTAGCCTTTTTGGGAAAAAAGAAAGTAATAAAGGCAAATTTGGCGGCTATGAAGATCTTGAAGATTACCCAATCTTTGACGTCTCTGTGCCAAAAGACACGAAGCTGATTATTCGCAATTCAATTGTTTTCACAGAAGGTAATCCTGATTTTAGTTCTGCAGATTTGTCCCTAAATCATTGCGGTAAAATCAATATGGGTGACGTCGCTGGCAAAGTCTATCTTGAGGGACGAGGTTCCGCTGATCTAAATATGGGTGATGCAGAGGAATTCCGGAGCGAAATGAGAGGCTCCGGAGACATCGAAGCCGGTACGATAGGGTTTTTACGTTCTGAAGGACGTGGATCAGGTGATATTCAAGTTGCACAAGCTACGAATATTGATCTGGAAATGTCTGGCTCTGGCGATGTTGAAGTAGATGACGTTACAGGTTCTGCCATAATAGAAGCCTCTGGGTCTGGCGATTTTGATTTCGGAAAAATTGGCGGATCTTTGGATTTCCAGGGCTCCGGTTCGGGTGATTTATCGGTCGATGGTTTAGGCGATAATGGAAACAGCCGCGTTAGTTTGGAA
This sequence comes from uncultured Algimonas sp., assembly GCA_964435725.1. GTDB lineage: Bacteria > Pseudomonadota > Alphaproteobacteria > Caulobacterales > Maricaulaceae > Litorimonas. The sequence goes on from CAYTAJ010000040.1 coordinate 21,147, forward strand.
CGATCCGGCAGTGGTGATGTTTCAATTGATGATGGTGATATTTCTGAACTCTATGTCAGAGCTTCCGGATCTTCCTCGATCGATATTGATGCTGTTGTTCAAAACGCCGTTTTAAAGGCCTCCGGATCCTCGGATATATTTGTAGATACCGTGTTGGGATCGCTCGAGAAAACAACATCAGGGTCTTCTGATATTGATATTAGAGACCGAGGATAATTTTTTTAATCCATAAGTCTGGTGACTGAAAACCGTTGCCAGACAGATTTAGCGATTGGCATGGGATCACCGTAAAACTTTGAAACAATGGCCTCAGCTAATAGCGGGGCAAAAACAAATCCACGAGACCCTAGCCCTGTCAAAACGAAGTGCCCATCTGTAGTCTCTCCAATAACGGGGAGCGTGTCCGAGGAGGTTACGCGAATGCTGGCGCGCGA
>CAYTAJ010000041.1:0-21329 GCA_964435725.1 uncultured Algimonas sp.
TATAAATCCGGCAATCAAGTCGAGCTTGTCGCTGAGAATGAGGATTTCGAAACGCAAGTCTACGGCCCTGACCGCGTTGAAGTCCAAGGCGTTTTGGTAGGATTGTTGCGGCAGTATTAAAATCTAACAGGTGCATTTCCTGCGGAATCGAAACCGAAAATTGAACCTTACTTGTTCATTTTTCGGTACATCATAAGTTTATGGCAGGAATTGCACTAATCCCAAGGCCGTCTGTTTTCAGGCGGCTTTTTTGTGCCTTGCCACCGGATTGTTTCTTCCAAGTAAATATCCAAGGCTCCCAATCGCCTGAGTGTTCGACCATCCACCAATCTGGCTTTGCAATTCCGCCTGACCTCTGGCCCGACATCCCTCACCGTCAAAATAACAAGATCAGACACAGCACATTCTATCGGCGCTTCTGACGGATGATTGAGAATAGAGAGTTGATGCCCTTTAACCTCAAACCGACAGGCGAGCGCATCGCAAGGCGCCTCACTCTTGGACATCGCTAAAACCTCGACATCGCCTTGCCCGGCTTTTTCAGAAAATTGGTTGCGTCCATAGCGATCCGCGCGTTCACTTGTAACGATAAGCTGTTGAAAGTCCTTACTTTCCCAAAAGGCGACGCGACCCTCTGCGGAAACGCGTATGTCAGGAATAGGTTCTAATCGCCACCCGATAATACAAGCGATTATTAGACCAAGCCCAATCAATCGTCCGCGCCACTTACCCAGCAACAAACAGATAAACGCCAAGCCATAAACCCCGATCACCCAAGCCGGTGCGGCGCTCACCCGCGCTAATGCTCCGTCCCAACTCGCAATCCATGTCGAGATGGCAATCAGGGGTTCAATCGATTTGCCCATGGCCCAAAGCGGGGCGCTTTCCAGTCCAAAAGGAATGGCGACCAAGGCCATAATCCCGAGAGGCATCACCGCAAAAGTGAAAATCGGCATGGCGAGCAAGTTACCCGCAAGGCCATAGCGCGCAATGCGTCCAAAATGAAATAAAGCAAACCCCGCCGTCGCCGCGCCTGCTACAAGGCTCGTCACACTGAGTGAGACAGCATTATCTCTGATACGCGCAATGAACCCGCCTTTCGCGCGTATGGGCCGATAATCTTGCCACGTCCGATAGGTCACGACTAAGGCTAGAACCGCCGCGAACGACATCTGAAACCCAACAGACGTCAGAGCCTCTGGATTCAGTAATAATGTGACCAACGCCGCCACAGAAACGGAGCGCACAGAAATAGCCTGCCTATCCAATATAACCGCCAAAAACACGATCACGGCCATGATATAAGCCCGCTGCGTCGCGACAGAGGCTCCTGATAGTATGAGATAGAGTGTTGCCGCAATAATGCCGAGCCCCGCTGCAAACTTCCGCACATCATAACGCCGGGACAGTGGCGCGATATAGACGAGCAGATAAGTGAAAACAAAAAAGGCTGTCCCTGCGAGCAATCCCATGTGAAGGCCGGAAATGGCCAAAATATGCGCTAATCCGGCTACTCGCAGCGCCTCTGTATGCTCAGGCGGAATATAACGCCGCACCCCCGTCAAAAGCGCCGCCTGAAGGCCTGCCGTTTCCTCTGGGGCTGTCTCATGGATGCGCTTGGCCAAGCTATAGCGAAGATTAGCAATCCTTCTCCCCATACCCACCTCACGCGGCATGGGTGTGACGTCTGGCACCGATATCGCATAACCAAAACCGCCCACTTGTTCGAAATAAGCGCGCTTCGCCGGATTATAGCCATTGGGCACCGCAGGCCCCGGCGGTGCGGCTAGATTAGCGACAAGCCGTACACTATCCCCCGCCATTGCGGCATCGACATGTTTCGCGCCTAACCTGACACGGACTTTTTCCGGTAATTCATCCGGGTCTAAGCGTGACATGTCTTCAACAACGATATGCCAGCGCACGCCTTTGCCGGAGGCTGCGATGCTCTCAACCCATCCGCTCACTTCATAACTTCGCTCAGCAATGGGTAAACGAGGCGTGGCTTCATTTGACGTATGGAATGTTGCGTAACCCGCACCAATGCACATAGACAGGCCAAGCACCGCCCATATCCAGATATCTTTACTTGTCTCTCGCGTTACCCAAAGAACACCACCAACAACTCCGGCGACCGCGATGAATGGCCATAATAATGGTTCTGACGGCCATCCAAAATAAAGCCCAATGCCTATGGCAAAGCTAATCACGAGAGCATCAAATCGCAAAGCCGGTGGCGAAATCGCCTCTGCCCATAATCGCATAGCCGATTGCGCAGTATCAGGGCTGTTCAAAGCCTTTTCAGTATGAAATAGAGCGCGCAACACAGCATGACTTTAGGCTGAGGATGCAATCATGACGACAAAAAAGATTATTACACGTTTTGCGCCGTCTCCGACCGGTTTTCTTCACATTGGCGGGGCGCGCACCGCCTTATTCAATTATTACTTTGCCAAGCATGTGAATGGGGAGTTTCATCTTCGTATCGAAGATACGGATAAAGCGCGTTCTACAACCGAAGCCACACAAGCCATTCTTGACGGGCTTGATTGGCTTGGTTTGTCCTATGACGGTGAGATTGTCTATCAAAGCCAACGCGCAGAGGCCCATATCGCGGCGGCGAAAGCCTTGTTAGACGCCGGTCATGCCTATTACTGCCCGCTTGAGGGAGAAGCCCTGGATGCTGAACGCGAAAAATGTCGCGAAGCCGGCCATGCCTTCCGTTCGCCTTATCGTGATCAATCCGAAACAAAAGGTTCCCTACGTTTCCGTGTCCCTAACGGACAAACTTCTCTGACGGATCACGTGCAAGGCGATATTACATGGGAAAACTCGGAACTGGATGACCTTGTCCTGCTACGCGCTGATGGCACACCGACCTATATGCTCGCCGTTGTCGTGGATGACCATGATATGGGTATCACACATGTTATCAGAGGTGACGATCACCTGATTAATGCGGCGCGACAGCAACAGATTTATTCTGCCTTGGGTTGGGATATACCGGAATGGGCGCATGTGCCCCTTATTCATGGCCCAGACGGGAAGAAACTTTCCAAACGTCACGGTGCTTTGGGCGTCGAAGCCTATCGCGATATGGGTTACTTGCCAGAAGGTCTGCGTAACTACCTAGTCAAACTGGGCTGGGCGCATGGCGATGAAGAATTATTCTTCAACGATGAGGATATAGCGAAAGTGTTCACTCTGGAAGGCATCAATAGCTCCCCTGCTCGCCTCGACTTTGACAAGATGGACTTTATCAACGCGCAACATATCGCGCAGATGGACGATCAAGCTCTTTTCACTCAGGCCCTACCGTTCCTGAATGAGGTCAACAAAACAGAAGAAAAGCTTCAACGATTACGAGACGCCATACCCTCTCTAAAACCGCGTTCAAAAACATTAAAAGAGTTGATTGCCCAAGCAGATTACCTCTTGGTTGACCGCCCCTTAACCTTAGAAGGCAAAACAGCTAAACCTTTACGGAAAGACGGTGTGAAAGCCCTATTAGAAGCTTTGACTTTACGGCTTAAATCCTTAGAAGGCAGCGCATGGGCTGCGGATAATCTCCAACAGCTCCTGACAGATTTTGCGGCCGAGAACGACATCGGGTTCGGTCGGATAGGACAACCCGTGCGGGCGGCACTCACGGGCGGACGCCCTTCCCCTGATTTATCAGTGGTTATGGCGTTACTTGGACAAGATGAATGTCTGGGTCGACTATCCGACTGCCTCGACTATCTCTCCGGCGAACAACAATAAAAGGCGAAAGACTCATGGAAAATAAAATTACTCAATCCGGCACGGCGACCGTTACCGTCGATGGGCAATCTTATGAACTTCCTATCATGAAAGGATCTATGGGCGCACCGGGTATCGATGTCCGTGCTTTGCATAAACACTCCGGTCATTTCACCTTTGACCCAGGCTATACATCAACCTGTTCGACTGAGAGCCAAATTACATTCATCGATGGCGCGAAAGGCCAGCTTCTCTATCGGGGTTATGATATTGAGACACTGGCAGAGAACTCAACTTTCCTAGAAGTGGCTTACCTCCTCATCAATGGTGAATTACCCAATGAGGCGCAAAATAAAGCTTTCACCGATAAAATCACCAATCACACAATGTTGCACGACCAGATTGAAAGCTTTTTCAATGGTTTTAGACGCGATGCCCACCCTATGGCGATGATGTGTGGTACGGTTGGAGCTTTGTCCGGTTTTTACCATGACGATGCCCATACGACGGAAAATGAAGCCCGTGACATGGCCATTATGCGCCTTATCGCCAAAATCCCAACAATTGCCGCGCGCGCCTATAAATACTCAATCGGTCAGCCGCATGTCTATCCACGCAATGATTTGAACTATGCGCAGAACTTCCTGAATATGTGTTTCTCGGTTCCGGCTGAGCCTTATCATATCAGTCCGACAATTTCGCGCGCTATGGATAAGATCTTTATTCTTCATGCCGATCATGAACAAAATGCCTCAACCTCTACTGTGCGCCTCGCTGGTTCTTCAGGAGCCAACCCATATGCCTGTATCGCGGCAGGTATTGCCTGTCTTTGGGGCCCGTCTCACGGCGGCGCGAATGAAGCTTGCCTAAATATGCTCCAAGAAATTGGCACTGTTGACCGTATTCCGGAATTTATCGCGCGTGCGAAAGACAAATCAGATCCTTTCCGTCTCATGGGCTTTGGTCACCGTGTTTATAAAAACTTCGACCCCCGTTCTCGCGTCATGCAGAAAGTGGCCCATGAAGTCTTAGACGAATTAAACCTGAAAAATCCGATTCTAGACGTTGCCAAAGAACTGGAAAAAATCGCGCTTGAAGACGAGTATTTCGTTGCGAAGAAGCTCTATCCGAATGTCGACTTCTATTCCGGTATTGTCTTATCGGCTCTCGGCTTCCCGACATCCATGTTCACAGTACTCTTCGCTCTGGCACGAACGGTCGGTTGGATTTCCCAGTGGAATGAAATGCTAGAAGACCCAAGTCAACGCATTGGTCGTCCGCGTCAGCTTTACTCTGGTGCTACGCTCCGAGATTACGTCCCAATGGATAAGCGTTAAGCCTAACTCCAAAAGTATTTATACCTTCAAAGCCGTCAGAACTGCTCTGGCGGCTTTTTTACTGACCTTTTCAGGATGTCCTGCGCCCATTAATTGCGTCTGCGCTGTCAACGCCTTTGAAGCCACATCGGATAAATTATTATCCTTGAGAAACTGCGTGACTGCGGCAGCTAGATTAGGCCCATTGGCATCTGATTGCAGAAATTCTGGCATAAGCGGTTTATTCGCCGCAATATTAACAATGGAAATATAATTGGGTTTGAACAGTTGTTTTGCCACAAAATAAGTCAGCCCATTTAATCTATACGCTACGATCGTTGGTACGCCCGCGCTGGCTAATTGCGTCGTGACTGTCCCCGAACAAGCCAGTGCTACATCCGAAGCCGCCATGACATCGAGTTTTTCTGCTTCTTCTAAGAGCAGTACTTCATCATCCACTAAGGAGGCAGATAGATGATTTCGTAACAGCTCTCGGACTGTTTCTGCTACAGGACTCATCACAACTAAGTCTGGAAACTGTTTTTTCAGGAGCGCGATTGTAACGCAAAATGGCTCGGTCAAGCGCTCTACCTCTGATGGTCGACTACCAAACCAGACGGAAAGTATTGGCAGCTCGCCAAGACCATATTTTTTACGCAGGCTCAGTGCATTGCCCGAATTATAATCTTCATCAAACACGGGATTGCCAACATATATCGTTTTAAGGCCATGCTTTTCAAAATAACGGGCATCCATGGGCTGAATACTTAAAAGAATATCTGTCACCTCTGCCAATATTTTGACACGCCCTTCGCGCATCGCCCAAACCTGTGGCGCAACATATTTAATGATTTTCCCTTTATAGCCGAGCATTTTAAGCCGCTTAGCAAGCCTTATCATAAAGCCCCAACTGTCAATAAGAACGACCGCCTTCGCTTGGCTTTTAAGAATAAGATCCGCAGAAGTTTTCACTTTTCGCATAATCATGGGATAGTGTTTGAGACCTTCTACAAACCCCAAAATTGACAGGCCTTCAATATCCATTTGAGACGGCACACCACAGTCTGCCATCGCCGTGCCGCCGATGCCTTCGATCTGACAATCAGGGTCTAATGACTGTATATCTTTTATTAGCGCAGCCCCGATATCATCTCCGGAGCGTTCGGCTGCGACGACAAATAAATTAGTCATGGGCGGAGCGCGGCAAACCTATGACAAAAAGCCCGAATTGGTCTGCTTTTTCAATTACAATATCGCGGTGTAAAACTAATGCGCCATTGGCTTCAGCGACAATGCCGGCTAATCCAGCAGCGGCTGCATTTTCAATTGTCGCCGGGCCAATCACAGGGAGGTCTACCCTTTGATCTTGCTCCGGTTTAATCATCTTGGCTAAGACACCGACGCGCGCGTCTTCATTCCCCCGCAAAGCTTGAGGCAGGGCGGAACATCGCATTAACATAGCGTCCGTCCCTTCTTGGGCTTCGACAGCCAAGGTTACGCCGCGCGCAACGACTGCGCCCTGCCCGATATCCAGCGCCCCGATAGACTGTGCGATATGGCACGCGCCCAATGCATCCTCGCGATGATCATCTGTCAGAGAGTGTTTTCCAAGCGCACCTTCTGGCAGTAATAGGGGCTTACAAACCTCTTGAGGTGAGATGACAGAAAAGCCCTCTTTCTCGAACAAGCCCATCAGATGCCGTAAAAGGGCATCATCGCCTTTTTTGGCCGCCCGAATTGTACCCGGCAGGTAAAACATAGCCTTCAAATCAGGTTTAACAGATGAAAAATCAGGGCGATCAACGTTTCCACAAAAACAAACATGTGTGGCTTTGGACTTCTTTAGATGCTTTATAATTCCGCCAAATTCCCCCAAGCGAAACGATTTCGCATCCGCATAGTCTGCACTCTCTGCAAAACCGTCCAGAGCAATGACCGTTTTTAAATCGCCGCTCTCTTTGGCAGCCGCAACCACATGTTTAGGCAAATCCCCTCGTCCGGCAATGACAGCTAAGTTCATAGCTAGCTCCCCATTGAGGGTAAGCAGATAGACCGGTCTTTCTGCGCCCGAATGAAAGCCACAATTTCCTGGACTAAGTCATGATCTTTATAGAGGCGCTGCACATCGCCTAAGCGTTCCAAGAAGGTACCTTCCGCCGCAAACATTAAACGATAGGCCGCTCTTAGCTCTCTGATTTGCGCCTTTGTAAATCCTCGTCTTTTCAGGCCCACGACATTGAGTCCCGCCAAATGCGCAGCATTCCCCACAACAAATCCATAAGGGATAACATCACGCGTTACCGTCGCCATACCGCCAATAAAGGCATAATTCCCAATACGCGTATGTTGATGAATGGCACATAATCCACCCAAGACGACGTAATCGCCGATGGTGACATTGCCACCAATCTGCGCACCATTCGACACCACGACGTGATTACCCATTTGACCTTCATGCGCCAGATGGGTTCCCACCATGAAATAACAATCATTTCCGATACGGGTTTGAGGTTTGCCTGTATCTGTTCCAGGGTGAATGTTTACATTTTCCCTAAAAGTGCAGCGTTCGCCAATGACAATCGAAACCTCGCCACCCTTATGCTTAAAATCTTGTGGCGGGTGGCCCATAGACACAAAAGGATAGAGCGTTGAGTCAGCGCCAATCGTTGTATGGCCTGTCAAACTGACATGACTGACAAGTCGCACATTATCACCGAGTGAAACATCGCCATCGACGATGCAATAAGGGCCGATAAAGACGTTTTCGCCAAGTTTAGCGCCATCGCTAATAATCGCAGTAGGGTGAATCTGTGTGGTCATGGGAGTGACCTATCATGCCTTTTGATCGAATGCCATTTGTGTTGCAGAAAATTGTAATTGTGCCGCGACGGCCTCGCCAACCAAGGCCTCACCAGAGAATTTATAAAACCCACGACGATGTTTCTCGATACGTGCTTTAACCGTCAATGTGTCGTTCGGATAGACAGGACGACGAAATTTCGCTTGCTCCACGCCGGAGAACGCGATGAAACTTCCATCTTCAAGCCCTTTGGACAGAGAGACAATAAGCGCCCCCGCCTGAGCTACGGTTTCAATCAACATAACTCCCGGCAGAATGGGCAAATCAGGAAAATGGCCTTTAAAAAAAGGGGCATCCGCTTTCACATCTGACTCAGCAATTATTGAGGTTTCATCAGCACTCAAAACACGGTCGATAAACAACATCGGATCTCTGTGAGGCAAATATGTTTTTACGGTTTCGCGATCTAGTGGAAAGACGTGTACCATTACGTATCTCTCTTTGGCTTGGCTGCCAGTTTACGCGTCGCATTGATAACCCGCATATGCTCTCTGATCGGCATGGCCGGAATACCGCTCCAAGCCTCCCCTGGGGGAATATCATGCATAACGCCAGCACGTGCCGCTATCATAACATTATCACCTATGGTCAAATGATCCGCGAGACCGACATTGCCGCCCATTTGTACATTCTCACCAATCGTGCAGCTTCCGGAAATACCAACATGCCCTGCAAGCATAGAACCTGCACCAATTTTCACATTATGCGCAATCTGAACAAGGTTATCGACTTTCACATCATCGCCTAGAATTGTGTCCCCAAGCTGGCCGCGGTCTACGCAAGTCTGAGAGCCGATACTCGCACGATTACCAATGATAACGCGTCCAAGATGTGGGATATCGATAAGTCCCTGCTCGTCTTTGGCTACCCCGAAACCCGCTCCTCCGATGACGGCACCCGGTTTGATACGACATGCCTCGCCTATTATGCAGTATGAGAGATTTACATTAGACCCAACAACAGTATTGGCCCCTATTTTCACACCATGCATAATAATAGAATAAGGGCCGATGCGGGCATTTTCACCAATTGTAACGCCCGGTCCAATGATTGCAGTAGGATGAATATCGGCGGAACTTGAAATATCAGACTGCCGCAAAGCAGAGAGTGGTTCCACAAGGCGTTCGCACATTCGTGCGAAATGAGCGCGTGGAGATTTACTGATAATGGGAATAATGCCTTTTTCGGCAACAAACGGTGCAAGTCTCTCTGTGACTAAACAAGCTGTAGCCTTGGCTGTGTCCAAATCTGATTTTCGGCGTTTGTCTTGTAAAAACGTCAAAGCGCCAGGCTCTGACCCAGCCAAAGCCGATGGCGCTTCAATCATTTCGTCATAGAAATGAGGCTCTAAATTACCATCCAAGCCTTCTGAAAGCTGCGCTAAACTCTTCGGGCCTAGCGCAGTATAAAATCTCGGGTCAATCATATGCATTCACCCAAGAAACAGCCCTATTTATTGGGCAGACGTTCTCTAACAACGGGCGTTGTTGTCATTTGTTGGTCGAGACGGCTTAGAACTGTTTGTGTTATGTCTGAAGTTGGGCTTACATATAAGGCTGAATTCCTGTCTAAAACGACATCAGCATTTCGTTCGGCACCAACTTGATTCACAATCTGAGCAAACTTTTGCATAACTGGAATAATTGCTTTTTGACGCGTAATTTGCATTTCCTGGCTAATTTTCGCATATTCTTGCTTGAATTTAGCTTCGTCTTTCAAAAGCTGTTCATATTGCGCTTTGAATGTAGGGTTGTTTACCAAATCAGCCTGTTTTTGGCCTTCATACTGCGCTCCAAATGTTTTGGCTTTGTTTTGAACAGACGTCAATTTGGCCTGAACTTCGGATGACGCAGATGTCTGAATCGACTGGATTTGAGACGTCACATATTTACCGACTTTCGAGTCAGCAATAACTTTTTGAGAATCAACGACCAAAACTGTCTGAGCAAATGCTGAAGCACTCAGTGAAAATGCAGCAAAACACCCAAGCGCAGCGGCGCGAATAACTTTATTAAACATAATTAGAACCTTGTACGGGTTGTGAATTGGAATGACTCACGGTCATCGAAATCAAACTGTCTAAGTGGTTTGGTGAAGTCGAAACGGATCGGACCGAACGGACTTTCCCAGAAAACGGATGCCCCCAGCATGGCACGCATAGCAAGGCTATCGATACTCCGCTGGCATATAATGACTGTATTGGGGTCTCCATCATCAACAATATTACCACATGACTCGTTAGTCGTAACACTGGTAGTATTGGTAAATTGAATAACATCAATCTTTGCATCATCATCCAATAAGCCAACAGTACCAGCTTCAGTCCATACACTAGCTAACAAATTTGGTACGCCAACAGGAAAACTCACCTCCGCAGCAGCTAAGGCAAACGCATTTCCGCCAAGAGCATTAAGGCGTGGATTTCTTATGGTTGTTCCAACGGCGGCAAAATCTTCTGCTGTTGCAACTTCTCCAGTCTCACCGTTTACAAAAACATTTCTAGGTCCAATGCCTGCATTATCATAACCTCGGAAATCAAAGTTACCTTTAAAATAGCGATCATTAATGGTCACGCTATCACCACCCCATCCGCGAATATAACCACCTGCGAGTGTGGCACTCGCAATAACATTTTTATAAAGCCCCTTATAAGCATTGGCACGAACATCCGTTCGCAAATATTTCACGTCACCTCCGACACCAGCCAAGTCTTGACTAAAACGGACATCAAAACCACCCGTTGGTGTAATAGGGTCATTCCGGCGATCCCAAGCAAAAGTATATCCAAGGATAGAGGAAAGACGACCGCCTGCCTGTTCACATAATGATAATGTTTGAGTGTCTGCTGGCGATATACCTTCTCCGTTAATAAGAGCGTTCCTTAAAGCCGGACACTCATTTTCGCGTAAGAATGAAATGTCTTCTTGACGAAGTGAATAACGCGTCGTCAGCGAAGTGTTTTCCGTTAATGGGAAAGCCAACGTGACTTGCCCCCCTGTTCTGGACTGACGGAACCCAGCTTCTTGCAAAAAGTCAATTGTTACATCGAACAACTCAATACCAGCCGCGAGGTTACGGCCTAAAAATCTTGGTTCTGTAAAGCGCAGGTCAATTTCGCGCCTATTGGATGAGGCCCGGATAACAAAGCGCATTAATTGTCCACGTCCTCTTAGGTTCCTTTGAGTAATCGATAAATCGACAAGGAAAGCATCCGCCGACGAGAAACCGGCAGAGAAGCTCAATTCACCCGTCGGTTGCTCTTTAACGGCCACTTCAACGACAGCACGATCAGGCGCAGAGCCCTGCGTTTCAGTAATTTCCACTTCTTCAAAGAAACGAAGTGCGCGCACGCGATTTCTTGAACGATCTAAAAGGATGCGGTTAAAGGCATCGCCTTCGACCAGTTCCATTTCACGACGAATAACATAGTCCAATGTCGTCGTGTTCCCGACAATATCGATACGTTCGATGTAAACGCGTGGGCCTTCAACAACATTGAAAACGAGATCGACCGTCTTAGTTTCACGATTACGCCGAATATCAGGCTGAATATCAACGAAAGCATAGCCAGTCGTACCGGCTGCAAAGTTAAGCGTATCAATAGCGTCTTCAACCAAGCTGGCATTATAGATTTCGCCCGTCTGAATGCGAAGAAGGCGTTCTAAGAATTCCGGATCGAGCTCATCCAATTGCGTTTCAACACTGATGTCTCCCCAACGATATTCCTCACCCTCATCAATCGTGAATGTAATATAGAAATCTTCTTGATCTGGGGTCAGTTCTGCGACCGCTGAAATTACACGAAAATCTGCGAAACCGCGATTGGTGTAATAGGTTCTTAGCTGCTCTCTATCGAACTCTAGGCGACCAGGGTCGTAATTATCATTAGAGCTAAAGAACTTATACCAAGCGGACTCAGCCGTTGCGATTTCTTTACGCAACAAACGGTCAGGATATTCTGCGTTGCCAATAAAATTGATCCGCTTAACGCCCGTCACAGGGCCTTCGGTGATTTCGAAAATCAAATCGACACGGTTTTGAGGTTGCTGCACAACTTTCGGCGTAACGGTAGCAGCAAATCGACCGGATTGACGATAAAGCTCAATTATGCGCTGAACATCTGACTGAACGTTTGAACGAGAAAAAATAGAGCGTGGTTCCGCATCAATTTCATCCGTAATCTTATCAGTCTTGAGAGATTTATTTCCTTCAAGGATAACACGGTTGATGATTGGATTTTCAATAACTTGTATGAGAACATTGCCATCACGCGGGTCAATCGCGACATCGGCAAACAAGCCTGTCGCGTAGAGGGTCTTTACGGACGTATCGATACGAGACTCGCTGTAAGGGTCGCCCGGAGCGATCAACAAGTAAGACGCGACTGTATTGGCTTCAACGCGCTCATTCCCTTGCACTTGAATAGACTTAATTACAGTCGGTGCTGGAATAGGGGCCGGCGCTTGCGCCTCATCTTGTGCAACGGCGTTAAAAGCTACAAAAAACAATGCCGCCACTATGCATAAGAGAAGTACAAGCCGATGTTTAATAACAGCTTTCAAGTCTATAGCGTTATATCTCGTGACTGAGTGCATTAGGACGTCCATTTAGGAAAAGAAACTACTCACGTAGTTGATATCATTAATCGTGAGAGCGACGAAAAGTGTAAGCAATACGGCAAAACCAATTCGGAACCCAAACTCCTGTTTTTCTTGACTAAGCGGACGACCCGCAACCGCTTCATAAGCGTAGTAAACCAAATGTCCACCATCCAAGACGGGAATAGGCATTAAATTTGCGATACCTAAGCCAATTGAGATAACCGCGGCGAGTTGAATCAGCTGTAAAACAAGCGCTCTCATCCTCTCACCAAACGGTCTTTCCGCATTCGCAGCATTAACAGCGGTTTTTCCGGTTATCGTCGCAATTTTAACAACACTGCCGAGTTGATCTCCATTTTCCTTACCTTGGAACAGCCGTGCAACATAGGTCCCGGTCATAGAAAAGGTTTCACCTAAACGACCAACGCCATAACCAAGCGCTTCTAGAGGGCCATATTCATCGCGAATAAGCTCACTATTTATATCTGTGCTAACCCCTAAAAACCCTGTTGTAGACTTCCCTCCGGCAAAATCACGACGGCTTTCACGACGTGGGGCCACCGTGAGTTCAATCTGTTCACCCGCCCTTTCAATGACAGTTTGGATGTCAGTATCGCTTCGAAGGACGACATATTTCGATAATTCAGAAAATCTGGAAACATCACGGCCATCCATCGTCAATATTTTATCTCCGGGTTGGAGCCCTGCCGCCTCCGCTGCGCTCCCGGGCGTTATCTCACCAATGACAGAAGGACGATCATAGGTGCCAATCCCAATGGCAAAACCGGCAAAAATTATGATAGCCAAGAGGAAATTCGCTATTGGCCCCGCCAAAACGACTAAAGCCCGCTGCCAGACGGGGCGGAAATGGAAAATATCCTCAACGCCCTTCCCTGTTTCAGCCTGAACTTGCGCCTTTATCCGTTCAAGTTCTTCAATGTCGGGATTACTGGCGCCTGACGCATCGCCTGTGAATTTGACATAGCCACCTAAGGGTATCTGAGCAATCATCCATTCTGTCCCGCTCTTGGCTTTGCGTTTCCAAATGGGTTTCCCGAAGCCAATAGAAAACCGATCTACGGAAATACCGAAGAACCGGCCAACGCTGTAATGACCAAGCTCGTGGAAAAAAACGAGGAAGGACAACACAACGAGAAAACTCGTTATAAAAATCACGATATCTACAAAGCTGGAAAGCATAGCGCGGTTTAGATATGTCCCTTTATTCGAATCCACTGACGTCTTCACGTCAGAACAAAAAGGGTTTGCCCGTTTTTTTGGCTTATAACAAGTTTACAATATGCTCATGTGCAGTGCGCCGGGCTCGCTCGTCTGTTGCGAGAATTTCTTCAATCGCCTGATCAGGTTGAGAAAAGTCAGCTTCATCAGATACGCTCTCCAAGGTTCGTTCGACTGTTTCTGCGATTTGGAGAAAACCAATCTTTTCTTGCAAAAAGGCGTCTACAGCGACTTCATTTGCTGCATTCAGCGTATTTTGCGCTTTTCCCCCTGCAATAAGCGCTTCTCTCGCCAACCGCAGAGCCGGAAAACGCTCTGTATCCGGTTCAAAAAACGTCAATCCCGAAATTTTGGCAAAATCTAAACGCTCAACAGGCGCCTCAATTCGCGCAGGCCACCCCATGGCATAGGCTATAGGCGTGCGCATATCCGGCGACCCCATTTGCGAAAGGACAGATCCATCAATATATTCCACCATGGAGTGAATAATCGACTGCGGATGGATGATGACATCAATCTCTTCGGAGGGGCGGTCAAAAATATAACTCGCTTCAATAAGCTCCAACCCTTTATTCATCAAACTCGCAGAGTCTATCGTAATTTTTGCGCCCATATCCCAAACCGGATGATTGAGAGCATCCGCGCGTGTAACAGATTTAAGAGCGTCACGGCTTAGCTCTCTAAAGGGTCCACCGCTCGCCGTTAAAATGAGACGTCGTACGCCTTTTCGGTCTTCTTCCAAAACTTGGAAAATCGCATTATGCTCACTATCAACGGGTAAAAGCGTTGCACCGTGGCGTTTGACTTCGGCCATGAAATGCTCGCCCGCGCAGACAAGACACTCTTTATTCGCAAGCCCAATATGGTGCCCTTGTTTTACAGCTTCGAGTGTTGGTTCTAATCCCGCTGCACCCATTATGGCGGCCATGGTGAAATCGGCTTCCATTGACGCGGCTTCAACCAGAGCTTCTGGACCCAATCCGATTTTCACGGAGGTTCCTGCAAGCAAGTCTTCCAACAGCTTTCCTTGTGTTTCGTCTGCAAGAGCTACAAAGTCAGCGTTAAATTTAATGGCTTGTGCGGCAAGCTTTTCAGCACTGCGGCAGGCTGTCAATGCGATAATGTCATAAGTCCCCGGAGCCGCTCGAGACACAATATCCAATGTGCTTTCGCCTATTGATCCTGTGGACCCTAATACGGAAATGCGCTTCGTCATCAGATTAAATGGGCCAAGCCGCTGGTATAATTGATATAATAAGCCCGAAACCAACCGCCGCCAGCATCAAGCTGTCTAAGCGATCCAGCAGTCCGCCATGGCCCGGCAATAGGTCGCCTGTGTCTTTGACCTCTAATTGGCGCTTCAAACCACTCTCTAGCAAATCGCCACCAACACTCAGTAGGACAACCGGAATTGCCATGAGCAGACCAAAAAAGAAGGAGTTGAAGATAAAGCTTGTCGCAACACCTCCCAGTATAACAGCAAAGATCAAACCGCTGAAAAAACCCGACCAAGTTTTGTTCGGTGACAATTTGGGAGACAATTTTGGACCTTTGAAATAACTCCCACCAAAATATGCGCCCACATCTGCAGCTACAACAACGAGGACAATATATATAACCGTCTGAAAGCCAGCAGTGTTAAACCCAACTTCATTTCCACGCAGGCCAATAAGTGTCAGACAGGGAATGAGAATATAAAGCGCACCAAGGCCCGCCCAAAGACTACCACCGCGTCTCAGTCGCTCACCCGCACAAATGGCGGCACAGATTAACGCTGTAAGAATAGCGTAGAGCCATAAGCCTTGAACCACATAAATACTCGCAATCGCAATACCAAATAAGGGAAGCCAATAAGCCAAACGCGTGGGTTGGAGGTCGGACATCCGAACCCATTCATACATCATACGCCCACTAAACAGGACCGCCAAAGCAGCCCAGAGCCAGCCACCAAAATAGAAAGGGGCTATACATACCGCTGCCAGGACAACAGCGGAAACAAAACGAACCCCGAGGTTTTTCCAAGTCTTTTTGGGCGTAACCGCGGCAGTATCCATTTTATGCCACTTCCGACGAATTTAGGTTACCAAAGCGTCTTTCACGCCTTTGGAATTCCAAAATCGCCGCTTCAAGGTCTTGCTTGGAAAAATCCGGCCATAGCACATCTGTGAAAACAAACTCGGCATAAGCGGCTTGCCAGAGCAGAAAATTACTGACGCGCATTTCACCACTCGTTCGAATAACGAGGTCAGGATCCGGCAAGCCGAAGCTGTCCAGATAGCTCTCAATGATGTCTTCTGTGAGAGTTTCTGCGGTATGACCTGATAACATCGCTTTTTTAGTCGCACGAATGAGCTCGTCACGTCCGCCATAGTTAAAGGCAATATTCAGGGAAAACTCTGTATTTTTCTCTGTTGTCGTTTGAACGCGATTTATGAGGGATATCAAATCCGGCTTCAGACCTTCACGTGAGCCCATAATACGAATGCGAACACCGCGTTCGTGAAGCGTTGCGAGGTCTTGCTCAACATATTCACGTAAAAGCGTGAAGAGTGCCGTAATTTCCGCTTTAGGGCGTGACCAGTTTTCGGTTGAAAAACTGTAGAGCGTTAAGCACTTAACACCCATTTCGGAGGCATCTTCGACAATGCGTCGAACGGTTTTGACGCCGGCTTGATGACCGAACACACGGGGACGATGACGGGCTTGCGCCCAACGACCATTGCCATCCATAATAATGGCAATATGTTCCGGAAATCGGGATTGATATGTCTGAGAGAGACCCAAGCTTAGACCTGCATAATCTCTTCTGATTTCGTCCCCAAAATCTTATCGATTTCAGCGATCACATCATCGGTCGCTTTTTGCACGTCACCTTCATGTGCTTTCTGTTCATCCTCAGAAATCTCTTTTTCTTTTTCGAGTTTCTTGAGTGTATCCATTGCATCTCTTCGCACATTTCGGACGGCAATTTTGGCATTTTCAGCATATTGCCCCGCAACTTTCGTCAGGTCACGACGACGCTCTTCTGTAAGGGGCGGCATCGGAATACGCAAAGTTTGCCCGTCAGTGACAGGATTTAGGCCCAAAGAGCTTTGTCGCAATGCTTTCTCAACGGACGCCACCATCGTTTTGTCCCACACACTCACCATTAACATACGAGACTCTGGCACGCTGACAGAGCCCACTTGATTAAGTGGCATGTCGGAACCGTAGGCATTCACAGTCACATTATCCAATAATGCTGCATTGGCTCGGCCCGTGCGCAAGCCGGAGAATTCGGTGCGCAAAGCGGTGACGGCTCCGTCCATTCTTTTGCGGTAATCCGCGATGTTAAAATCTGCCATAAGGCTCTCCAGTTTTATTCACTTCAACATTCAGACGTGGCTGCATTAAGTCTGAATTATGGTGCACGTTCCATTTCCAGACATAACTTTGTCAAACCCACCCGTTTCATGCAACGAGAACACTATAATGGGGATGTCATTCTCTCGCATCAAGGTTACAGCGGCGGCGTCCATCACTTTCAGATCATCAGCAAGGACTTTTTGATAGCTCAAAGTGTCATAGCGTTTGGCATCCGGGTTTGATTTCGGATCAGAGTCGTAAACCCCGTCTACTTGTGTTCCTTTTAACAAAGCACCGCATTGCATTTCCGCAGCGCGTAGAGCCGCGGCTGTATCCGTAGTGAAATACGGATTACCTGTCCCGGCCGCGAAAATGACTACTCGCCCTTTTTCCATATGGCGCACGGCACGGCGACGTATGTAAGGTTCGCAGACCGTTTGCATCGGAATGGCGGATTGTACGCGCGTATCCACGCCTTCTTGTTCCAAAGCACTTTGCATGGCGAGCGCATTCATCACAGTTGCGAGCATGCCCATGTAATCAGCGGTAGAGCGTTCAATACCACCGGCGGCGGCGCTTAAACCTCTGAATATATTCCCGGCCCCAATAACGAGGGCAATTTGCAAACCCTTAGAATGAGCTTCGGCCACTTCTTTGGCGATACGGGCGGTCATTTTGGTATCAATACCGTAGTCCAAATCCCCCATCAGAGCTTCGCCTGATATTTTCAGAAGGATACGATCATATTGATAGCCGGACATGAAAAAACCCTGTCAACACCGTGTCGAAATGACTCGGTCTGACAGGGTTATAACGCTTACGGTTTATGATGCCAGAATTTTAGCACCATAAACTGTGAAGGATTTAAGATCCGGCAACAGCCGCAGCGACTTCAGCCGCGAAATCTTCTTCTTTTTTCTCAATGCCGTCGCCAACTTCCATGCGGATATAGCCCGTCATCTTGATGTCAGCGCCGAGGTCATTGGCTTCATCAGCAATGACTTGCTCGATCGAACGATCG
Source organism: uncultured Algimonas sp. (assembly GCA_964435725.1). GTDB lineage: Bacteria > Pseudomonadota > Alphaproteobacteria > Caulobacterales > Maricaulaceae > Litorimonas. The sequence continues at coordinate 18,124 of CAYTAJ010000041.1, forward strand.
CCATCCATGACGAAGATTTGCGTCATAAGAACAGATTCTTTGAAGAATTTGACCATACGACCTTCGACCATTTTGTCGACGATAGCTTCCGGCTTACCGGATTCAAGGGCTTCCGCTTTGAGCATTTCACGCTCTTTCTCAACAACAGCCGGATCAAGATCATCAGTAGACAAAGCAAGCGGGTTCATCGCCGCAATGTGCATAGCGATTTTCTTACCCAAGGCGTCTAGCTTGGCCACGTCACCTGTTGACTCGAGCGCAACCAAAACACCGATTTTGCCCATGCCTTCTGCGGCCGCATTATGGATGTAAGCCGCAACCGTTCCGTTTTCGACGCTTAAGCGTGTCATACGGCGGAATGTCATGTTCTCGCCAATCTTGCCGACCAAAGTCGTCAAGAAATCCGTGACGCTTTCGCCTGTAGACGTTTTCGCCGCCGCCAATTCTTCGGTGCTGTTTACAGTCACGCCGAGGGCTGCGATTTCTTTCACAGCCGCTTGGAAACCCTCATTGCGGGCCACAAAGTCTGTTTCAGAGTTGACTTCAACAACAGCCGCCGTTTGCGGGGCCGTTGCTACAGCGACCAAGCCTTCTGCCGCAACGCGACCGGCTTTTTTGTCCGCTTTTGCGATACCTTTCTTGCGCAACCAATCGATAGCTGCGTCCAAATCGCCATTTGTTTCATTTAAAGCTTTTTTGCAATCCATCATACCAGCGGATGTTTGATCGCGTAGGCTTTTCACCATAGCAGCAGTAATTTGAGCCATTTCGCTCTCCTGTGTTCTGTGTGTAGTTTAACGTCCGCGCTCACATAGGAAGCGCGGATAAGGTTTTAAAGGTGGGGCTCTTAGAACTCGCCCAATTTGCCTTCGTTTTTGGCCAGCAAGTAATAGAATGTGACACGGTTTTTCATACGTGTTGGCTTCATTTGCTCACAAACGGCTTTGACTTTTTCCATCGCAACCGCGGCATCTTCGATGCCGAGCTTCTTTTTCATGAAACCTTTAACGATTGTTTCAAGCTCAGTCTCATCAGAACACGCCACATATTTTGCGTCTTTATTCTTGAGTGAAGCCCCGAGATATTTTTCGATTTTGACGACAGTCTCATTGTTGGCCTCCGCATCATATTCGCGCGTGACAGGCAAAAACTCTGATTCATCAGCCGCAGGGGCCGCCGCTTCTGCTGCAGGAGCCTCAACAACTGGCGCTTCAACAACAGGCGCCGCCTCAGCAACAGGGGCTGCTTCTTCAGCTGCGGGTGCCATATTCAAAGCCAACTCTTCAGGATTCTCAGACGCGCCAAGGTCTTGACCAACCGCAGCCGCCGCAGTTGTCATCCCGTCAAGAACCGCATCCGCCATAAGCTCACAATAAAGCTGGATAGCCCGGGCTGCATCATCATTGCCCGGAATTGGCATGTCAGCCGATGCCGGATCAGAATTTGAATCCAAAATCGCGACAACCGGGATACCCAAACGACGGGCTTCCAAAATTGCGATGCTTTCTTTGTTTGTGTCGATAACGAACATCAAGTCAGGCTTACCGCCCATATCTTTGATACCGCCAAGCGCTTTTTCGAGCTTTTCCATTTCACGGGTCAGCTTCAATGTCTCTTTCTTGGTCAAACCGGCGGCGACTTCGACGCCCTCGCCTAGAATGCCTTCGAGCTCTTTCAAACGTGCGATTGATTTTGTGACTGTCTGCCAGTTTGTGAGCATACCGCCCAACCAACGGTGATTGACGTAATATTGCGCACAACGCTTAGCGGCTTGAGCGACGGGCTCAGACGCAGCACGTTTCGTACCAACGAAAAGAACACGGCCGCCTTTGGCAGCAACATCGCGAACTTCTTTCAGGGCTTGGTGAAGTAGTGGGACTGTCTGTGACAAATCAAGAATGTGAATGTTTGAACGGGCACCAAAAATATAAGGGGCCATTTTAGGGTCCCAACGGTGAGTCTGGTGACCAAAGTGAACACCCGCTTCGAGAAGCTGACGCATAGAAAATTCAGGTAGGGCCATGGATATCTCCTTGTTCCGGTTGACCTAGTGCAGGGTGTGAAGCTCTCCGACCACCGGAGCGCTCACCGGAATGGATGAAAGACTATATGTCAGACACCCGCCCCTACACGCGAATTAATGCGCGCGACATATAGGGGTTTCAAAATAATGCAAGGGGTATTTTACATTCAAAAATCAAAACATCATTGAATTGTCTGAATAGCCCTTAGGAGACTTACTCAGGCCATAACTTGTTCAATCTATCAAGTGCAGCTCTTACACGCTTAGCATCACTGTCTAACGCAAGACTATTCTGATAAGCCTCTCTGGCCAAATCAAATTGAAAATTTAACTCATACGCACCACCTAGAAAAAAATAGGCTTTCTTTCTATCGCGAACATCATGTTTAAGAGCTAACTCAATCAGCTCAGCCATAGTTTCATAATCATAGCGATAAGATTCTGTGATTGCCCGGCTAAACAACACATCGCCTTTATGAATCGAAAACTCTGCTGCTTTGTCATAATCAGCGAACGCAGCGCTATAGTTTCCAAGCTTAGTATTTATCATCCCTCTATTTAGGTAAGTTGAGAACAAATTTTCTTTGCCAATTTCTGAGTTCGAAATTGCCTTATTACAAAACTCCAAGTCTTCTTTTTCTGATATAGGTAAGCCGGCACTCAACGAACATTTTCGAGCATCTTCAAGAGAAGGTTTTATCATTTTCAAATTGGCATTCATTACGCCAAAAACATAAAATCCATCTTTCTTGGTTGAAACATCTTCTCGCTTTTCAAAATAATCAGAGGAGCTGTCTTGAAGATTCTCTGAACCGGAATTCTGTTTTGTGGTTTGGCAACTGGCTAAAAGGATTAATATGGGTAGAAGTGAAGTTTTCAGCCTTACTTTTGACTGAATTTTATTGAACATGAAATAGATCTTCTTTTCCACAATTTGCCTTATTAAACTCACCTACACAATAGATAATTAATCTCCTAGCACAAGCGCATTAGCTTACTTATAGTATCGTACTAACTAAATTAATATTATTCTCACAGTCGTGTTTTATTATCATAGTGTTTTCACAGCTTTTGAATAATGTTATTTAAGAATATTAGATCCATGTTTATTGTCATAGCACCCCTACCCACCTGCCGCGAGGGCAGATGGTGCTTCACTCAAACCTACAGTCTCACAAGGCGG